>JACOUI010000196.1 GCA_016177915.1 Planctomycetia bacterium
CCCACCGCATACGCCTCCCTTGCCCACGCGCGCAGCTCGTCGTCCAGGTCGCTCGCGTCGCGGATTTCGACGTAATGAACGTAGTACGGCGGAAAGTGCTCCACCTTCACAAACCGCGGCGAGCGCAGGCGGCGGAGGAGCAAAAAGCCCGACCGCAGGTAGTCCTTCCGCACGATCGCCCCGGAGAACGTGATGCCGCGGATGAAGCCGATCCGCGTCTTGGCGATCGACAGCCGGAACGGCCCGCCCGCGTCCTTCACGAAGGCCCGAAACGCCTCGAACAGCTTCCGCGCCCGCGGCCGGCCGCGAAAATGGTCGGCCAGCGTGTACGCCCCGCACGAGTGCCAGAGGCCGCGCTGGATGAACGTCTTGCCGCAGCCAGGGCATTGCCAGCCGGCGCGGTTCTTTTTCCACAGCCTGCCGGGCGGGGGCTGCTGCATCGCGCGGCGGCGCGTTTTCATGAGGACCTGTCGCGATTCTCGTCCGTCTCACCAGGAAGTCGCTCATCGCAGCGGCACGAGTTCCTCTTCAGAGGCCAACACGGCCGCGTACGCCAGCGCCGCGCGAACGTCGTCCATCGTCAGCGGCGGGTAGTCGCGCACGATTTCCTCGGGTGTGGCGCCGTCGGCAAGATTGTCGAGAACCACCGACACCATGATGCGCGTGCCTCGAATGCAGGGCTTGCCGTGGCAGACCTCGGGATTTGCCACGATCCGCTCGCGCCAGTCCGTCATGTCGATCACTCGGAAGTTGTGTTGGATCGCCTCGCACCTCTTGATATTCTACCGCACGTCCCCAGCCAGTGCGACTTCCATTCGGCTTCACGTCGATCCACTCCTCGCAGTCAACGCACCCCGGGAGGTCACTACCGAAGCTGTTGCTCCATCGCCCGGAATCGGCGAGAATCGACGCGAACCTGGGGAAGCGGCCGGCCGCAACCATCGCGCGTCTGCGGAGAATGCACGCCATGAAAATCCTGCGCAGCATCGGCGGGGTCGTTGCCGGCGTCATCGTCGCCGGCATCCTCGTATTCGCCGTGCAGATGATCGCGCACGTCGTTTATCCGCCGCCCGCCGGAATCGATCCATCGACGTCCGAGGGCCAAAAGGCGCTGGCCGACTACGTCGCCAAGGCGCCGCCAGGCGTGTTCCTGTTCGTTCTCGCCTCCTACGCGGTTCCCCGCGGCGGCTTTTCTCGGCGGACTTTTCGCCCGCGGCAAGGGGGTTTGCTGAGGGCTTCATCCGGCCGCCGTGAGCGAGCCGACGCCGCCGAAGAACGCTGTGTGAGATCGCACGCGCGAGCCGAAGCTCATGGCTCAATCGGCCGGCGGCCGACTTTCCGGTTTTCGCGCACCTGCCGCAAATAGTCGTCCAAGTCTGCGCCTTCTTCAGACCATGATCCAAAAGCGCGGCGAAGACTCTCCCCTTGCGCCGCAGCCGGCTCAACTGCGGCCGCCTGAAGAATCACCATCACCTCCTGCCCGTCCGGCAGGCCCGGCTCTTCGGCAAGCTCGATTGTCCTGCCGTGAACGACGCCCTTGAGCATGTTCGTCGACATCATGGATACCTGACAGTGACACCGCAGAAATCGGCCTGGCTGACTACCGCTATTCTACCCCGGCCGTCGCCTCGGTACGACGTTTTCCCAAGCGCTGTTCGATCCACTCCTCGCCCACAAACCGTCTCAAAATCGTCCGCAGCGAGCGCTCGACCGCCGCGCGCTCCTCGTCCGACAACTCTGGTGGCGAACCCGGCTGCCGGCCTTCCAGCCCGCGCCAGCGGAGGACGACGCTCCATTTGCAAATCGCCGCCGACTGATTGAACTGCTGCACGACGCGCAAGGCCCACGCCGCCCCGAACCCGTCGCGGAACTCCCGCCACACCCGATCCAGCGACAGCGCCTCCTCGCGCCGGCCCCCGAACCCGCCCGCCCAGGCCACGACGGCCGCCGACATCAGAAACACGCCGATCGCCGAGGGAAGCTGCGGCAGCGACTGCCACGCGTTGTAACCGGGAATCTCCGGAAAGTACGGCAGAAAAAGCAGCGCCTGCCCCGCGCCGCCGAAAAGCACGATCCAAGAGTGCCGCGTCGGCAGGCCGTTCAGAATTCCCAGCGCCAGGAGCGGCACGATCAAGAGCCAGCGCATCGCCGCGTGAACCTGAAACTCCCCGCGCGAAATGGCCCAGCTTTGCACGACGGGCAGCGCCAGCACCGCCAGCAGCGTCAGAACGACGAACTGCCAGGCCCGGTCCTGCGGCCGCTTCGCGCCCAAGAGCGCCATCCCCGGCGCGAACGTCCCGCATGTCGCCAGATAGCGCAAACAAGAAAGCGATTCCCGCGGCGCCCATTGAAACGCCGACGCGACCTCCACGCCGGCCAGCACCAGGAGCGCCGCGCATCCCCACGCGATCGGCGCGATCAATGTTGTGCCGGCATACCGCCGCCGCGACCGCCATAGCGCCGCCGCCGCCGCTAGCGCCCATCCCGCCGCGATCAAGGAAGCGATCATGCCGGTCGTATCGATTTGCGCAATCGTAACAGCCCGCCAAACTGCGGGGCACTTTCCCGCCGCCGTCGCCAAATGTCAACCGTTGCCGTTTGGCAACACGCCCTTAATCGACGATCCCAGGAGAGGATGCGCCGCGCCCGCGCCCCTCGCCGGACCGGCAATCTGAGGAATGTGGCAAAAAATCAACGATTTGGTTTGCCTTGCGGGCAACCGGGGGCAATGTTTCTCGCAGGAGTTCTTATGGGCAGTTGGGGCCGACGGCCAGCGGCGGCGGGACCATGCAGGAGCATCCCGGCCGGCGCGGCTGCGAAGGAAGCGGCCCTCATTGGAAACAAGGAGTGACGAGATGAAGGCTTACGGACTGGGACTGGCGGTTTTGACGGTGCTGGCCGGCGCGCTTCAGGCGCAGGCCGGCCATCCCACGCTGCCCTGCGGGCAGCGCTTCGGCGGCTGCGAGGCCGCCCCCTGCGAAAGCTGCGAATCCTGCGGCCACCGCGGTCACTTGGGACGCGACAAAATCCCGTTCATCGAAACCTGGGACGGCGCCTACTGGGGCTCCTGCCAGATCGCCCGCTCGCGCAACTGGCACCTCTGGGACAACTACTGCGTCCACACGTCGCCGTGCCCCTGCTGCGGGCACAACCAGGGCGGCATGTGGTGCCGGACGTTCTGCAAGAAGAAGTGCCTGTTTGGCGACTGCGGCGGCGCACCGCACCTGGCCGACGGCGTCGAGGCCTCCGAGGCTCCGCCGCCCGCCACGGACGACGCCCCGCCGCCGCCCCCGGCGATCCTCAATCCGACGGGCACCGTCCGGGCGCCCCGCCGGCTGCTGCCGGTCTCCAAGCGGCCCTATTACGACCCGTCCGAAGACCCCGAGTCGGCAAACCCGTAGCCAACCGTCAGGCGAGCGGGGGGCGTGTGAGCCCCGTGTTTCGCCCACGGTGCTTGACGGACGGCGCCATCGCGCGGATTCGGGCTAACGCCGCCGGCCTTCCCGGCCGATAACATCAGTACAAGCATGCCGGGAGGGCGGGACGTTTTTGCGTCCCGTTTCAGGATAGAGATCATGGCTGCCCGACGGATCGGTCAGCCATGATCTTTTTTTGCGCGCCGCGCCAGGATGCTCAAGGCGCGCCGTCCAGCGGGGGCGCCGTGACGGGGATGGGAGCGCCCTCGGGCGGGAATCGCTTGGCCCGTTGCACTTGCTCCAGGTCGAATTCCACTTCTGGACGTTCCGCCTCCAGCGGCCGCGGCGAGGGAAAGTCTGCCGGCCTGGGCCGCGAGACGAAGCGGTTTATGGCGGTCGATACGGCCGAAACGTCCTACGCCGACGCGGGCAGCGTGACCGGCGACACGGTTTACGTGCAGCTTGAGACGGCCTACGACGCGGCCTCAAACGTCATCCAGCTTACGATGCGGCGGCGGCTCGACAGCGCGACCGGCACGGGCGAATTGACCACGCCCGATGGCTCGCAGCCCAAGGCGCGCGTCTCGTACGTCGCGGTCTACCCCGATGCCATCGGCCGCCGCCAGGCCACGGCCAACTACGGCACCAACGGCGGCGCGTCGTTCACGCGCGCAAGCACGATCCCCGCGCGCTCCGACACGGTGCTCGTCGATTCCGTGGAGTACAACGACCGCGGCGAGGCCCACAAGACCAAGGACCCGACCGCGAAAGAGACGCGCCGCGAATGGGTGTCGTCTCTCCCGAAATCTTTGCCGCTAGCAGTGAATAAACCGGCGGAGTAATGGCCTCCTCCCAACGCGCGGCCCCAAGGCCGCGAAGGGAGGATCACCATGTTCGATCGACTGTTTCGCGCGCTCGCGCACCAGAAC
>JACOUI010000197.1 GCA_016177915.1 Planctomycetia bacterium
ATGATCGCTGCGCGAGAAACCTCAAGCCGCAGTATCCTTCCGCCACGTCTCTACGCGGCCTACGGCTGCACGGCATTGCTCGCACACGTCGTCCTGCTTGCCTATGGCGCCGCCGTACACTCGCCCGTGTGGGATGAGATCGGGCATCTGCCGTCGGGCATCGTCCAATGGAAGTACGACGCCTGGGAGTTGTACAGGGTCAATCCGCCGCTCGTTCGCATGTGGGCCACTTTGCCGCTGCTGGCGACGGACGCGCCGGCGCACGTGCGGCCGCTTGTTTCGCCCGACGCTCGCATCCGCACCGAATTCGTGATCGGCAAGGAGTTCATCGATCGTTACGGGTCCCGCGCCTTTGAGTACTTCACGCTGGCGCGCTGGGCCTGCATTCCGTTGAGCGTGCTGGGGGGCGTCGTTTGCTGGCGGTGGTCGGCCGAATGGTACGGGCGGAACGCCGGACTTGTCGCGGTGACGCTGTGGTCCTTTTGTCCGAATTTGCTGGGGCACGGCCAGCTCATGACTCCGGACGCGGGCGCGTCGGCCCTGGCTTTGGCGGCGGTTTACGCCTACTGGAAGTGGCTGGAGAAGCCGAGCGCGGCGCGAATGTTCCTTGCCGGACTCGCGCTCGGCGCGGCCGAGCTGGCCAAGTTCACGCTGCTGGCGTTTTATGGCGTGCTGCCGCTGTTGTGGCTTGTTTGGGTGTGGCGCGCGGCACCTCGAGAATCCCGCGCAGCGCTGCTGCGCCCGCTCGCGCAGCTCATGGGGCTTGTGCTGATTTCCGTTTTCGTCGTCAACCTCGGCTACGGATTCAGCGGCACCGGGAAGCGCCTCGGCGACTTCACCTTCTATAGCGAAACGTTGACGGGGCACGAGCGCGGCACTGGGATTGGGCCCGGCAATCGGTTCGCGAACTCCGTCTGGGGTCAACTCCCCGTGCCTGTCCCTGAACATTTTCTTACCGGCGTGGACCTGCAAAAAGTCGATTTCGAACGCGGCCTGTGGTCGTATTTGCGCGGCCGGTGGGAGCCGACGGGTTGGTGGTACTACTACCTTTACGCCTTGGCCGTCAAGACGCCCGTCGGCGTTTTGTTCTTGGCCGTATTGGCGGCCGCGCGGAGCATCTCCGCCACCGCGCGAGGGCTGCACTGGTCAAGGGACATCATTCTTCTGGCCCCTGCGCTCGGCATTCTGGCTCTCGTCAGCTCGCAGACGGGGATGAACCATCATATGCGATATGTCCTGCCCGCTTTACCGTTCCTTCTGGTCTGGACGAGCCGCGCCGGCCAGCTACTGGATGCCGTTCCCGCCGGCTGGGCCCGGCGGATTCAAGCATGCGCGGTCCTCGGCATGCTCGCGTGGTCCGTGGCCAGCAGCTTGTGGGTCTATCCGCACAGCCTGTCGTATTTTAACGAGCTGGCTGGCGGACCCAAGAACGGACATTTCCACCTGACAGACAGCAACATTGACTGGGCGCAGGACCTATTGAAGCTGCGCGACTGGGTCCACAACCATCCGGATGCCAAGATGGATGGGTTTGCGTACTTTCCCGGGCACCTGATCGACCCCGGCTTGATCGGGTTGCCCTCGACACCACCGCCTTCCGATCCGCGCTGGACGATGAAACCGGCCGACACAACCGACGACGAATTGGGACCGCAGCCAGGCTGGTATGCCCTGGGCGTCACGAGATTGCGCGAACGCGACAGGCGATTTGAGTACTTTTTGCGGTTTGAGCCGGCCGCCATGGCGGGCTACGGAATCTACATTTATCAGGTCTCCGAGGAGGATGCGGCGCGCGTGCGGCGTGAATTGGGACTGCCGGCTCTCCCGCCGAACGACGCGCGACGCGCGACGCGGCGACCGGCATCGGCTTTAACCGAGGGGCACCATGTGCGAAACGGCTGAACATTCCGGCGGCAGCGGGCGAGTCGCACGGCCGCGAGGCATGACGCTCACCGAAGTCTTGGTTGTGATTTCGATCGTCGGCATGTTGCTTTCCATGCTTCTGCCGGCGGTCCAGGGGGCGCGCGAGGCCGGCCGGCACACGGTGTGCAAGAACAACTTGCGGCAAATCGGCATCAGCGTGCTGGCGTTCGAGTCGATTACGGGGCAGTTTCCCAGCAACGGTTGGGGCTTCCGATGGATCGGAGACCCCGACCGCGGCTACGGGCCGAGCCAGCCCGGCGGTTGGATTTATCAGGCGCTGCCCCACCTCGACCGCCCCGACCTGCGCGAGTTGGGGCGCGGAGACCCGCCGCCGCAAAAGCGCAAGGCGCTGGGGCTACTGACCACGATGTCCCTCGGGGTATTCCGCTGCCCAACGCGCAGCCCCTGGGACGGACCGCCCCACAATCCCGTCGCGGCTCCCTTTAACGCGGAGTTCATGCCGTCCGTCGGCCGATGCGATTACGCCGTCAATGAGGGAGACACGTTTGTCGGCGGGAACGAAGGGCCGCGGACGCTCGAGGAAGGCGACGACCCAACTTACCGCTGGATCGACAAGTCGCGGTCCACCGGCGTTTGCTTCCTGCGCAGCCTGATCACCGCCGCCAACATCCGCGACGGTCTTGGGCACACGTACCTGGCCGGCGAGAAGTACCGCACGCTCGACTCCTCCGATGATCTCGGCTACGACCAGAGCATGTTTTCGGGCGAGGACTTGGACATCAACCGATGGACGTCCGAGCCCCCCCTTCGTGACGCTACGAACCCCAGTGCCAGCTTCCTGGGCGGCAGCACGCGATTCGGAAGTTCCCATCCGCGCTCGTGCAACTTCGTCTTCTGTGACGGGAGCGTCCGGGCGGCGCCGTTCGACATCGACCCCGAAGTGCATCGCAGGCTCGGCACGCGCGCCGAAATGTCGTACGTGGACCTGAGTTCGCTGCGTTGAGGCGGTGTTCGTGGAAACAGATCCGCCCGCGCGGTCCTGTCTGCGTGTCTACTTAGCCGCTGTCGCTTTCGCGCCGAAGCTGCGCTTGGTGCAGCCCGTAAAGATACTCCCGGCAGCGCGTGAAAAAATCGAGCGCCGGCGGGCGGCGGTAGTCGGGAAAAGTCCAGGGCAACGGCTGCCAGCCCAGGCCGCGCACATAGTGCAGCGTCACCTCCGCGAAAATGCCCTGGCCCAGATAGATGCGGTGGGCGTGGTCCTTGGTCGAGGCCAGCACGAGCTTGCCCAGCCCGAGATAGCCGGGATCGAGATTGAGAGGGCGCGGCTCGGCGCTGCTGGCTGGGCCGCCGGCGCCGGACGAGTCGGCGTACTCGCGCTCCCAGGCGTTCGTGAGGAGCTTGATCGGCGCCAGCTCGCCTGGGTCGATGAGGCGCTCGAAGGCCAGGAAGACCTTGCGCAGGTTCGTTCCCATTTCGCGGGCGTAGTAGTCGGTGTCGTCGAAGG
>JACOUI010000198.1 GCA_016177915.1 Planctomycetia bacterium
CCCGTGACATGGGCTGAGAGCCTCACCGAGTTGGGCAGAGTGCTGGGGGAGACAGGCCGGCGCCAGGAGCCTGAGCAGGCCTTCCTCCGCGCTCGCGACCTGCTGGAGCAGGGAATCCAGCGCTGGCCGGCGTCAAGCTGGTATCGCGCCACTCTGGCGAATAGCACCCTCTACAGTTTCGCGGCGCTGCTGCAACGGATGGGCCGGCTTGACGAGGCGGAGAGTGCCTACCGCAAGGCCATGGAGCTCGGCGAGCAACTGATCGCCGAATTCCCCGCCAGCGACCACTACCAAAAGGCGTTAAGTAACCACCGCAACGCGCTCGCCGGTCTCCTCATGAACATGGGGCGAAGAGAAGACGCGCAGAAGCTCTACGACAAAGTGCTTGCCGACTACCACAAGGCTGTCGAGCTGGCTCCTGATGATCCGCACTGCCACCTCACGCTCGCTGAGGCTTTGGGCCATCATACCGCTGTCATTTTCATTGCAGAAGACAGACTGCACGCGAGGTATGAAATGCCGGACCCCAAACCCGCGCTCGAACATTTTGCACGGGCCATCGAGCTGGCGCCGAACTTGAGCGCAGCCTTCACGGGGCGGGCCGACTTCTACCGACGATTGGGCGACTTCGAAAAGGCGTCGAGCGATGTCAACCGTGCCATCGAGTTAAACCCGAACGACACCAGCGCGTTAAGACTTCGCGCACAGGTTTACCGGGCGCAGGGCAAATACGACGATGCCCTCGCCACACTGACGCAACTGCTCGAACGTGAACCAACTTCGAGGTGCTCGCTAACACCGGGGAAGCGCAGATGCTCATGGGGCACTATCAGGACGCCGTCACAAGCTTCACCACCGTCCTCGAACTCTACCCAAACTCCTTCTGGATTTATAAAAGGCGGGCGGAATGCTTCGCTCATCTGGGAGATTACGAGCGGGCGCTGGCCGACCTGAAGACGTCGCTGGAGCTGAACCCGGACGACATGTCCGCGCTCTGGTGGATCCCGCCGAGCCTGTTGGCACAGTGTCCGGACTCGTTTCGCAACGGCCTGCTTTCGCTGGCAGAGACAGCAGTCGAGCGGCTCAACAAACCACATGCATATACAAATCGTGGAATGCTGTATGTGGCGCTGAACGAGTACGAAAAGGCGGAAGCGGATTTCCGGAAGGCTGCCGAGTTGGATCCCGCATCTGCCGATCTATGGGGATCCTGGGCCGCGAGCTACATGAAACGGGGGATGTATCAAGAGGCGCACGAGAAGCTTTCAAAAGCAATCGAACTCAGCCCTCATAGTTTGAATGCGCGGATGGGGCGGGGAATTGCCAATTTCCACTTGGGCAAGACACAGGAAGCCCTGGATGATTTCACCAAGGGAATTGAAAGGCACGAACGCTTCGCAGACGGGTGGTTTTGCCGCGGCCAGGTCTATGAAAAGCTCGGCGATCTCGATCGTGCCATGGCGGATTTTTCCCAAGCCGTCCAGTTGGACGCAGACAATCCCCGATACTTGGTGGAGCGCGCTCAACTTCATCAAACAACTGGCCAGCCAGAAAAAGCCCGCGCCGATTTTGAGAAGCTTGTTGAGCTATGTGCCGCTGCGATTGCGAAGAACCCAAACGTCGCGTGGGTCTGGAATATGCGCGGCGTGGCTTACCACGAACTTCAGCAGTACGAGAAGGCGCTGGCCGACTTCACAAAGGCCATCGAGCTACAGCCTACGCCTACGCCTACGCATCACGAGTATTTTAATCGAGCGCACACCTACGCCGAGCTAGGTCAGTGGGAGCCGGCGGCGTCCGACTTTGCCAAGATCATTGAGCTGGGGAGGCCTGATGCTCAGCCGTTTTACTACCAAGGCCTGCTGCGATTACGGGCCGGTGACAAGGACGGCTACGGCCGCGCCTGCGCCCAGATGCTGGAGCGCTTGGGCCTGAATCCGCTGCCCGATACCGCCTACTGGGCCGCCTGGACCTGCCTGCTGGGCCCGGACGCCTTGCCGGATTTCACCAGGCCGGTAGAGCTGGCCCAGCAGGCCGTCGAGAGCGATCCCAAATCTCTTTCCTACCTGAACGCGCTGGGCGGCATCCTCTACCGCGCCGGCCGAGTTGACGAGGCCATCGATTCCCTGCTCAAGGCCGACCGGCTCGCGCAAGAGCCTGACGCCTCGACGAAATCCTCTCCTGCCTACACGTGGTATTTCCTCGCCATGGCCCATTGGAAACAGGGCCACAAAGAAGAGGCCCGCAATTGGCACCAAAAGGCGGCCGAATGGACGGACCGGGTCCTGCGCGAAGCTGAGCAGGCCAAAGGCGCCGCGCTCGCCTGGAACCGCCGGCTGACGTTGAATCTCCTCCGCGCCGAGGCGGAGGAATTGCTGGGGGTGGACGAGAAGAATGAGAAGAACTGAATGCGGGCGTCTTACGGCCTGACCAGTGCGGTCAGAGTGGCTTGGTCCGCCGTCTCCGGATCGAAGGTGCCCAAGCCTTCGGCCTGTGCGGCGCGGAGCAGCCGCTGGTCGGAGGCGACCAGCACCAGGTCGTCGCCGCCGGCACGGAGTTTCTGGGCGACTGCCAGGGCAGACTTTAGTGTGATCGCATCCGTGGAGTTGATGCCGTGAGCAGCGATCAGCGAAAGAGAACCGGTGGCGAGGCGATTGCCGATCGGCATCTTGTTGATGTCGGACGATCGCGCAATCTCGGCGTCGAAATCGAGCAACGCCTGGCCGTAATGGGCGGCCGAAATCGCCCCCGCATTCTTCTTGCGGACCAGAATCGATACAACCTCACCCGCACCGACGTTCAGAATGTAGATTCTGTTCCCAGGAACATTGTCGAGGATCCCATCCACCAGCGCGGAACCCTTCTCCGGAACGTACCGCTTGGCCAGCGCGCTGGCGTCCATGTAAAAGCAATGCGCCAAGGCTATTCCCCGCGCATGGCGACAAGTTCGCGGCTGGCAGAGTTGTCGTTGGGATCCCAGCCCTCGGCGATCAGCAATTCCCGGAGTTTCCTGGCGCCGATCGGCTTACCCCGGATGCCCTGTTCCTCCAGGAACTTTGCCCAGCCTGCGACAAACTCGGCATGCCCCTGGCGAGCTTCGCGAATGAGCTGTTCGCCCAAGGACTCCTCCGGCGCGGGTTCATCGCCTTTCACGGGAGCCTTCTTGGCGCGCAGATTCGCCTTGAGCCGCGTCAGCTCTTGCTCTAGAGCGGCGACTCGTTGTTCCAGACTTTTTAGGGTGGCCATGGCGCCGTCCATCACCTGTTCACACAGTAAGTATAGCAGAAAACCGCGGCGGCGCGGAGCCGACGAGTGTGGGTCGGTGGCCGGCCGCCGCTAGACGAGACAACAAACCGGCCGGGGAGGTCTCGCCGGCAAGCGGATTCCTCCCCGGCCTTGGAGCCGCCCCCAAAGCGCATGGTCTGCGCGCCTGGGAAAACGGCTTTTCTATTGTAGGACGGATTTCAAATCCGTCCCACTAGGGTACCGCAGACCGATCCAGAGCACAGGAGAACTGCCATGCGTCGCTCACGTCCACTCGTTCGACTCCTTCGGTTGTGTCTGCTGGTCGGCCTGGTCGCGGGGCTGGTCGCCGCCGGTGCGTTCGCCCTCACGTCGGTCGCCATCGCCCAGAAAGGCAAGGGCGGCGGCAAGACCATCCCGTCCGGTCCCGGCTGGATCGCCTTCGCTGACGAGGGGATCATCAGCGTCATGAACCCGGACGGCACCGGCCGTTTCGCCGTCGCCGCTCCAAACCCGGATCCAGTTTTCGGGCCCGTCAATCGAAAGCCCGTCTGGTCCCCGCCGTTTTCGGACGGCACGCTTCACCTCCTCTTTTTCGATATCGAGTGTGAGGGCGAGAGCTGCTTTGGTGTGCTGAAGGTCGTGCAGGTGTTTCCCAAGTTCGGCGTCCCAGCGGCGATCGCGGGACTGAAAGGCGGCTTCATCAGCTACGCCTGGTCGCCGGTCGTGGCGCCGTTGGGCGGCGGGTTCGACGCTGCCCGCCTCGCCTTCCAAGACGGTTCGGTCATCCGCATTGAAGACCTGATCTACGATCACGTCACGGGAACGTTCATGGTCAACTCGTTGTTGGAGCCGGTGATCATCGACGGGCGACCAGCCAATTCGCACTACGCGCAACCTTCGTTCTCCCCGGACGGGAAATGGCTCGCGCTGTGGCGCATCCCCATCAGCGGCCTGGTGCGGACCGACCAAATTTGGCTGGCCAGCGCCGACGGGCTGGTCCAGCGGCCGCTGCTTGCCGATGACGGAGTGTTCTACGGCTGGCCCGCCTGGTCGCCGGACGGCAGCCAACTGGCGTTCATTTCGAACCGGCACGACAGGAAGACCAACGAAGTCTACGTGGCGGACTTGGATCAGGACCTGAAGGTCACCGCCATCACCTGCGTGACCAACAGCCCCGGTAAGTTCGAATACGATCCTACCTGGTCACCGGACGGCTTGCAGATCGGTTATTACCGCGCTACCACGGGAACGGTCGGAAAGGTGCTGCCGACCGGAGAGCAGTTTACCCTCGGTTTCGGCCTCTTTCCGGACTGGTCGCCGGTCGATCTGCCGCCCTTGCCATGAGGGCCGCACGGGGTTCATCCGCAGGTGCCGCGGTCCGTCAGGCTACCGGGCCGCAATCACGGCCGGCGGTTTGCTCCGGGCCAGGAAGCCGCCCGCGATGAAGACCTCGGAGTCGCCCAGGATCAGGTTGAAGACCTTTTCCGTCCGGCCGGTGGAGGAGACGCCAAGCACCTTTACGGCGCGAATCCCTGCGTCGTCGCACCGCAGGACGCTATCCCCCGGCTGGAGTTTCCCGCTTGGAGCGTCTCGCCTGCGGCCAGGTAGAGCGGCTGCGTCTGAGTTGTCACGAGGGCGCCGTCTTCCGTGTCGACCTTCCACAAGGTGTTGACGGTCACGAAGACCGACTGAACGCGCGCGGCCGCCGTCTCGCCGTCGGGGCGGACCACTGTGATGTAATCGCCCGGTACGATGGTTTCGATCGGGCGCGGGCCTGTCGGCGTATCGACCAGCGTTCCGCGGGGGAAGCAGCCGGGATGGCAGGGTTCCGGATAGGCTTCGTGAAATTCCGCCTCGGGGAAAGCCTTTTCGAGTCGCCTGAGCAGCGAATCCGAAAAACCCTGATAGCCGCGGGTGACCGTGTGCGAGCAGTTGGACGGCACGATCTGCTTGCTGTACCGTGGGCACGAGTTGGAATGGCGCGAACTGCCGTCGGCTGTGGAGCCCACCGCGTCCAGGGAGCTGCCCGACGCGGGCCAGGTTGGCAACCGTCCGACGGGCTTAGGTCGCGTGGGGCTTCGTCCGGCGGCGGACCACCCGTGGCGTCACGACGCCGTGGGCCGCCGGCGGTCTAAGGCAGTGGTGCTTACTTAATCCAAGGGGACATTTCTAATGCGCCGAAGATGGGGACATTTCTATTGGGTCCTAACAAATTTCGATGCTGCGCTTGCGAAGGGCCAGCCGGTGTGCAATGATAGGGTTCACTCGAAATCCTCCGTGCTCGTGGTCTTGAGTTTTTGCGTTCGACTCTCAGACGCACGAGAACGCCGAAGATTTCGAGTTTTTTCGTGAACACTCTCAGCGAGCCGCACGGGGCTCGCTTGGTTAAGGGTTAGTTTCCCGCGAGCTTGCTGTCATCGGCGAGCGCGGGTATCCTTAATCAGGCAAGTCGCGCGTAACTCCCCATGCACCCTGCGGATGCGAGGCGCCCGTGGCAACATCGGATCGCCTTCCGGCCGGCGCAAGCCCGCAGATTCCAGGCAGCTTCGCGCCGACGGGCGGCGGCAGGCCGGTCGTAGCGCCCGGCCCGATGAGCGTGCAGGCCGGTCCGGCCGTATCGGCCAACGGCGGCGCCGCCGGCCCGGTCAATAACGTCCCCAGCGCGAGCCAGCCCGCTCGCCATGCCGCATCGCGTCCATTGCCCGCAGCGGCACAGGCGCCGTCGTCGCCGAATCGGCCGATGCCGGTCCGTCCCATCCCGTTGCAGAAGGGCACGGCGATGCCGCGCAGCGACGACGAGCCGGAGGACGAGGACGAAGACGTCCTGACGTGGCAGCAATACCTTAGGCATTCGCCGCCGTGGCTCGCGAGCACGGTGCTGCACATGGTCCTGCTCATCGTGCTGGCGCTGTGGTTCTTGGCCCAGCCCAAGAAGGACGTGAATGTGCTGGAGGTGCATTTTGCGCCGGAGTTGGGCGACATCAACGCCGAGGACCTGCTCAGCATGGAGGATCCCAACCCCGTCGACTCCGTGATGACGCCGCAGAACCTGCCGCCCGTTGAAGACCCGTTCGCCGCTCCGCCCGAGATCACCGCCAAGACGGCCAACCCCTTCATGTCCAGCGACACGAAGGCGCCGATGATCGGCCTGGCGCTGAAGGGGCGCAGCATCGGCTCCAAGGCGGGACTGCTGAGGAAATACGGCGGAAACGCGCAGTCGGAAGCGGCCGTGAAGAACGCGCTCGACTGGCTGGTCCGCCAGCAGCTTCAGGACGGCTCGTGGAGCCTGCGCGGACCCTACCGCGACGGCGGCAGCGCCGAAAACCACGTCGCTTCGACCGCCATGGCGGTCCTGGCCTTCCTCGGCGCAGGCTACGTCCACAACGACGCCAAGGCCAATCCCTACAAGGAAACCGTCGCCAAAGGCGTCAAGTACATTCTCAAGATGCAGGACGAGGACGGCAGTTTTCCCACCGACTCGTCGCACCATCGCTTCTACACGCAGGGCCTGTGCACGATCGCGCTGTGCGAGCTGTACGCGATGACGGGCGACCCGGAAATCAAGGCCGCCGCCGAAAAGGCGGTGAAGTTCTGCGTCGCCACGCAGTCATCGCTTGGCGGCTGGCGCTACCATGAGCGCGACGACTACGCCGACACTTCCGTCACCGGCTGGATCGTGATGGGCCTGCAAAGCGCCAAGATGGGCGGCCTGGAAGTCCCGCCAAACACATTCGACAAGATCACCCGCTTCCTCGACGCCGCCACGATCGACGGCGGCAGCCTCTACGCCTACCTGCCTAACACGGGAGAATTCAAGGCGTCGATGACGGCCGAGGGGCTTCTCTGCCGCCAGTACCTCGGCTGGCCGAGGGAGCACGAAAAGCTCCAGGCGGGCGTCAAAACGCTTTTGGACGACCACATGCCGCAGTGGGGCCATCGCGACGTCTACTACTGGTACTACGCCACCCAGGTGATGCACCACATGGGGGGCAAGGAGTGGGAGAAGTGGAACGGCGTGATGCGCGACATGCTGGTGAACAACCAGGTCAAGGCCGGCAACGAGCGCGGAAGCTGGAACCCCGACGGCGACGAGTGGGGTGCCTTCGGCGGCCGACTCTATGTCACCTGCCTGTCGGTTTACATGCTGGAAGTCTACTACCGCCACATGCCGCTTTATTCCGACGTCAAGCTGCAGTGACGCCGGACCACGCTGCGTTGCGATCTCGGCGGTAGAATGACGGTTGGAGTGGGCGTTTGCATTCCAATCCTCCTTCCGCGTTCGCCGAGCGATGTTCCCGTGACTGCCCGCGCTCCTCAGCCGCCGCAGGCCCCCACGCCGCGTCGTCCCGCTCCGCGGCGATTCGCCCAGTTCAGCCTGCGCGCGCTTTTGCTGTGGGTCGGCCTGGTCGGGCTTGGGTTGAGCGTGATGAGCTGGGCCGGGCCGATGTGGTCGGTCCTCATCGGCTGGGTGCTGATCCTCGTCGCGGCGCACGTCACGGCCAACGCTTGGGGCACGCGGTCCGCCACCCAGCCGCCCGACGAAGACCAGCTCGCCGAACGCGACGCCTGGGCGGCCCCCCGAAGAGTCTCGTGCGCTCCGGCCACGCCCCTGCGGCGGTCGTTTGAGGGAGGCCGCGCCCGCTGGGTCACGGCCCTGATCGCGGCCGTCGCGGGGGGCGTGCTGGGAATCTGCTATCTGCAATGGGCGATGTCCGCCCCGCGCTGGTATGGGCTGCTCATGGGAGGTCTAGCGACGGCCGTCATCGGCGGCCTGTTGGGCTTCCTGCTGAGCAGCTTCCTGCAAGTCATCGGCGTGGCCGTGGGCGACGCCCGCCGCGTGCTGTAGCCTTCCCTCGCAATTCTCATTCCCGACTACTCACGCCGCCGCGCCGCAAGTAAAATTGGCAGGAGCCGCCGCAACGGCCGATCGGGCCCGCCGCGGCCCGCCCCCAACGGCCAACCTTCCGCCCTGGAACGGATATGGGCATTCACGACCGCGACTACTATCGGGAAGCGACGCGCGGCGCGTACTTGAACACGCATTCGGCGGTGACGGGCCTGATCGTCGCCAACGTCGCCATTTTCCTGGCCAATTTCTTCGCCGGAAACTGGCTCAACCAGCACCTCTCGCTCGGCGCCAACGTCTTCACCACGTTCCGCGTCTGGGAACTGGTCACGCACGGCTTCCTCCACGGTGGCTTCCTGCACCTGCTCTTCAACATGCTCGTCCTGGGCTTCTTCGGCCCGGAGGTCGAGACCATCTACGGGCGCAAACGGTTCCTGCAGCTCTATTTCTCACTCATCCCGCTGGCCGGCCTGTGCTGGGCCGTGACCGAGTATTTCGGCATGCAGAACCCGCACGCTCATGCGATCGGCGCATCCGGCGCCATCGCCGGCGTGCTGTTGGTGTACGTGCTGCACTACCCGATGCGGATGATCATGGTCTGGGGCATTTTCCCCGTCCCGGCCTGGCTGCTGGCGACGATCTGGATTGGCCAGGACGTGGTTATGCTCGCACACAACCTGCAAGACGCCCAGTCCGTGAGTGCCGAAGGCGGCCACGTCGAGGCTAAAGTCGCCTTCGCGGCCCATATTGGCGGCGCGCTCTTCGGGCTGATCTTCTTCAAGACCGGGCGGACGCTCGCGGATTTGATCCCGTTGTGGCGCGTGAGGAACCCGCTCAAGGGCATCTCGCGCCCCAAGCTGCGGGTCATCGAGCCGGACGACGATGAGGACGAGCTGGAGCAGGAGGTGGACCGGATCCTGGCGAAGATTAGCGAGGAAGGCTCCGACAGCCTGACGCCGATGGAGCGAAGCACGCTGAAGCGGGCCAGCGAGCTGGCGAAGCGGAAGCAGAGGCTTCGGCACTGATCGCCGGAACGAATTGCGTTCCTGTTCTCCGTACTCGGTACTACGTACTCCGCACTCGGCTTCCACATGCGTGTCCCGGCTGCAGCCGCATTACTGTTTTTCGCCTCGGCGCTCGCCCGCGCCGAGGAGAAGCCGGCCGCCGTCGATTTCGCCAAGCAAGTCCGGCCGATCCTCGCCGAACACTGCTTCCGCTGCCACGGTCCCAAGGAGCAAAAAAACGGCCTGCGGCTGGACCGCCGCGACGACGCCCTGAGGGGCGGCGAGAGCAAGGAGCCGGCCATCGTCCCGGGCAACCCCGACAAGAGCCTGGCCGTCATTTACATCCGCGGCGACGACCCGGAGGTGATGATGCCTCCCGAGGGCGAGCGCGTCCCCAAGGAAAAGCTGGAGCTGCTCGTCCGCTGGATCAGGGAAGGGGCGTCGTGGCCGGACGAAGCGCCCGACAAAGCCCCGTCGACCGGGGAAAAGCGTTGATTGGCCAGAACGCCCTAGCCGCGAAACCTGTTGCTCCTGCGGCACAGGGCCGCCGGGGACATGTGCCGCAGGGGGCAAAGCGCACGACGCCGTAACGCAACCGATGACCGACGCCGCGAATGATCCCGCCCTCGACCGCTACGCGCCCCAGATGCGCTTCCCGGGCATCGGTGCCGAGGGCCAGCGCCGGCTGCTTTCCAGCCGCGCTCTCGTCTGCGGCTGCGGCGCGCTGGGCAGCACGCTGGCCAACACGTTGGCCCGCGCCGGCGTCGGCTACCTGCGGATCGTCGACCGCGACTTTCTGGAGCTTTCGAACCTCCAGCGGCAGGTGCTGTTCGACGAAAACGACCTGGCGGCGGAGCTTCCCAAGGCCGTCGCCGCCGCCCGTAAGCTCCGCGTCATCAACTCGCAAATCACGATCGAGCCGCACGTCGCCGACGTCACGCCCGCCAACGTCGAAGCGCTCTGCTCCGGCGTCGACGTGATCCTCGACGGCACCGACAACTTCGAGACGCGGTTCCTTCTCAACGACGCGGCCGTCAAGCACGGCATCCCCTGGGTCTACGGCGGGTGCCTGGGCGCGGAAGGGCAGACGCTCACCATCCTGCCCGGCCGGACGCCCTGCCTGCGCTGCCTGATCGCCGAGCCGCCGCCGGCGGGCACCTCGCCCACCTGCGACACGGCCGGCATCCTGGCCCCCGTCATCGGCGTCGTCGCCTCGATCCAGGCCAACGAGGCGATCAAGATCCTCACGGGGAACTTCGGCGCCGTGAGCCGCGCGTGGACGATCGTCGACCTCTGGGAAAACACGGTCCGCCAGGTCGACGTCTCCACGCTCCGCGACGCCGCCGACTGTCCCACCTGCAAACAGCGCCAGTTCCCCTGGCTCGCCGGCCAGCGCGCCAGCCACACGGCCGTCCTCTGCGGCCGCAACGCCGTCCAGGTCTCCGTGCCGCAGGAAAAACTCTCGCTCGACGACCTGGCCCGCAAGCTCGCCGGCGTGGGGACGCTCAAGCGCACGCCCTTTTTTCTGCGCCTGGCGGTGGACGATTACCTGCTGACGATCTTCCCGGACGGCCGGGCGATCATCGGCGGCACGGACGACGTCGCCCTGGCCAAGACGCTCTACGCGCGCTACATCGGGTCGTAACGGCCCTCGCCCCCAGGCGGCGGTTGCCCCCTGAGCGAAAGGTTGGCAGGCTAGCCGGCGACGAGCCATCCAACCGGTCTCACCGGCCGGGCGAGCCGGCCGGGGTCGAAGGCGCAAAAGGCCGCAGGGGACCAAGCGTTCGACGAGCGCGCTCACCGCGCGCGCCGCCTGGCCGTCCAGCAATAGAAGAGCCCCGTCGCCGCGCCGTTGCCGCCGTGCGCGACGGGACTCGACCGCACGTCCTGGCAATGCTCGGCCAGCCAGAGGGCGACTTCCTCCGGCCGGAACCACCGCTCCCAGGGCTGGTGTTCCGAAAGCGGCTGCGACGTGAGCTGCTTGTCGAGCAAAAGCACGCTTCCCCCCGGCCGCACCACACGGCAGACTTCCGCCACGGCGTAACGCGGGGCGAGCGCATGCTCGAGCGCCTCCACGCACATGGCCGCGTCGAACTCGCCCGTCTCCGCCGGGAGCCGCAGGAGGTTTCCCTGCCGGCGCTCGACGTCGGCCGGCAGGCCTGCCAGCGCCCGCTGGCAGGCGTCGATCCCGGTCAGCTTCGCGTCGGGCAGCGCGCGGCGAAGCTGCCGCAGATAGCGTCCCGCGCCGCAGCCCAAATCGACGATGGAGGGGGGCCCGTGTTTCGGGCGGCCGCTGTCGACGCACAGCCGCTCGACCCACTCGATGACGGCCCGCACGCGCCCGTCCCCGTCGACGATGGACGCGGGGAAATCGTGGTCCGCGTCCCACAGCCGGCAGCGCACCTGGGCGACGGCGGCCAGCAAGAACATCGCCGTCGCTTCGACGGCGGCCGCCGTCGAACCGCCCTGGCCGCCGCCGCGCCGCCGCGCCGCCGGCTCGATGCGCCCGTCGTCGGCCTGCCGGCTGGCAAGCTGCCGGACCATCCGGTCGGCATCGGCGCAGCGCTCCTCGTCGCCCGATCGATAGGACTCCATCGCCGCGAGCGCCAGCCGGCACGAATCCCGATTTCGAGCGTTCCGGCGAGCGGGGGCCGTCAGCCCCGCGGTTTCTCGAATCTCGCCGGCGCGACTCTGCCCGCCGGACGACGACGTTTCCCCGACCAACATCCCCTCCTGCCAGCACCTGGCAGCCTCAAACTGCCCCAGCTCCTCGGCCGCCGCGATGGCCGCCGTCGCCGCCCGGAGCGCCTCGAGCTGCCCCGGCCGGGTGAGGCATTCCTCGACGGAACGGGATCGCAAGAGCCAGTCCAGCGCCGCCTCGCAGCCAAAGCCCTGCGGCCGCGCGCCGCGCAGATGAGACCAAGTCCGCCCCAGACGGCGCAGAACAGCGCCGCTTGCGCGGCGGAGCCAACTCCGGTTGGCGGATGCGCGGGCAAACTCGCGCGCAAACGCGCCGCCGCCGTCCTCCGGCGAGCCTCCCCGCGACGTGACCGGAATCGCTCCCATCCGTAACCCCGCGATCCTTGCGTGATCCGTCTCTCCGGCCAAGAATATGGCGGACGCATTATCGCCGCGCGGCCCCGCGGTTGTTAAGACCAATTCACAATTCCCCAACCATTTCTTCACAGCCATGGCCGAGTTCATCCAGGTCGCCACGACGATCGACAGCCGTGAAGCCGCCGACAAGCTCGCGGCCCATCTCGTCGAGCTGCGCCTCGCCGCCTGTGTGCAGGTCACGGGGCCGATCGCCAGCACCTATCGGTGGCAGGGAAAAATCGAGGCCGCCCAGGAATGGCTCGTCGTGGCCAAGACGCGGCAGGACCTCTATTCGCGCGTCGAATCGGCCATCCGTCAGCGGCACACGTACCAGGTTCCGGAAATCCTGGCCACGGCGGTCGTCGCCGGCTCCGCCGATTACCTCCGCTGGCTCCGTTCCGAAACCCCGTAGGATCGGCGGCCCGTCTGCCATTCGTCGTGGGGTAGGCGTCTCGCCTGCCATACGCGGGGCCGGGCGCAGTTGCGGCGCAACCGCTCGGACCGCGCTACGCCTCTCCCAGGTCCAAAGCGTACAATTCCCTCGATGGCCACCCCACGCACGTCCCTGCGCCCGCGGCTGCCCTTAACGCGGCTCCTCCGCGCTCTCCTGGGCGCCTTGGCCTGGGCCGGGCTCGTCGCCTGGGGCATTTCGTGGTCGTCGGGCCGGCCAGGCGAGCCGTCGAGCGCCAAGCGCGTCGGCGGCGAACTTTTCACCTACGCCGCCGGCAACTGGCGCACAGCGCAGCTCCACCTGACCGAAGGCGTCTCCGTCGCGCCGGGCGATCCGATTTTCCTCTACGAAGCCACAACCCCCGTCCGCCAGATCGGCCGCATCGAATCCGTGGCCGCGTCTTCCGATCGCGAAACGCCCCGCGTCGCCACGGCCGTCTTCTATCCGATTACGCCGCCGAACGTCGACGGTGCCGAAGTCACCTCGCACGCCACCCCACACTCGATGGAGTGGGTCGTCGAGACGATGCTGCCGCCCGAAAAACGCGCCCTGATCGCCGAAGAGCTGCGCCGCGCCATGCAGCCGCAGCAGGACGAGTTCGTGGCCGGCGTCCGGCCGATCGTGCAAGGTGCGCTCCGCGACGCCTTCGACGTCGTGCAGGCCGACCTTCCCAAGGTCCTCGCCGCCCACCGCGAAGAGCTCAACGCCCTGGGTGCCCGTTACCAGAAGGACCTCGTCGAAAAGGAGGTCGTGCCGCTGGTGAGGGACGAGATCATGCCCCTGGTGCGGCGGCACGCCGAGCCGGTCGCGACCGAGGTCGGCAGGGATCTGTGGGCCAAGGTCTCACTCTGGCGGTTCGGCTGGCGCTACGTCTACGACCGCACGCCGCTTCTGCCCGACGACCAGCTCGTGAAGCGCGAGTGGGCCCGCTACGTGGACGAGGACGCCATGCCCATCCTCGAAGCCCACACCGACGACTTCGTCCGCGTCGTCCGCGCGGTCTTGGCCGAGTCGGCCAAGGAAAGGGAAGTTCAAAAAGTCCTCAAGGCGGGCTTTTCCAGGATCATCGAAGACGAGGAGCTGCAGCGCCTCGTCTGGAGAATCTTCCGCGAGGTGGTAGTCGACAACCCGCGCTTTCAGCAGGTGCTCAACAAGCACTGGAAGAAGCTGCGGGACGAGTTTCGGGTGGCGGCCTTGCGGCTGGAGCCGGTGGTGCGGCGGATCGGCGACATCATTTTCGGCACGCAGGAGGGGGGCATCACGCCGGAGTTCGCCCGCGTGCTGCGCAATCAGGTTTTGCTCAAGGACCGCCGCTGGCTGGCGGTGCGCGTCGCCGCCGCGCGTGTGACGACGAGTCCTCCGTCACAAACCACGGCGAGCATCCCGCTATCCTTCACCGTCCGCCCCGGCCCGGCCGCGCTAACGGAATCCAACCCCTTCCCGCAGGGTCCCATTGGATTCGCGCCCCTTGGAGTTCCGCCTTCAGGCGGCGTTGCTGGAGTCCCGCCTTCAGGCGGTCCGCGTTCGCCGTGACCGCATTCGTTCGCAGCTACGAACTTTGCTCCAACGTCGGTGCCGCCCCTTTGCGCTCCGCCCGGCGAGAGGCCAGCCAGCCGTCGGCCAGACGCTTGAAGCGGACGAGCTGCGCCCGGATGCCCGTTGGGCGGTAGAAGCTGTAGCGGTAGACCGGCTGCACGCGCGACCACAAATGGCGCTTGCATTCCAGTGAGCCGGGACCCATGTCGTAGGTGTGGTCGTTCCGCTGGAAACTGTCCCGCAGCGCGTGCATGTACATGATGTTGCCGACGCCGTCGCGCGAAATCTCCGGGTCATAGCCGATGCGCAGCCCGAACACGTGCCCGCGATACGTGTAGTTGTAGGCGAACGCCATCGGGCGGTCGTTGAAGTAGAGCAAGTTCATGTCCAGCCCGCCTTCGGCCGCCGCGGCGACGTGCAGGTCGCGCAGGAAGGGCTGGATCGATTCGTGCGAGAGGGTCGTGCCCGTCTCCGAGCTGCCCTGCCAGCTCTTACGGGCGATCTCGATGCACGGGTCCAAGAGGTCGAGGCGCGGGTCGGCGTCGCCGTGCGCCGCGCCGCGGGGGCGGTGACGCAGGTAGCGGACGTCCCCTTGCTCCTCCAGCCGGCGCTGCCAGCGCTTGAGGTTGTTGCGCCATTTGCTGCTGCGGGCGGCAAGGAAGCTCTCCCACGTGCCGGCCAGATCGATGATCGCCGTCTCGCCGCGCCGCGAGCGGATCGGCGGAAAGCCGGCCTCGCGCAAGGCGGTTTCGCTTCGGCCGCCGTCGACGCCCTCCGCATCCACCCAGCGCAGCTCCAGCACGTCCCAATCGCGCCGCGTGCGGCGGATGAGATGGAGGCCGTGCTTGAGGGTCGTCTCCGCGTCCGGGCCGATCGGGCCGTAGAACGAGCCCCAGTCGTCGAGCGGGTAGGTGAGAAAGCGCAGGCTGCCGACCTTGGTCGGCTCGCAGCGGACGACGAGCGGCATGATCCCGATCGGGCGGCCGTCGGACTCGACGACGAGCACGCGCAGCTTTTGCTCCGGCCCGTAATGCCGCCAGTAGACCTCCAGCCAACGCAGCGTCTGAAAGAACTGTGCGCCCGGCGTCTCGGCCAAGAGCGATTCCCAGGATTCGCGCAGGCCGGCCAGGGCCTGGATGTCGTTGACTTCGTGAACTTCAATCATGCTCGGCTCGTTAATCTCGGATCGCGGGATGGCGAATAGGCAGTTTCGATGGCGAGGAGCGATTTTTGCCTCAGGGCGACGGGCCGGGCGCGATCTCCGCCGTGCCGAAGTGCAGCCGCACCTCGCCCAGGTGGCACGCCAGGTAATCGACCAAGGCCTTGATGAAAACGACGATGCCGGTCATTTCCATGAACTCTTCCACGGTGACGATCAGCGAATACGTCAGGTTTTCCTGGCCGTGGCGGCTGGCCTGGTAGGCGCTGAGCATTTCCACGCCGATCGCCCCGCCCACGTAAACGGCCGCGGCGAGCACGAACAGATTGCGCGTGGCGGCCGGCAACGCGAGCACGAACCGCAGATAGGCCAGCCCCACGAGCGCGACGACGGCCATGCCGGGGATGACCCAGGTGTAGTGCCACATGCCGGTCGCGCCGAGCGTGATCCGCAGCCACTCGATTGGCAGCTCGTGAACCATCGCCACCTCGTCGGCCGAGAGGAGCAGGAAGAGAATGCACAGCCCCGTCCAGTGATGGCGGAAGGGCGCGCGCTGCGCCTGGCGTGCGGCGGCAACGACGGCCAGGAGTCCGGCCGCCAGCAGAATCGCGATCGACGAATACCAGGTCGGCACGTTGCTCTCGTAGTCCACGTAAAACAGCGGCACAAATCCCTTGACCGTGTCGTGCCCCAGGGAGTATTTGAAGTATTGACCCACGAGGCTCAGCGTCACGAGCGAAATCACGAGGAAAAACAGCACGCGGGGGAGCTTCTTGAGCGGGCAAATCGTGGGGCAGCGCATGTTGGCGTCCTGGGGCCGAGCGACGAGGGATTGGCAGGAACCCCCAGATTGCAAATCGCAGGCCGGCCGTAGAACCGTGTCGGCGGGTCGAGTTTTGTTTCCCGGCCGCCGCATCGCCAAGCGGCGCTGTTGCCCAAAGTCAACACTACCCCGCGCCCCTGTCTCGCAAGCCTACTCCACAAGGGAGTGCCTGGGGTCGCGTACTCGTGCCCCCAGCCGCGACCGCGCAGGCTCAATCGCCGCCGCGCAGAACCGAAAGCAGGAATTCCCGCGCCTCGTCCCAATCGCGCGGCGACCGCTGAAACACGGCCTTCGCGAACATTCGGGCCTCCTCCCGCTGATGCGGATCAGTCAAGTATTCCACGGGGCTTTTTCCGTCCACGCGCGCCCACACGCAGCCGGCCAGGTTCCTCATTCCGCGGGCCAGGAGCCGTTTGAATTCCTCGACGGAGACGCTCGATCGGACCGACGCCGAGTAGGCTTCGAGAAACGCCGTCGGCAAGGCCAGGAATTCGGCCGCCCCCCGGTGGAAGATTGTCTTCAGCACCAGGTGGCTGAGGAAAAAGCCCAGGTCGAAGGCCCCGTCGCCGTAGTGGCCGGTCTCAAAGTCGACCATCAAGAGGCCGCCGGAGTGGACAAGGAGGTTCTTCGGGCTGAAGTCGGCATGAACGAGGCAACAGCGGTTTTGCAGCACTTCGTCGACGAGACAGTGGAGATGTTGGGCCGACTCGGGATCCTCGCGGAGGCTGGGGGCACGAGTACGTGACCCCAGGCACGAGGCGGTGTAGCGGTAGTACGGGTCGAGACGCAACTGGTCGAAAACCGATCGGTCGTCGAGCCGTTCTGCGATTTTTTGGTCGCCCCAGCTTGCCGCGTGGAGCGCGCCCAGGAGCTGGCCGCACTCGGCGGCGATGTTTGCATCGGCCTCGCCCGCCAGGAGCTGCCGTTTCCAAAGGACGTGCTCGCGCGGGGCGGCGGTCATGGCGAAGCAATAGTTTTCGCGGTCCTCGAACAGGACGGCCGGCGTCGTGGCGCGCAGGCGGTCGGGCCAGGCTGCGAGCAGCTTGCGGCAGATGCGCAGGACCTCGACCTCGCGCCAGATGCGCTCGACCGAACAGAACCACGGCGCGGCGACGCGAAGCTGCTCCCGGGCTTGCTTGAGGACGAAGTCCCCCTCGGGCCGGCCGGGGAAGGAGACATACAGGACTTCGTTGGAGACTCCGCCGGCCAGCCGCTCGATGCGGACCTTGGTTTCCGGCTCCATGCGGCGCGAGTCACGCAGATAGGTCTCGGCGGAGCGCTCGTCGATGACGAACATGAGCTGTGGCGCCGCGTCGAAGGTAGGGTGGGCGGAGCAAGCCGAGGCTTGGAGCGGGCCACGCCAACGGCCTTGTCGCAACCGAAAAATGATGCCGTGGGAATCGCCGGCTTGCGACGCCCACCGTCGGCCGGGCGAGAACCTGATCCTACGCGCCCTCGCCCAATCGCCTCCCCTACGGCTTGGGAGCGTCCTTCTTCGGCTTGGACTTTTTGGCCTTGCCGTGCAGGTCCCAGCACACGAGCCAGCGCTGCTCGCCCTTCTTGAGCTGGAAATCATCGACCAGCCGGCGCTCCATGTCGGTGAAGTGCCCGGCCCCGTAAAAAACGCCGATCTTCTTCTGGCCGGAGCCGAGCTGCTCCTTGAGCACCTTGAAGGCCGCCCCGTTCCGCTCGGTGATCAGCGCCGAGCCGTTCGGCCCTTCGAGAAACGCGGTCGCCTGCTCCATGTTCTCGAACTGTGTGGCGAAGATGCGCTTCATCGCCACGGGGCGGTCGTCGGCGAACAGCAGGGCCGCCAGCACGTCTGCGTCGCTGGGACCCTTTCCGCTGCTCTGCTGGGCGACGCCCTGCCCGATCATCTGGAAGAACAGCTTCGTGAGACTTTCGTCGCGCTTTTCCATGGCCTCGCGGAGCTCGTCCCACGACATGTCGGCGTGAATCAGGCGGTCCTTCTCGTAGTCGATGACGGCGATCTGGTCGTCCAGGTCGAGCATTCCGGCGATGGGGCTGTAGACGCCGGCGGTCCCGCGCGGCGGGACCGTCCCCTTGGGCGCCACCAGCTCATACAGCACGGACTCGTAGCCGTCGAATTCCTTGTTCAGCTTCTTGTAGTAGGCCGTGTCGCCGATGTGGATCGCGCCGATCAGGTCGACCTGCACCTTCTCGCCTTCCTCGTTGGTGCCCACGTAGCTGGTGATGGCCGTCTCCATCGCCACCACTTCGTCGCCTGCGCGCACGAGGCGGACGAACTTCGTGCCGTCGGGCTTTCGGGCGGGGTTTGCGGCGGGGTCTTTTGCGGCGGGCTTGTCGTCGGCCGCCTTGTCCTGCGGAGCGGCCGCGACCAGCGACTCGGCTGCCGGGGGCGCTGCCAACAGAGTCGTCGGCAGCAAAAGCAAGGCCAGGGACAGGGCCAACGCAAAAAGGCTGCGAATGAACATGACGTGTCCTTCCACAGGTTTCAGACAGCGCGACGGCATCCAACCACGGAAGTATACGCCGGACGGCCCAAGCCAGCAACGACGAGTCGGCAGACCGCGACCGGCCGGCTCGCCCTTGGCGCCGATCGACTACGGGAACACCTCCTGCCGCCGCAATTCCTGCAACCGCCTAAGACCCCCACAGCGCTCCAAGTATTCCGCAAAGTCCCGCGCGCCGAAAACGTAATGCTCCAGAAACCGCAAGTGCCCCGCCGGGTCGCGCTCCGCGTCGAGCCACTGCTTGAGGTGCTCCTCGTCGGAGAAGTACTCGTAGGGCATGTTGCCCGGGTAGCTGCCGAACGGCACCTCGCACACGGCGTCGACGCAGAAGAACGGGATGACGGTGTGCGTCGGGTCGCGGCGGATTTCGTCTTCGGGGATCAGTCGCTCGCAGGTCACGATCACCTTCTTGGCGGCCCGCGCCAGGTCGTAGTCGGCCACCGACGTGCCTCGAATCCGGCAGTTGCCCAGCGGGTCGGCCTCGTGGACGTGGATCACCGCCACGTCCGGCCAGAGCGCCGGCAGCGCCGCCACGACCTGCCCCGTGAACGGACAGCGGATCGCCTTGGCGGCGCTGTGCATGAAGGTGTCGGTGCCGAGCATCGTGCGGGCAATGGTGAAGGGAACGCCGTCGGCGGCGGCCTTGAAGCGCAGGGCGAGGGTATAGTTCGTCCACTCGCAGGCTTCGACTTCGCCGCTCTCCATCACGCGCCGGCCGTGCGGCGAGAGGCCCCGCGCCTCCAAGCCGATCACGTAGGCGATATCGACCTTGGCCAGCAGCTTGCCGCGGCCCGTCTGATTGCCGGCGCAGAGGATCTGAAAATCGTGCGTGGCCGTGTGGCCGGCCAGCGACAGCCCCTGCTTTTTCTGCCGCACGATCTCGTGCAGCGGGGCGGTGGCGATGCGATCGCCGCCGAAGCCGCCGGAAGCCAGGTAGTCGCCGTCGGCAACGAACCGCGTCACCGCCTCGGCGGCGGTCATTACCTTGGGCACCATCGCCCGCGGCCGCGATCGCAGCGCCTTTCGCGCTTGCTCGCAATCGGGGCTGGCAAAGAGGGGTCCTTGGCCTTGGCCTTGCGGGAGCTTCATGGCAGCAATCGAGTGGCAAGTGCTCGTACCAGAGATGCGCGCCGGGTTGTAAACGACGGGGATTCTAACAGAGGGACGTGGATTCCGCCCCCTTCGCTCGGCCCGGAGCGACTCTCGTCTTGACGGGCGGGCGACAGCCCGCTAACCTGTATGGGCGTTCAGTTCGATGGTCCTTCGGTGACAAGGATGTTAACGTGGCAATCACGCAAGCTAGCACGACAACGAAGCTGCGCGGCGGATACTACACGCCCAAGCGCGTTGCAGAATGGTTGGCACAATGGGCGATCCGCTCGTCCTCAGATCGGATTCTTGAGCCCAGCTGCGGCGACGGAGCCTTCCTTGCAGCGGCCTTGGCGCAGTTATCGCCACTCAAACCACCAACCTCCGGCGACGCCGCGCAGGTGGTCGGCATTGAACTTGTCCCTGAAGAGGCGCGCAAGGCACGGGCGCGCGCAGGCGACCGTGCCAAGGTAGTCAGCGGCGACTTCTTCGAGTGGCTGGATCGAGCGGAGCGGCACAGCTTCGACGTTGTGCTCGGCAATCCGCCATTTATCCGGTACCAGAGTTTTCCGGAGCCATCTCGCACGCGTGCGATGCAATTCATGCACCGCCAGGGTCTGCGCGCGAATCGGCTGACGAACATCTGGGTGCCGTTCGTCGTGGGCGCGACGCGGTTGCTGCGCGAAGGAGGCCGCTTGGCAATGGTGCTCCCAGCCGAGTTGCTTCAGGTGAGCTATGCGGCGCAGCTCCGGCAGTACCTTGCCGATTCCTTTGCTCGCATCACAATTTTCGCCTGCAACGAAATGTTCTTTGACGATGCCGAACAGGAGGTGGTGCTGCTTGCCGCGGAAGAAAAGCTCGCCGATCCGGATCCCTGGAACCGGTGCGACATCGCGCTGGTTGGGAAAGGCAGCGTAGACCAACTGCTCGAAGCCCCAGCGACGACGACGCGCCGCAGCACGGACGCAAAATTCGTGCAACATGGCACCGAGAAGTGGCTCAAGTACTTTCTTGACGCGCGAGAAATCAGTTTCATGCGCGCACTTCGACAGAATCCGAACGTCGGCACCTTGGCCGAGCACGCGACGGTGGATGTCGGCGTCGTAACTGGGAAAAACGAGTTCTTCGTCGTCTCGCGGTCCGACGTCCAGTGTTTTGAACTCGCCGACTTCGTTGTGCCGCTGGTCGCGCGATCTGCACACCTTGCCGGCGCCGTGCTAAACCGGAGCGAGCATCGCAAATTGGCCGAGAGCGGCAAGCGGGTGTACCTTCTCCATGTCTCCGATCGCGCGCAAGACCAATTCACCGCTGGACTCCGCAAGCTCATCGTGCAAGGCGAGCGGAGCGGTTTCCACCGCGGCTATAAGTGCCGGATCCGCGACCCGTGGTACCAGGTGCCCGCGGTCTGGGAACCGGACTGCTTCTTCTTCCGGCAGATTTATGACTTTCCGCGCGTCGTCCTGAACAAGGCAGGGGCGACGTCCACCGACACGATTCATCGGATGAAGTGCCGGGCTCCGGCGGGCAGAGTCGCTGCGAACCTGTACACGCACATTTCCGCAGCCAGCGCGGAGATCGAGGGTCGCAGCTACGGCGGCGGAGTTTTGGAACTGGAGCCAACGGAAGCCGAGCGGCTGCTCATGCCCGTGCACCTCAACGGGGCGATGCCGATCGACGAGGCGGATGCGCTGATTCGGCGCGGAGAACTCACGACAGTGCTTGAGCAGAATGACCGCGCCGTGCTACAGAACTCGCTTGGGTTGAGTCAGGCGGATTGCTCGCTGCTGAGGCGAGTGTGGTCCAAGATGCGCGACCGTCGAAGGGCGCGGCGCCGACACTAATTACCGGAATCTTCCTTCTCGGACTCCTCCGGTTCCAGCACCTCCTCGCCCGCCGCCTGTAGCGCCTTCTTCTGGGCTGCGGACGGTCGATCATGCGGTGCCATGCCGTCGTAACGCTCGTGGTACTGCTTTTGCACCTGCCCTGAGAATCGCTCGATCCGTAACAGCGAATCTGGATTGGGCCAATGGGCGTCGATCATTCCAGTGTTGGGGTCCCACAGCACGAGCGATACGGCCTCAGCTTTGTGGGGAACGTCAATCGGCGAATCTCGGCCCACAAGCCGATCGAGCATCCGCGTGAAGCGACTGCGAATTGTTCCGGTGAAGCACGGCGAGGGGATCACGACCATGAATCCGACGACCGCGAATGGGAACCGGATGTGAACCGTGGTCGCCTCAGTTCCCAAGTCGTTCACCATGTTTTGGAAGTTCTTTCCGACACTGCGCGTGTCGTTGAGCGTCTTGCTGTCGAAGACGAATCGCGCACCGTCGGGTCGGTAGCCCACATCGTAGTTCTGAGGGCGGATGCCTCCGATGACGCGCACGGCTCCGACTTCCACCGCGTCGCTCTTCGGAAGAAGCTCGCTTGCGCTGGGTGTGATAACTTCGACGCCGCCCAACATCGCCGCCAGTGCCGTTCCGACTTGCTTGTCGAACACCTCGCCAAAGTCCATGCCCTCCTTCTTGCTGAAGGCCTGGTTCACGAGCCACTTTTTGCCCCATGAGCGAAGATCTTCGGGATCAACCTTGATGCGCGGCATTTCTTCAAGAAGAGCCATATCACGACTCGACGTGCCCGATTAGGCCACTCCACACTTTCAGCGCGCCGTCTCACGTTCCCGCCGGCTCGATCCGGCTCAGACGGTACGTCGGCGAGAATCCGCCCGGGCCGTCCTCTTCCACGCGGCCCTGCACCGACACGAATTCCCCTTCGGCGTAATTGTCCAGTTCCGGCGCGTCGGCCAGGATCACGCTCCCGCCGTAGTCGTCGGTCTCGCCGTGGACGGGAATGTACCGCAGCTTCCAGCGGCGGCTGGCTTGCATGTACTCCAGCTTCCCGCGCAGCCAGCGATACTGGGGATCGTAGCCGTATTCAGTCGAGGCCATGTCGGCCGGCCGCCGGGCCGCGGTCGCCTGAGTTCCTGCGGACGCATTGCCGGCGGACGAACTGCCGCCGGATGCGGGCGCGTCGCCGTAGCTCGTGTTGCGAACGCGCGACGACGGCCGGAACAAGCCCGACGAGCCGTCGCTTTGCGGAAAGTTATCGTCCTCGCCCGGCTGCGACGAGGCCTGCCGGACCGCAGTCTCGCCCGTGCTCACGCCCTCATCCAGCCGCGCGGCTGCGCCGCTGCTCGGCCAGGCCGAGCCGGAGCTGCCGCCCCCGGTGGTGCCGCGCTGGGCAGGCGGCTTGTCTTCCGGGCTGGTCGAGCGCAGGGGCTGCGCGCCGGCCGGCTGGCGGGCCGTCGAGGTGTTGTTTTCGGTCTCGGCCGGCTGGCTCGTCACGGACGCCCCGCCCGTGCTGCTGCGCGTGATCGGCCGGAAGCCGGAGTCGCTGCGCGTGGCGGAGTTCGTGGCGCCGCCGGAGGTCCCGCCGGAAGCGCCGCTGGTTCCTGAGCCGAAATTGAACCCGCCGGGCGGCGCGTAGCGGGGATTCGTCGCGGTCGAAGGCGTGCTGTTGCCCGCCGTTCCCGTCCCGCCGTTGTAGTAGTTCTGGGGCGGCGGGTTCCGCTGGGCGCCGGCCGTGGCCGGCGCGGGAGCGACCTGGAGCCCAAAGAAGGGGTCGTTTTTCGGCCGGGTGGCGCAGCCGGCCAGCATGGCGCAGCCGGCCAGCAGCAGCGCTGCCACGACCGGCAACCGAGGCTGTCGCATCGCATGGCTCCTCGTCGCGCCCTGCCGCCGGGACGCTAGCGTCGGGAAGACGACGCGCAAGGAACGCCGTTCCCAGGGCAGGGCAAAGGGGCCGTACCATAGCGTTTCGCACGACAGTGTAAAGAGCAGCGGGACCGCGACGAAGGGAGTGACAGCATTGCTTTACGGGATTGCTTTACGGGGTTTGGTTGTCGCGGGCGCCGTCGTTGCCGCCGCCTGCGAGTGGGGTTACTGTGGTCGGGCGGAATGTCTGCCACTACCCAGCCGCTGCACGTCCACCTGCTCCCGTCGCTTGTCGCGCCGGAGGAACTGGCCGGCGCCATGGTCGTGGTGATCGACGTGCTCCGCGCATCGACGACGATCGCGCATGCCCTGGCCGCCGGGGCGAAGGAAATGATCCCCTGCCTGGAAGTCGACGAGGCGCGGGCCGTGGCGAAAAAGCTGCCCCGCGGCCCGTGCGTGCTGGCGGGCGAGCGGGGCGGGCTGGCGATCGAGGGATTCGACCTGGGGAATTCGCCGCAGGACTTCACGCCGGAGACCGTCGGCGGCAAGACGGTGATTTTCACGACGACGAACGGCACCGCGGCGCTGAAGCGTGCGCGGCCGGCGGGGCGCGTGCTCCTCGGCTCATTCGTCGTGCTGAATGCGCTGGCGGCGGAGATTGCGGCCCAGGCGCTGTCCACGCATTTACTCTGCGCCGGGACGAACGGCGCCGTCACGCTCGAGGACGCGCTGCTGGCCGGCGCGCTCGTCGAGAAATTGCCCCAGAAGACCGGCGGATGGCGACTCAACGACGAGGCACGGATCGCGCAGGCGGCCTGGCGCGAGTTCGAGCGCTCGGCACGCCCGCTGGCCGACTACCTGACTACGGAAACGCAAGGCGGGCGCAACCTGCAAGCGCTGGGCCTTGCGGCCGACATTGCCTTCGCCGCGCGGCAGAGCGTCTTCGACTTCCTGCCGGAGCTGGACGTTACGCAATGGCGCGTCACGCGCCGGTAGGTAGAAGGCGGCCATCACGGCCCTTGTTCCTCAAAAACGCGACGCCAGAAAAAGCTATGTTTTTGGGCGACGCGGCCTTTTTTTCCGCTGGCTGCCCGATCGACCCATGCAATCCGCCCAATTTCAGCTTCACGCGCAGATCGAGGAGCGGCACTGGTGGTTCCTCGGCCGGCGCGACATTTTGCGCGCGGTCGTGCGCGAGGTTGTCCCCCCCTTGCGAAGGGGGGGGAGGGGGGGTTGCGAGGGCGCGACTGCGCACGAGATGTCGGACACGTGCGCCTCGCTACGCGCGTCCTCGCCCCGCCCGCTGGTCGTCGACATCGGCTGCGGCACGGGCGCGAACCTGGCCGCCCTGGCCGACGACTACGACTGCCTGGGCATCGACACATCGGGGGACGCCATTCGCCTGGCGCGAAAGCGCTTCCCGAACGTGCGGTTCGTGGAAGGCGAAGCGCCTGGCGACCTCGGACCCGCCGCGGCCCAGGCGAAGCTCTTCCTGCTCACCGACGTGATGGAGCACGTGCCGGACGACTTCGAGCTCCTCTCCCGCTTGCTGGCAGCCGCGTCGCCGGGCGCGTACTTCCTCGTCACGGTCCCGGCCGACATGGCGCTGTGGAGCGCGCACGACGTGAGCTTCGGACACTATCGCCGGTACACGGCGAAGCGTTTTGCGCAGGTCTGGGAAGGGTTGCCGGTCGAGACGCGGCTCTTGTCGCACTTCAATTCGCGGCTTTATCCCGTCGTCCGCGCGATTCGCGCCTGGAACCGGCGGCGCGAAAAGACTTCAGGAGCGGCCGGCACCGACTTTTCGCTCCCCAGCGCGCCGGTGAACTGGGCCTTGCGGTGGTTCTTCGCCGGCGAATCGCGCGCTCTCTTGCGGCAACTGCAGAAGGGAGAAAGGAAGCCCGCCTATCGCCGCGGCGTGAGCCTGATCGCCCTTCTCGAGCGGCAACCCGGTGCCGTCGCCGTCCGCCATAAGCCGGCCGGCATCGAGCCGGACCACGCCGCCTGCCCCACGGTTGAGAACGAACCGGCCGGCGTCGCGTGATAGCCGGCGCGCCGTGTGTCGTTCTTGCCCGCTTCCGCTGTTATTTTGCGGGAGGGTCCAAATGGCGGAAGAAAATCGCTCCCCGCCTGTCACACGCCCTTCCGCAACAAATATGGGTACGGCGACCGCGACTACGCGGCCCGGTTCGGCGCGAAAGATGCCAGCCGCATTGAGTTCGACGGCGCGTCGGTCGTGGCCCTGCAGTTCGACTCCGAAACGAAAGCAGCCGAAGCGGCCGCAAAGGACGATGCCGGCTTCTCCGTCGGCTGGTGGGACTTCCACGGCGCCCCAGGCGAGCAGGCCGCCGGGATCAAGTCGATCCTGGGCCAGTGCTGGACGGCCTGGTAAGCCATCCCGTCGAGCCTTGCTGCTCCACTGAGCATCGCAACCCCGCCGCGATCCAATCGCGGCGTTCTCTCTGTGTGCCAAGCATGTTTGTCAGCTTGGAGGTGTAAGTCCTCTGACCAGCCTGATGGAGGTGTAGGTCGAGCGAACCGCAAGGGCGACGCGGCGACGTGTCGTCTGAAAGAAGCGGCTAGCAAAGCCGCGGCCTGACGTACAGGAACCGG
>JACOUI010000199.1 GCA_016177915.1 Planctomycetia bacterium
ACGAGTACGACACGAAGGAAGGGAAAATCGGCGACGCACGCCCTTCGGAGTACCTCAGGGCGTGCCACCCGGTTACGATGCAAATAGGGCCCACGCGCCCATTATCCCATGATCCGCCAGCACATTCACTTCGTCACCGGCCGGCTGGCCGAGCCGATGCTCCGCCGCGTCGTGGCGCCGCTGGCGGAGTCGGCGGGCTTCGATTATTCAATCGGCGTGATGGGCATTACCGTCGCTGCGCTGATGACGACCGACTGGCTCGGCCCGCGGCTGAAAATCCCCCAGGACGCCACGAAGCTCCTGATCCCCGGCTACTGCCGCGGGCCGGTCGAGGGGTTGTCGGAGAAGACAGGGCTGCCCGTCGAGCGCGGGCCGAAGGACCTGCGCGACCTGCCGGAGTTCTTTGGCAAGAAGCAGCGCAGCGACTACGGCGCCTTCGACATTGAAATCCTGGCCGAGATCAACCATGCGCTGCAGCTTTCGCTCGACGAAATCCTGCGGCAGGCCGAGGCGCTCAAGCGCGACGGGGCGGACGTGATCGACGTGGGGTGCAATCCCGGCGAGACGTGGAGCGGAGTCGGCGAGTGCGTCAAGGCGCTCCGCGACGCGGGCCATCGCGTGTCGATCGACAGCTTCAACCCGGCCGAGATCGAGGCGGCCGCTGGCGCCGGGGCGGAGCTGGTCCTGTCGGTCAACAGCACAAATCGCGACGCCGCCCGCGGCTGGGGCTGCGAGGTCGTGGCCGTGCCCGACAAAATCGGCACGCTCGAGGGGTTGCAAGAGACTCTCGACGTGCTGGACGCCGCCGGCGTGAAGGCCCGGATCGATCCCGTGCTGGAGCCGATCGGCTTTGGGTTTGCGACCAGCCTGCGGCGATATCTGGAGTCCCGTCGCCGCTGGCCCGATCGCGAGATGATGATGGGGATCGGCAACTTGACGGAATTGACGGATTGCGACTCGGCGGCGATCAACGTCGTGCTGTTGGGGTTTTGTCAGGAGCTGTCGATCAAGAGCGTGCTGACGACGCAGGTGATTCCCTGGGCGCGGACGAGCGTCCGCGAGTGCGACCTGGCGCGGCGGCTGGTGCACTATGCCGTCGCGTGCCGCTCGCTGCCCAAGCACGTCGAGCCGCGCCTGGTCATGCTCCGCGACCCGCGCCCGCACCGGCCGACGCCGGAGGAGCTTGGCGAACTGGCGGGCCGGATCAAAGACAACAACTACCGCGTGTTCGTGGCGGCCGACGGGCTGCACCTGGTCAGTTCGGGGATGGACCTGGCGGGCAGCGATCCTTTTGACCTTTTCGAAGAGCTTCTGTCGCGGCAGCCTAGAAACTTGGACGCCAGCCATGCGTTTTACCTGGGCTACGAGCTGGCCAAGGCCGTGACGGCGATGACACTGGGTAAGGACTACCGGCAGGACGAGGCGCTCGACTGGGGCTTCTTGACGCGGGGGGAGACGCCGCACCGGGAGAAACCGTAGTGGGCGCACTTAACATCTTGTTTCCAGGCTCCGCCTGGGAACACAATGCTCTTTAGGCTCTGCTGTCATGAATGCCGACAACGAAGTTGCCATCCTCAGCCGCGTCATCCAGCCACAGAAGCCCGAGCTTGCTCCGCAGCTCGCGCGTCTGATTCTCCGCTGGGAGTTCAGCGATGAGGACATGCAGCGAATGCACGACCTGCTGGAACGGGCGAAGGCCGGCAGGTTGACACGCGCTCAACGGGCGGAGGCGGAGAACTACGAGCGTGTCGGGCACTTCCTCTCATTGCTCAAGTCGAAGGCCCGCGCTTCGCTGAAGCGCCGCAGGGTCGCTTCATAAACGCCCGTCCCCCCCTCTCCTTGTCTCCCCCTCTCCCCCTCCTGCCTCTGCTAGCACGTCCGATTCATCTTCCGCGCCGCTGGCTGCCTGCGGTACATTCACGCGCCCACAAAACCCCCGCCACGGAAGGCGATCTTGAGCGCGCTCGATCCCACACTTTCGCCCGCTGCCGCGCCGCCGGCGCCGGCTGCGCCCCTCTCCGGCTGGCGGCGGCTGGTGGGCGATTCGCTGGTGGTCGGGGCCGCCACGGCCGTGTCGCACGTGCTGGGCGCCGTCACCAGCCTGCTGTTGCGGGTGTTTTTGGACCCGGAGGCGATCGGCATCTGGCAGGGGCTGAAGCTGTATTTGAGCTACGGCAACTACGCGGGCCTGGGCGTGAGCAAGGCCGCCGCCCGCGAACTGAGCCTGGCCCGGGGCAACGGTGCGCAGGGCGCGGCGCAGCGGTCGTTGAATCTGGCCAATACGGTGAACACGGGCACGAGCGCCTTATATGCGATCGTGCTTTTGGGCATCGGCGTTTGGGTTTACTGGCGGCAGCAGACGCCGCTTTCGTCGGTGTGGGCAATGGGGTTGGTGGCCGTCGCGGTGCTGACGATGGTGCAGCGAAACGTCACGTTCCAGGTGTCGCTCTTGCGGGCGGACCAGTCGTTTCGCGTCACATCGCAACTGACGCTGTTGGAAGGCGTGCTCACGCTCGGCGTCTCGTGCGCGGCTGCGTGGCTATGGGGATTGCCGGGGTTGCTCGCGGGCACGCTCGTGATCCTGCTAGCGTCGCTGGCCTGGCTGCGGCCGCACGCTTTGCCGCTGGCGTGGGCCTGGAACTTCGCGGAGGTGCGCCGTCTGATTGCCGTCGGCGGGCCGCTGCTTTTGGCGGGCATCGCGTCGTCGCTCTTCCGTTCGCTCGATAAGATCATGGTGCTGGCGTTTTTGGCCGACGGCGAGCACCAGCTTGGGGTGTACTCGATCGCGCTTTTGGTCTGTGCGCAGCTTTACGGCGCGGCCAACATGCTCTCGACGGCCGCGCTGCCGCGGTACACGGAGCTTTTGGGGCGGACGGGCGATCCGCGGGCCGTCGCGCGGCTGGCGGCCCGGACGACGGAATTGCACGCGGCGATCCTGTCGCTGCCGGCGGCGCTGGCCATCACGGCGGGCTGGCCGGCGCTGGCGTGGCTGTTGCCGAAATACGCGGCGGGACTCGATGCACTTTTGTGGCTGGTGCCGGGAACGCTGGCCGTCGCGCTGGCC
>JACOUI010000259.1 GCA_016177915.1 Planctomycetia bacterium
CAACGTGCCCTTGGAGCGCATCCGCTTCCGCCCCGCGCCGGGGACCGCCACCGAGGCCGACGTTCTGGCCGCGGAAGGGAGCATCGACAAGCGGCTCTGCGAGTTGATCGACGGAGTTTTGGTGGAGAAGGCCATGGGCTTTCGAGAAACGTTGATCGCGTCGTACCTGATCCGGGTTCTCGGTGAGTTTGTTGCAGAAAGGAATTTGGGCCTCGTGACGGCGCCCGACGGCATGGTGCGCCTCTGGCACGGACACGTTCGCATCCCCGACGTAGCGTACGTCTCGTGGGATCGCCTGCCAGGCCGCCGCGTTCCCGATGAGCCGATTCCGGACCTGGCGCCCGACTTGGCGATTGAAGTCCTCAGCCCCTCCAACACTGCCGCTGAGATGCGTCGAAAGCGTCAAGACTACTTCGGCGTCGGCGTGCGGCTTGTTTGGGAGGTTGATCCCAGGACAAGAACAATCGACGTTTACACGTCGCGCGATGAGTTCCGCACGTTTTCCGGCGGCGACGTGCTTGACGGCGGCGACGTGCTCCCGGGCTTCACGCTCCCGGTGGCGGACCCCTTCGCGCCGCTCGACGCGAAGGGTTAAGGCGGGACGTGCCGCCGAGCGCCCGGTGCTCACCGATCCGACTTTACTCGATCACCTTGTTGAGCGGATATTCGACAATCCCCTGCGCCCCCGCCGCCTTGAGCCGCGGGATGATGTGCCGCACGATCGATTCGTCGATCACCGTCTGCACGGCCACCCACGCGTCGTCGGCCAGGCTTGAGACCGTCGGCTTTTGCAAGGCGGGCAGCAGCGCGACGACCTTTTGCAGCGTGGCCCGCGGCACGTTCATCATCAGGCCGACTTTCCCCTCGGCCCCCAGGGCCCCCCTGAGCATCAGCACGATGTCGTCGATCTTCTGCCGTTTCCAAGCGTCGGCGTAGGCCTGGCGATTGGCGATGAACCGCGGCGTGCTCGTCAGGACCTCGGCCACGACGCGAAGCTGGTTGGCCCGCAGCGAGCTGCCCGTCTCGGTCACTTCGACGATCGCGTCGGCCAGCTTGGGCGGCTTGACTTCGGTCGCCCCCCAACTGAACTCGACCTTGGCCGTCACCCCGTGCTGCGCCAGGAACCGCGTCGTCAGGCCCACGACCTCCGTGGCGATGCGCTTGCCTTGCAGGTCCTTCACGCTCTGCACCGGCGAATTCTCCGGCACGCAGAGCACCCAGCGCACCGGCCGGCGGCTGACCTTCGAGAATACCAGCTCCGTGACCTCGACCACGTCGGCCCCGGTCTCGACGATCCAGTCGTGCCCGGTCAGGCCGGCGTCGAGGATGCCGTCCTGCACGTACCGGGCCATCTCCTGCGCCCGGATGAGCATGCACTCGACCTCGTCGTCGTCGATCGCGGGGTAGTAGCTGCGCGAGGTGAACGAGATGCGGTAGCCGGCGCGGCGAAACAGCTCGGCCGCGGCTTCCTGGAGGCTGCCGGCGGGAATTCCCAGTCGAAGCGTGTTGGGCATCTTGTAGGGTGGGCACTGCCCACCGGATCGTGTAATCGAAATCGCAGTAGAGAAATAGAGAAAGGTCAGCCACCCCAGCTCACCCCCCAACGGTGGGCGATGCCCACCCTACTCGATCGGCGTCAGCTTGACGTTGCGGAACTGGATCTCGGCGCCCTCCGACTGCAAGGCGATCTTGCCGGCCACGACTTCGACGTCGGTCGCCTCGTTCTGCAGCTTGCCGTTCACCTTCAGCTTGATCGTCCCTTTGTCGACCGTGATCTCGTACTGGTTCCACTCGCCGAGCGGCTTTTCGGCGCTCTCCTTTTCGCCGGTGAGCTTGATCGTGCGACGGCCCTTGGTGCGGGCCGGGTCGACCGTCATCTTGAAGCCGTCGATGTTCCAGAAGTCGCCGGCGTTGCCGCTGTGGAGCTGGGCCTCGATGCTCTTGGGCCAGACCTTGTCCTCGCCGATGCACCGCAGGAGGACGCCGCTGTTGCCGGCCCCCTTGGCCGGGTCGAACCGCCACTCGAGCGTGATGATGTAGCTCGTGTAGTCCTTCTCGGTGCGGATGTAGCCGGGCGGCTTGCCCTTGCAAATCAGGACGCCCTCCTTGACCGACCAGACGTCGTCGATCTTCGAGCCGGGCTCCCGCGGCACCCACACCCAGCCCTCCAGGTTCTTGCCGTTGAAGAGGTCGACGGCCTTCTTGTCTTCGGCCCGAGCGGCAGCCGCGACGGCCGCCAGCAGGAAAGCGCCGCAAAGAGCGCGCGACAGGATCATGGTGTGTCTCCGGAAGTAGGCTGCGGTTTCTGGACGCCGACGCAGCGCAGCCAAAGGCCGCCGCGGAGCCTCGATTGTACGTAGGGGGCTAACCGAAAGGCTAGGGGCTCGACGAGGTCTGTAGGCGCGGCACGCCAATTCAATCACAATGAAATCAGCATCGAGGCCCATTCGACGCCTCTAGCCTTCAGCCTCCCCTCCATGCCCTTTCAGTTCTACTGCCCCCAGGGTCACCTGCTCGTCGGCGAGCCGTTTCAGGCCGGCCAGCCGTGTCGCTGCCCGATGTGCGGGATGACGTTCGTGATCCCGCAGCCGGCAGTGGGCTATCCCGGTGCGCCGGGAGTATGGGGCGCTCCGCAGCAGGGCGGCATGATGCCCGGGCAGGGCGGATGGCCGCAAATGCCCGGCGCGCAGATTCCCGGCGCGCCCGCCGGCGGCGGTTTTCCGGCGGGAGGACAATTCCCGGGCGTCACGATTGCGCCCGCTCCACAAGTGCCGGCGTTCACGGCCCCGTCAGCGCCGGCCGGACCCGCGGCCGACACGGGCTTTCCGGGCATCAAGGTCGATGTCCCCGCTCCGGAACTGGCGAGGGTCGAATCGCCCGCTTCCACGCCCGCCCCAGACTTCACCGCCTCGCCGAAGGACGACCCCAACCGCATCATCCACATCCGCTGCCCCAAGGGGCACGAATTGGAAACGCCGATGGACATGGTCGGCGAGGACGCCATGTGCCCGCACTGCCAGGCCCAGTTCCGCTTGCGCTACGAGGACTCGAAGGAGCACCGTGAGGAGCGGCGGAAGGAGCGGGAGCGGCGCGAGGAGCGGTGGGGGAAGAAGGCGCTCACCTGGTCGATCGTGCTGGCATCTCTCGTTTTGGTGTTCCTGCTGGGCCTGATCATCCTGGGATACTACGGCAAGTAATCCGTTCGTAGTTTCACTGTCCGAGTTCTTGGAGCGGCAGTAAGCGATTGACGCGCGAGACGTTAGCGACGCTAGTGTCCTTCGGCTGGAAAACTCGAACGCGAAGCACGTCAACCTCCGCTAGCTGAGAGATTCTCGGGGTTTCGCAAGCAAGCATCGACTCCTGCTTGAAGTTTGACTCGTTCAGGCCGAAAACGCGCTAGCATGCATAAACTTCCTTCCGCTAACTGGTTCAGGCTCGCTTCGAAACTCGGACAGTAGAAGTAGCCGCCAATCGTATACCCACCGACGCGAGGTCGACGCGAGGTCGGTGGAGCAAAGCAATTCGCGACGCCTCACGCCAGGATCTTCCGCACGACCTTTCCGCCCAGGTCCGTCAGGCGGATGTTGAGGCCCGAGAAGGGGTACGTCAGCTTCAGGTGATCCAGGCCAAAGAGGTGCAGGATCGTGGCGTGGAAATCGTTCATGTGAACGGGGTCCTCGACGACGTTCCAGCCGATGTCGTCGGTCTGGCCCAAAAGGCAGCCCGGCTTGACGCCCCCGCCCGCCATCCACAGCGTAAAGGCGAAGGGATGATGGTCGCGGCCGGTGCCGATTTCGCGGGCGCCGTTGCGGTTTTCGCCCAGCGGCGTGCGGCCGAACTCGCCCGCCCAGATCACGAGCGTGCTCTCCAAGAGGCCGCGCTGCTTGAGATCGGCCAACAGCGCCGAGACGGGCTGGTCGGCCATGCCGCAGTTGTATTTCAGCTCCGGGTCGAGATTGCTGTGGTGGTCCCAGGAGGCGTGGATGATGCTCACGCAGCGCACGCCGCGCTCGACGAGCCGCCGCGCCAAAAGGCAATTCAGGGCGTACCGCGCGTAAACGCCCTTGGCCGCCCCGCGGTAGTTGCCGTCCTTGGGATCGGGCCGCTCGACGCCGTAGGCGTCGAGCGTGGCCTGCGTTTCGCTCGTGATGTTCAAAAGCTCCGGCGCCGAGGCCTGCATCCGGAAGGCCAGCTCGTAGGACGCGATGCGGCTGGCGATTTCCGGATCGCCCAGGTGGCCGAAGCGCTTCTGGTTCAGCTCGCCGATCACGTCCAGGCTCTTGCGCTGCAAGTCGCGCGGCAAGCCGGCGGGGTTTTCCAGGTTCAGCACCGGATCGCCCTGGCTGCGGAACAGCACGCCCTCATAGGTGGAGGGCAAAAAGCCGCTCGTCCAGTTCGAGGCCCCGCCGCTGGCGCCGCGGCCGGCCGTGAGCACGACGTAGCCGGGCAGGTCGTGCGCCTCGCTCCCCAAGCCGTAGAGCAACCACGACCCGAGCGTCGGCCGGCCGAACCGCATCACGCCCGAAAACAGCATGAGCTGCCCCGGATGATGGTTGAAGGCGTCGGTGTGCATCGAGCGGATGAGGCAGATGTCGTCGGCGCGGCTCGTCAGGTGCGGCAGGTAATCGGAAATGTCCATCCCGCTCTGGCCGTACTTCTTGAACACGCGCTTCGAGCCCATCGCCAGGGCGGTTTCCTTCTTGATGAAGGCGAAGCGGACGTTCTTGGTGAAGGACTCGGGCAGGGGCTGGCCGTGCAGCTCGTTGAGCTTGGGCTTGGGGTCGAAGAGGTCGAGCTGGCTCGGGGCGCCTTCGTTGAAGATGAAGATGATCGACTTGGCCTTCGGCTCGAAGTGCGACTTCTTGGCCGCGAGCGGATTGACCGACGCCAGGTCGATCTCCTTTCCGGCGGCGATTTTCAGCGCGCCGTCCTGCGCGAGGAGCGAAGCCATCGCAACGCCGCCCAGGCCGCTGGCGGCGCTGGTCAGGAAGTGCCGGCGGGACTGCGTGCGGAATTCTTCGTGGGGGTGCATGGGAAAGTGGCTGGTGGCTAGTGGCTAGTGGCTGGTGGAGTAGGGAGTGGGGAGTTTGGAGTGCGGAGTTATGAAAGATGATCCAGTTTGGTTGGCGTCCACAACTCGATGTACTTGTCGCGGACGAGCGGATTCAACTCGTCGGCGAAGGCAGCGGACAAGCGCAGGGCCTTGCTTGATTGTCTCCTGAACGTCGGCAAGGTCCTTCAGGCGGTCAGGCCTGCTAATGCCCGAGGTGAGCTTCATTTCAATCAACGCCGGCAGTCTCACATACATGATACCGTCCAAGTCGACGGAGATTGCGGCAGGGTCTGGGATGGGGAGCGGTTTCTCCCTGTTGTGGCGAGGCGTTTCGCCAGACACAAGGAATCTGATTTCGACGCCACAGTCCGCGTCGCGCAGGTTTTTGCTGCCGAAGAATGACGGAGTATACCCGTCGCCCACAAGTCGCCCGTGAATGGCCTTAACGTCGTTCCGCCTCACCACGATATTGACATCCTCTGTGAAGCGGCGATAGCCATGCCGGAAAAGCGCCATCGCCCCAGCGACCGCATAGGCAATGCCAAGCTGATTGAGCCGCGCGGCGAGCTTCCTCAGAGCGGTTTGCACCGCGCCTTTCCCCTCGAAGAACAAGCTCGCTTCGCCGAACGCCCACGTCGGATTGTTCGCGAGCTGTTGTTCATAGGGAAGGAGTGGAAGAAGCAGCGTGTCTTTCATCGCGCTATTCCCGCGTAATGAACTCATCCAAATTCAACAGCGTCCGCGCCACGACCACGTACGCCGCCAGGTCCGCGTCCGTCGCCTCGTCGGGCTTGGGCGCCGGCCCGATGAGTTTGCCAGCCTCGTCTCCGTGGCCGGCGAAGTAGTTCAGCGATTCCTCGTGCAGCCGGATGATCGCGCCGCGCTCGTCTTGCAATGGGCCGCGGCCCAGCACGAGCTGGAAGGCGCGGTTCACGCGCCCCGCCCGGTCGCAGTTCTCGTTGCCGTGCCCCGGGGCGTCGCGGAACAATCGCCGCGCCAGCGCCTGGGCGCACTCCACGAACACCGGGTCGTTCTGCAGCGTCAGGGCCGAAAGCGGCGTGTTCGATCGCTCGCGCCGCGTACACGCCAGGTTGCCGTCGGGCGCGTCGAAATCGACGAGCATCGGGTAGGGCACCGTGCGTTGGAAGAACGTGTACAGGCCGCGCCGGTAGCGGTCGGCCCCCTTGCTGTTCTCCCATTTCACGGCCCCCGCGTAGGCCAGCGAGGCAAAATCCTCCGGCTGCGGCGGACGGACGCTCGGCCCGCCGATCCGTGTTTCCAAAAGTCCGCTGGCCGACAAGGCCAGGTCGCGCACGACCTCCGCCTCGACGCGCAGCCGGTTCTGCCGGGCCAGCAGCTTATTGTACGGATCGCGCTCGGCCAGGTCCGTCCGCGTGGCCGACGACTGCCGGTACACGGCCGAAGTGACGATCGCCCGGTGCAGCGATTTCAGGCTCCAGCCGTTGCGAGTGAACTCACGCGCCAGCCAGTCCAGAAGCTCCGGGTGCGACGGCGGCGTGCCCTGCGTGCCAAAGTCGTGGCTCGACTCAACGAGGCCCTGGCCAAAAAACTGCTGCCAGACACGGTTGACCGTCACGCGCGACGTGAGCGGGTGCTCCGCGTCGACGAGCCAGCGGGCCAGGTCGAGCCGCGTGGGCCGCGGACCGGCGGGCTTCAAGGGCGGCAGGATTTCCGGCGTACACGGCTCGACCGGCTGACCGGGCTGCAAGAAGTCGCCGCGGATCAACAGGTGCGTCTGGCGAGGCGTCGACATCTCGGCGAAGGCCTGCGCCATCGAGGGGTCCTTGCGGACCGGCGCTTTCTTGGCATGCTCTCCGACGATCGCTTCGATCTTCGCCACTTCCGGATCGATCGTTCGGTAGTACTTCAAGACGGCCGCAATCTGTTCCGGCGTGCGCTTCGCCGGCTCGATTGCCAGCGCGCCGCGGACGGCGTTGGGAATGTCGGCGGCCCGCACCGGGCGCGGCGAAGTCGTCGCCGCGATCCGCAGTCTGCCGATCGTGTGCGTTAGGCCGTGGTGCTGGCCGAGCGTGAGCGTCAGCCGCACGCCGCCCTCAACTGCCACGTCGGCCGCCGTCTCGAACACCGCCACGTGGTCCCTGCCGAACTGCGGCGCGACCGCCCAGCCGGTCTTCTTGTTGCCGTCGAGGGCCGCCGAGGGCGGAAACTCCTTGCCATCTTTCCCTTGCGCGAAATCGGCCGAGGCGTTTTGCAGCGCGACCGGCTCGGCCTTGGCGTCCGGGGCGATCGGCGACGCCGTGAGCTTCAGCTCGCTGAGCACGAAATTGCCGTGGGCCACGCGACCGGGGCCGCTGGAAGGAAGGCTGGGATCGGCGAGCGTCTCCAGTCGGATCGCCGTGATCCCGCTCAGCTCCGTCTCCAGGACGATCGTGTACACGTCTTCCGGCGGGCTCGTGCCGCTGGCGAGGACCGACCCGTCCTCCTGAATGGTCAGCGTCGCCCGGTACGTCGAAATGGCCGACACGGGCTTCAAAACGTGCCACTCTGTCCCGCGTGCGTCGCCCAGCGTTTTTTCCCATTCAAGCTGCCGCGCGGGCAGCTTTTCCGCCACGAACCCCTCGACGACCGCCCGCAGCTTCGCTTGCTCGTCGTCGAACGCCTTTTTGGCCAGCAGGTATTCCTCGTCGTTGCCGGAGAGAGGCGCCGGCACGTCCGTTTCGGCCAGGCTGTTGAAGAAGGCATAGAGTCCGTAGTATTCGCGCTGCGCGATGGGGTCGTACTTGTGCGTGTGGCACTGGGCGCAGCCGACGGTGAGGCCGAGCCAAACCATGCCCGTCGTGTTTGTGCGGTCGACGGTCTGCTTGACGCGGTCCTCCTCCGGGTCGATGCCGCCTTCCTTGTTGGTCAGCGTGTTGCGGTGAAAGCCCGCGGCCGCGAGCTGGTCGATCGTGCGGTCCGGCAAGAGGTCGCCGGCAAGCTGCTCGATCGTGAACCGATCGAATGGCATGTCGTCGTTCAAGGCCTTGACGACCCAGTGCCGGAAGCGCCAGGCGTGCGGCCTTCCGGTGTCCTTTTCGTAGCCGTCGCTGTCGGCGTAGCGGGCCAGGTCGAGCCAGTGCCGCGCCCAGCGCTCGCCGTAATTGGGGGAGGCCAGGAGGCGGTCGACGAGCCGCTCGTAGGCGTCGGGCGAATTGTCGGCGACGAACGCCCCGACTTCTTCCGGCGACGGCGGCAAACCGGTGAGGTCGAGCGACAACCTGCGGATGAGGGTTTGCTTGTCGGCCTCCGGCGAAGGGGCGATGCCCAGCGCTTCGAGCCGCGCCAAGACGAAGGCGTCGATCGGCGTCCGGACCCAGTCGGAATTCCTCACCGCCGGCGGGGCGACTCTGGCGATCGGCTGAAAGGCCCAGTGCTTTTTGGCGTCGGCCGTCGTCGCCGCGCCGCCGGCACGTTCGGGCCATTTCGCCCCCCGGTCGATCCAGGCCCGCAGCAGGCCCACTTCCTCGTCGCTTAAGCGCACGCCCTCGGTCTCGGGCGGCATAATGGTCGCGTCGGGGTTCTTGCCCGTCACGTACCGGACCATGCGGCTTTCGGAGGACTTGCCGGGCAGGATGGCCGGTCCGGAGTCGCCGCCGGCCAGGGCACTTTTTTTCTGATTCAGCCGCAGGCCGCCTTCCTGCATCTTGTCGCCGTGGCAGTGGAGGCAGTATTTGGCGAAGAGCGGCTGCACGTCCTTGGCGAAATCCACGTCGCGCTTGGCGGCGGGCGGAAGGTCGTCGTCCTTGTCCTGCGCCGTCGAAGCCACGACCGCGGCCAGGAACAAAACGCCAGCGGCGACCGGCAGAAGGACGGAGCGCAAAAACGGCTGCGGCTTCATCGCCAACCCCGAGCAAGCGAAAATGACACTCGTTCCAGACCCGGGCGGGAACTCTTTTGGGTCTTCCGGCGGGACGCTTGTATTAAAGCAGAAGGCGACGCGCAAGTCCAGAAAACCGCGCTACCTGCGCTACCTGTTGCCCGCGCCGGTCAAGTGCCAATCGCTGCGGACGGCTTCGCTTCACACCGAGCCCGGTGGCGCGGCCAGCGGCGCCTTCTGGGTGACGATCGGCGGGCACTTCGGTGCCATTTCGGCGTTCAGAGCGATGAAGTCCTTCCACTCCGCAGGAACGTCCTTTTCGTAGAAGATGGCCTCGACGGGGCACTCCGCGACGCACATACCGCAGTCGATGCACGGCTCCGGGTCGATGTAGAGCATCTGCTCGCCCTCGCGGAAGCAGTCGGTCGGGCAGACCGTCACGCAGTCGGTGTACTTGCACCCGAAGCACGGCGACGTCACGACGTGGGCCATGGCGCAGTTCCTCGCAAAGCGGGCAGATAGGGCCTCCATAAGCTCATGCAAATCGGCGCCGTCCAGCGGACAGAAAATCCGCACGAATTCTGAAATCGCCGTCGAGTAGAATCAGGGCGGGACCCTTGAGGCCGCAATACGATGGCGACCGAAGCCGAACGAAGGTCGGCGGAATTGCTTTCGCGGTATCGCGCGGGCGACGAGCGCGCGGCGGCCGAGCTTTTTGAGCGCTACGTCGAGCGCCTCACCGCGCTGGCCCGCAGCCGGCTGTCGGAGCGGCTGGCAAGCCGGACCGACCCCGAAGACGTGGTGTTGTCGGCGTACCGGAGCTTTTTTGTGGGGGCACGGGCGGGACGGTTTTCGCTCCGCCGCAGCGGCGACCTGTGGCGGCTCTTGGTGTCGATCACGCTGCACAAGCTCTACCGTCAGGCTCAGCATCACCGGGCTCAGCGGCGCAGCATCGACGTCGAGCGGCCGTGGGAGTCGCTGGACGAACACACGGCATCGCCTGTCGCCAGACAGCCGACGCCCGAGGAGGCGCTCGCCTTGGCCGAGGAGCTGGAGGCCGTCCTCGCGAAGTTGGACCCTTTGGAGCGGCAGGTGCTGGAGCTGCGGCTGCAAGGGGAGCCGCTGGAGCAGATCGCCGCGGCGACGGGGCGCTGCGAGCGGTCCGTCCGCCGGGCGATGGAGCGGGTCCGCGAGCGGCTGGCGGCGCGGCTGGAGCGCAACCACGATGACTGACTTCGCCGAGTTCGAGCAACGCGTCGCGCGCTTTGAGGCGGCGTGGCAAGGCGGCCGCCCGCCGCGGATTGAGGACTTCCTGCCGCCCTCGACCGGCGACGGGAACCACGCTGCGGCCCGGGCGGCGTTGCTTGCCGAATTGATTTGCGTCGATCTGGAATTCCGCTGGCGACGCGCGACGGACGGCGGAAAGGACCGCCGCGGTGCAAATGGCCCCACGCTGAACGACTACCTGCGGGAATTCCCCGAGCTGGGCGCGCTTGGCGACCTGCCGCTCGCGCTAATCGGCGAGGAATACCGTGTTCGCCAGCGCTTTGGCGATCGTCCTTCGCCGGAGGCGTTTGCGGCACGATTTGCTGAAAGGAAGGAGAAAGTTGGCGAGCTGCTGGCGGCGATTGACCGCCAGTTGAAAGACGAGAGGGACGATCCGATCCTGCCGGTTGCCGGCGCCGCCTCGAAGCATCGCATCGCGTCCCCTCCCGCGTTCGATCCGCGAGCGCCCCTCGACCATCGCGATTTTCTGGTGCAGAAAATGCTCGGCGCGGGCCGCATGGGCCGCGTTTATCGGGCGCTGCAAAAGAGCCTCGACCGCTCCGTCGCCGTCAAGCACCTGCGTAAGGCGTTTCTCGCGCAGCCCGACGTCGTCGAGCGGTTCCTCACCGAAGCCAGGACTGTCGCCCTGTTTCGCCATC
>JACOUI010000260.1 GCA_016177915.1 Planctomycetia bacterium
CACGGTGCTGGGCGAGCCGGCGCCCCTATTTACGGCCCGGCAGGTTTTCTTTCTCGCCGGCACGCTGACGTTTCCCGTCTTCCTGTACATCGTCTGGCTCATCCCCAGCGCGTCGCTGCGGTTTTTCGTGCTGCTGGCGAGCAAAACGATCTACCGCGTGAAGGTCGTGGGCCTGGAGAACATTCCCGAGCGCGGCGGGGCGCTGCTCGTGCCCAACCACGTGAGCTGGCTCGACGGCGTGCTCTTGCTTCTCACCTCGTCGCGCCCGATCCGCATGGTGGCCCACGCGAAGTACGTGACCGGCGGCTGGATCGGCCGGCTGGCCCGCGTCATGGGCGTGATCCCGATCGACCCCGCCAGCAAGTCTTCGGTCCGCCGGGCGATCGAGACGGCCCGCGAGGCCCTTGCCCGCGGCGAATTGGTCTGCGTTTTTCCTGAGGGTCACATCACCCGCACCGGCGAGCTGGGCCCTTTCAAGCGCGGCATGCTGGCCATCGCCGAGGGCACCGGCGCCCCCATTTTGCCGGTCTACCTCGACCAGTTATGGGGCAGTATCTTTAGCTACTACGGCGGGCGGCTGTTCTGGAAATGGCCGCGCCGTTGGCCCTACCCGGTGACGCTGCTGTTCGGCAGGCCGGTCTCGGCGTCGGGCAAGGTGGAGCCGATCCGGCAGGCCGTATTGGAGTTGCGACAGCAAGCGATGGAACCGCGCATGGAAAAACACCCGCTGCCGCCCCGCGAATTCATCCGCGTCTGCCGCGAGCGGCGCTCGGCCGTCAAGGTCTTGGACTCGACCGGCCAGAAGGCGACGGGCGGGCAGCTTCTTACGCGGACGCTCGTCTTGCGGCGGCTCCTCTTGCGGCACGTGCTCAAGGAAGACGAGCGGTACGTGGGCGTGCTCCTGCCGCCGTCGCTGGGGGCGGTGGTGGTCAACGCCGCCTTGCCGCTTTTGGGCCGCGTGGCCGTCAATTTGAACTACACGCTCTCCAAGACGGAGATGGATCACTGCATCCGCGAGTGCAACATCCGGCACGTGCTCACCAGCCGCCGCGTGATCGAGAAGATGAATATCGAAGTCGGCGCCGAGCTGGTGTACCTCGATGACTTCAAAGACAAGGTGACGCTTTCCGACAAGCTCGTCGCCGGTGCGATGGCCTACGCCATGCCCCGCGGCATGCTGGAGCGTAAGCTCGGCGTCGACAAGATCAAAGAAGACGACCTCCTGACGGTGATCTTCACCTCCGGCTCGACGGGCGTCCCCAAGGGCGTGATGCTCACGCACAAGAACATCGGCTCCAACGTCGCCGCCGTGCAGGAAGCCGTTCACCTCCGGCCGGACGACGTGCTCCTGGGCACTTTGCCGTTCTTCCACTCCTTCGGCTACACGGTCACGATGTGGACCGTGCTCATGCTGCCGCCCAAGGGCGTGTTTCACTTCAGCCCGCTCGACGCCCGCGCCGTGGGCAAGCTCTGCGGCCAGCACGGCGTGACGATCCTCGTCACGACGCCGACCTTCCTGCGCAGCTACATGAAGCGCTGCACGCCGGAGGAATTTTCGAAGCTGGACATCGTCGTCGCCGGGGCGGAAAAGCTGCCCAGGGATCTGATCGACGCCTTCGAGGAAAAGTACAAGATCCGGCCGGTCGAGGGCTACGGCACGACGGAGCTTTCGCCGCTGGTGTCGGTGAACATCCCGCCGCACCGCTCCGCCAGCGCCGGCGAGACGGTCCGCGAGGGGAGCGTCGGCCGGTGCGTGCCGGGCGTGCGGGCGAAAGTCGTTCATCCGGACACCGAGAAAGAGCTTTCTCCCGACGAGGAAGGCATGCTGCTCGTCACCGGGCCGAACGTCATGGCCGGCTACCTCAATCAGCCCGAAAAAACGGCCGAGGTGATGCGCGACGGCTGGTACGTGACGGGCGACATCGCCAAGATCGACCGCGACGGCTTCCTCTGGATCACCGGCCGCTTGAGCCGCTTCTCCAAGATCGGCGGCGAGATGGTGCCGCATTTGCGCGTCGAGGAGGTGCTGTCGGGCCTGGTCAGCGACGGGGCGGATGAGGTGCGCGTGGCGGTGACGGCCGTCCCCTGCCCGCGAAAGGGCGAGCGGCTGGTCGTCGTCCATCTGCCTTTGGCCAAGACGCCGGACCAGCTTTGCAAGGACCTGGCGGCGGCGGGGCTGCCGAACCTGTTCATCCCCTCGCCGGACAGTTTCTGCCAGGTGGAGAAGATCCCGCTGTTGGGTTCGGGCAAGCTGGATTTGAAGGCGCTGAAGCAACTGGCGCTGGAGAAGTTCGCGGGGAAGTTGTAGTCCGCCTGCGGGCATGACGACAGGCGAGCCGGCTGGGGCTACTTGGGGTGGCGCTCGATCCACCACTCGCGAAACGCCTTGAGCCGAGGCAGCGATTCGCGGTCTTTCTGCCGCCCCGTCGCCTCCTTGCTGGCAATGATGTCGTCGATGTGGCAGACGGGAAACCCCTCGACTTCGACGTGGCGGCGCCAGGCGTCGTTGAAGGTGTCGATGCCGTCCGGCGCGAAGATCAAGTCCAAATCGAACGGACCGTTTTTCAGTTGAACGAAGTCCTTCCCGCGCTCGATCTGCGACGACTGCTCGGCGGTCAAGGCAAACCCAAGTTCCAAGAGCGCCCCGGCGATCGCACGTCCATTCTGAGGCGACCGCTCGGCAAAGATGTCGGCGTCCTGCGTCGTGTCCGGAAAACCCAGCAGCAGCGCGCCCGACTTGCCAATGAACAAATAGCGGACTTTGTGCCGCGCGAACGCGTCGCGGATCTCTTCCGCCTGCCGATACTCAAACGCGCCCATAGCCGAGCCACTCTGGCAGGTTTTCCTCGCACCAGCGGCGGTAGTCTGCCGTCGTGTCGAACGCGCGGAACGGCGCGTCGTCCATGACCGGCTTGTAGGTCTTGACGAAGCCGTAGCGGATGCGCGTCTTCAGGTCGCGCCGCGCCGCCGCCTCGAACTCCGCGATCCACTCGGCGGGGATTTCGGGCTTGCCGGGCGCAACAGCCTGCGGGTTCGTGGTCGTAGCCGCCATGTCTTAGATTGTACTCCAAATCGTCAGAGACCGCTCCGTTTTGACGAACTGCTGGGGGCTCGTTTCGCGAGACCCCGCCACGACGACACGGGAGCCTACTCCACCGCCCGTTCCAGCAGCCAGTCCTCCACGTTCACGTGCTGCACGAAGGGCGCCCGCAGCAGCGAACTTTTCGACGAAATCCGCCGCACCACCCAGGGGCGGACGACCGTCGCCAGCGCCCGCAGGCCCAGGTTGCTGTACCAGCGGTTGCCCACGAGCGCCCGCACGTTGTCGCCCACGCGCTTGAACGTGGCGGGGATCAGGTTCGGCTCCGGGCCGACGTGCAGCACCGTGCCAATGCCCGAGGCCAGCGTGTATTGCACGGCATCCCAGAGAAGCTGCGGGTGGTCGATCCAGCGATGGATCATGTCGCGGAAGTTGTGGTCGTTGTAGTCGGCCCTGCCGGTGATGAGGGAGAAGACCGGCGGCTGCGGGGCGACGAACTTCGCCGGCACGGTGCGCATCATCAGCGCGGCGCGGTCCGGGATCGAGCGCTCCCAGAGGAGCGGCGTGTGCAGCGGCGGCCAGCGGTCGGGGTTTTTTCGCAGATGGGCCTCGGGAATCGCTTCCGCGAGGCGGGCCTTGAGCCGGTCGACCGTGTCGCGCTGCCCCAGCACGAGCACCGTGTTGGGCGCCAGTTGCGCCGATACCCCGATGATGCCCTGGCCGGCCTGGTTGATCTCCTGGCACAAGCGGTCGACGGCGCCTATGTCCAGCTCGGCAGTGCGGCAAAAGACGATGCCCATCGTGGCGTCCCGGCCCAGCTCGGCGCAGTCTGGCGCCATGGCCAAGAGGACTTTCAACGCGTCGCACATTCCGACGACGCCGCCGCAGACGAGCGCGCTGACCTCCCCCAGGCTGTAGCCGAAAGCCACCGCCGCCTGAGGGACGGATACGCCGTGGAACTGCTCCAACAGCCGCACGTGCGCCACCTCGATGGCCAGGATCATCGCCACGTCCTGGGAAAACGTGTCGAGCGTGCATTTTTCCTGGCGGCGGACGTATTCGACGAGGTCCACGGGCCGGCCGAGAGACTGTGAGCAGACTTCTCCCGCCTCGTTGAGCAGCCGCGTGACGACGGCGGCGTACGCCGGGTGCGCAAGCAGCTCCGCGCTGCGCCCGTGGTTCGTGACGTTGTAGCCGCGGTAGGCCACGGCGCAGTCGCCGATCCGGTCGCGCAGGGCGATCTCGGCGACCGGTTCGAGGGCGACCGTCAGCGGCTGGTCCATGCTGGGGCTTTCGATGGGCGACGCGGGCAGGAACCGTCCCGCAAGGCATGCGTGGACGACGAGAGCGAGCCGGCCGCCATTGGTATTGTATCGGTGCCGCCAAATGGGGAATCTGCGTCGATTGCCCGGCCGGAAGCAGTAATTGCCTGGCTGCGCGCCGGCCCGTTGGCAAAGTACGCATTCTCCGCACAGACGTTTCGCCGACGGAGACTAGCAGACCGGCTGCCGAACCCCCTTGCCACGGACGGCGTCTTTCTGGGAGATTCCACGTTCTAACGGTGCAGGCCCTCCGGCCGGCGGACGTGACAGGGCCGTCGGGACATCAAACACCCGGAGGTTGACGCCTCCGGCTTGCCGAGTGGTTTTTGGGACTATCGTCCATGAGCATCCTCGCCGAGCTGCGACGCCGCTTTGCCGACGCCCTGCGACCTCTGGCGGGCGAGCCGGGCGAGCTCTTGGACATGGTCCGAGCGAGCCAGGATCCGCGGTTCGGCGACTACCAGGCCAACTGCGCTATGCCGCTGGCCGGCCGGCTCAAGCGGCCGTCGAAAGACGTGGCGGCCGATATCGTCTCGCGGCTGAAGGTGGACGACCTCTGCGACCCGCCCGCGATCGCCGGACCCGGCTTCGTCAACCTCCGCGTGCGGGACGACGTCTTGCGGTCGCGGCTGCACGCCGCCCTGCGCGACGAGCGCCTCGGCATCCAGCCCATCGAGCGCCCGCGCACGTTCGTCATCGACTACTCCGCGCCCAACGTCGCCAAGCCGATGCACGTGGGCCACATCCGCTCGACTGTCATCGGCGACAGCCTGTACCGCGTCCTGAAGTTCCTCGGCCACCGCGTCGTGGGCGACAACCACGTGGGCGACTGGGGGACGCAGTTCGGGATGATCATCTTCGGCTACAAGCGGTTCCTCGACCGGGCTGCGTACGAGTCGCAAAAGGTCGAGGAGCTGGCGCGGCTCTATCGGCTCGTGAACCAGCTTGTCGAGTATCACGAAGCCAAGGCCAACCTGCCTGAACTTCAGGCGGCCGTCGCCGGACATGAAAAGGCGCTCCGCGACTTCGACGCGCTAGCGAACCAATCACCCGAGGCCAAGAAGAAGGCCGGCAAAGACCGCAAACGCCTGGGGCAACGGCAGTTGGAGGCGCGGGACGAAGTCGAATCCGCCCGGCGAAGGATCGCGATCGTAGAGAACGACGCGACGCTGCTCAAACTCGCCAACGAGCATCCCGACATCGGGCGGCAGGTGCTCCGTGAGACGGCGAAGCTGCACGCGGGCGACGCCGAGAATCGCCGGCTGTGGGAGGAGTTTCTCCCGGCGTGCCTGGCGGAGCTGGACCGCGTCTACCGGCGGATGAAGGTCTCGTTCGATCACACGCTGGGGGAGAGTTTTTATCACGAGCGGCTGGCGGGCGTCGTCGAAGGCCTCTTGAAAAAGGGCCTGGCGCGCGAGACCGACGGCGCGATCGGCGTCTTCCTGGAAGGCCACGAAACGCCGATGCTGATCCGCAAGCAGGACGGGGCGTTTCTTTACGCCACCAGCGATCTGGCCACGATCCAGCACCGCATCGATGCCTGGAAGCCCGACGTGATCCTGTACGTGGTCGATCACCGCCAGGGGCTGCACTTCGAGCAGCTTTTTGCCGTCGCCAGGCTGTGGGGCTACCGCGACGTGGATCTCAAGCACGTCAGCTTCGGCACCGTGCTGGGCAAGGACGGGCGGCCGTTCAAAACGCGCGAAGGCGGAACGGTCGAGCTCAAGGCGCTGCTCGATGAGGCCGTCGAAAAAGCGCTGGGCATTGTCAAACAAAGCGACGCCGGCTTGACGGAAGAGGAGCAGCGCGACGTGGCCGGGATCGTCGGCCTGGGCGCCCTCAAATACGCCGACCTCTCGCACAACCGCACCAGCGACTACGTCTTCGACTACGACAAGATGCTGTCGATGACGGGCAACACGGCGACGTACATGCAATACGCCTATGTCCGCGTGCGGGGCATCTTCCGCAAGGGAAACGTGGACATCGACGCGCTGCGCAGCTCCGGAGCGGAGATCGTTCTCTCCAATCCGGTTGAGCGGGCGCTGGCGCTTTCGATCCTGCAATTCGCCGAGGCGCTGGAGACGGTTGTCGAAGACTTCCGCCCCAACTATCTGACGGCCTATCTCTTCGACAGCCTCGCCCGCTGCTACACGACCTTCTTCGAGAACTGCCCGGTGCTTCAGGCCGAGACGGAATCGCTGCGCGCGAGCCGGCTGTTGCTCTGCGACCTGACGGCGCGGACGTTGAAGCTCGGGCTAGAATTATTGGGGATCGACGTGGCCGAACGGATGTGATTGTCCTTCCCTCGCGGCCGAAGCCGCTGTTGCTCCGCGCAGCGCAGGGAGGTAAAGTTGAATTGGGCAAGAAGGCATTTCTCACGTGAAGGGAGCTTGACGATGACGAAGCTGGTCGTCGACTCGGCAACGCAGGCGCAGCTCAGCGCGGCCGGTGACATGGTTGTGCTCTGCGATAACACGGGACGCGTTCTAGGACACTTTTATCCGCTCCCGAAAGACCTTTCGCGCATGGAGCCGCAGGTGAGCGAAGAGGAACTGGATCGCCGCCAGCGCGAAGGCGGCGGACGCACGCTGGACGAGATCATGGCCGACTTGGAAAAGCGGTCATGAACTACACCGTCGTGTGGTCGTCCGTGGCGGAGCGCGAACTCGCCAACCTCTGGCTGAATGCCGGCGACCGTGACGTTATTACGCGCGCCGCCTACGCCATGGACAAAGAGCTGCGCGCGGACCCGGAAAACGCCGGGGAGTCGCGGTCCGAGGGAAGACGAATCGTGTTCGCTGCTCCGGTAGCGGCGGTTTATTTCGTGTTCGAGGACGATCGGCGAGTCGAGGTGTTGCACGTTTGGCGTTACTAGCGCCGTAGCCGCCTACTTCGCCCCCATTCGCAGCGCCCCGTCCAGGCGGATCACCGCCCCGTTGAGCATCCGGTTCTCCACGATGTGCTGCGCCAGGGCCGCGTATTCCTCCGGACGGCCGAGCCGCTGCGGGAAGGGAATTTGCGATACGAGCGACTGCTTCAGCTCCGGTGTCATCGTGCCCATCATCGGCGTGTCGAACGTGCCCGGCGCGATCGTGCAAACGCGGATGCCGAAGCGGGCCAGCTCGCGGGCGATGGGGATGGTCATGCCGGCCACGCCGGCCTTCGAGGCCGAGTAGGCGGCCTGCCCGATCTGCCCCTCGAAGGCCGCACACGAAGCCGTGTTGATGATCACGCCGCGTTCGCCGTCTTCCTCGGCGGGCTGCTTGGACATTTGCGCCGCGGCCAGACGGATGACGTTGAACGTGCCCAGCAGGTTGACCTTCAGCACGCGATGAAAAGCCTCCAGGTCGTGCGGGCCGTCCTTGCCCAAGACGCGCTGCCCCAGGGCGATGCCGGCGCAGTTAATGGCGGCATGAATCCCGCCCAGATCGCGCGCGGCGATTTCGACCGCGGCGGCGACGCTCTCGGGGCTGGTGACGTCGGTCTTCACAAAGCGGGCCTGCGAGCCGATCTCCGCCTGGAGCGTCTCGCCCGCGGCGGCGTTGACGTCGGCCAACAGCACCCTGCCCCCGCCCGCGGCAAACCGCCGGGCGCAGGCGGCGCCCAGGCCCGAGGCGCCGCCGGAGATGAAAAACACGTGATTGCGGATGAGCATGGGCGTGTCCTATGGGGTCTTTGTAGGACGGGATTCTAACAAGGACACGGACGTTTCACAGCCACCGCTCGCGGCGATACCAGTCGGCGGTTTCCTTGAGCCGCGCCGGCAGGCCGGCCGCGCACGACCAGCCCAGCTCCCGCTTCGCCCGCTCGGCTGAGCAAGTCCAGGAGCCGGCGGCGGCCTCGCGGGCCTTGTCGACATTGAAAACGGCGGGCCGGCCGCGCATTCGGCCCCAGAGGTCGCTCGTGGCGGCTGTGAACCAGACGATCGGCATCAGCGTCGGAACGCAGATCGTGCGGCGCCGGCCCAGCGCGCGGCCGATCCATCGCCCGAGGTCGGCGTAGCTGGGCGATTCGTCGTGGGCCAGGTAGTAGTAGCCTTGGTTTTCGCTCTTGTCGCCCTCTGCGACCGCATGAATGCGGTCACTACCAACAGGGACCGCATGAATGCGGTCACTACGAACGCGCTGGCCGCGGTCGGCCGCCAGCAACAGCCCCGATACAAGGTCCGCGACGTAGAGCAGCGACAGGTAGTTGCGGCGGTAACCCGGAATGAGATGAATTCCAAACCGCGAAATCGGCTTGAAGATTTCCAGCACCGCCCGGTCGCCAGGTCCGAAGATGATCGGCGGCCGGACGATGGTCAGCGGCACGCGGTCGGCGAACTTCCGGGCGGCGATTTCGCCGGCCCGCTTGCTGCGGCCGTAACTGGAAACTGGCGCGGCCGTGTCCTCCTCCTTGCGCGGCTGCCCGCCTTGGCTAGGCCCGGCCGCTGCAATCGACGAGACGTGGATGACGACGGGCGGCGTCGGGCGGGCTGCGCAGGCCTCCAGCAGGTTCCGCGTTCCCTGCTCGTTGACCCGCAGGAATCCGGCGAGATGGAAGGCGGTCGTCAGCCCCGCCAGATGAAAAACGATGTCGGCCCCGGCGACGGCCGGGCGCAGGCTTTCCGCGTCCGTGACGTCACCCTCCACCAACCTCACGCCGAGTTTTTCGAGCGCCTCAACGCGAGACGTCTTTCGCTTCAGGCAGGTCACTTCATCGCCGCGCTCGACCAGGGCCCGCGCCAGGTGCTGGCCGATGAACCCCGTTGCGCCAGTGACGAGAATCTTGGACATGCAGACCAGAATAGCAGCGCGAGATGCGGCCGTGGGCGCCGACTCTCCAACGCAGTGTGCCGCGTCAGGGTCGAACGAAAAACAAGTGTCGTCTTTCGCTCCGCGAAAGGCGACAAATTCGGGAAGTTATTTTTCGGCCGCCCCTCACTTCCGCTCCGGACCCTTTGCGGCCGTCGCCGCGCCGCCGATGAACCGCAGACTGCGAATCATCGCCATGTGCGAGCCGCCGATCCGCTCAAGAAGGTTTGGCTCCAACGTGAAAACGAGCGACGCCTGGTTGCCTCTTTCGTCCGAGGCCAGATAGTAATGCCACTGGATGGCCAGACCCTGCACGTTGCCCTCGGCGATCACGGACAGCACGGCTAGGCCTGCGTCCGTCGTAAACTCGCGCGCCAGCACGACCTTGCCGAACCGCTCGCCCAGCGTCTTGCGCACGGCCTCCTCGAATCGCCCGATGGAAAGCGGCTTGTCCGGCTCGGCGGGTTTGGTGAGGGCGACATTGCACTGCGCAATCAGCTCGCCGCGATCGAGCATCCGCAACATGATCCCGCCGGCTTGCTCTTCCACGGCGTGCCACGTCCGCGGGTGGGCAAACTGGAATTTGCCCGAGGGCGAAACGTACAGCAGCTCGCGCGGCAGCGAATCCCAGTCGATGGCTGCGGCGGCCTCCGGCCGCAGTCCTGCTTTTCCCTGCGCCGGCGCGATCGCCATGTCGACCTGGCACTCGACGTCCAGGCCCGGCCCGACGTGTCCGATGTTTCGCTTCTCCTTGATCTTCAACTTGAGGGTGCGTACGAGCCCGGCGGCGATGTCGAACTCCATCTCACCTTCGACGTCAATGTCCGTCGCCACGCCGCCGATCGCCCCTTCCACGCGCCCGAAGAGCAGCAGCCTGCCCGTCCGGCCCGGTGCCACCTCAGCCAGCGCCGCCTCCAGCTCGCTGTTTCCGGCCACGTCGATCGCCAGAAGCTGCGCGGCGACGTCCGGCGAGATCGTCCAACGGTCGCCGATTTTGACGGGCTGATCCGGCAGCAGCGACTCGAGCAGCACGGCGCCGGCCGGATACGTCAAAAGGTCCAATTCCTCACGGGTCATCGGACGCTCGACGGCGACGATCTCGGCGACGTTTCCGTGCGGGCCGGCCTTCAGCTCGACGGCCACGAGCCGCTTGTCGACGGGCAGCCGCGGCGCGAGGCGTCCCTCGCCGATCGTCATGTCGGCCTGCGCTGTTTGGTACTTGCGGACGAGCCGCGTGCGGTCTTTAGAGTTTTCCACGAGCCGCTCGTCATATTCCATCGCGGCCGAAAGGGTCATGGGCGACGATGTCGCCTCGCCGTTCTCCGAAAAGTTCAGCTTGCCGCTGGCCTTGAGCGACAGCGTGACCTTGGTCGCGGGCGTTGCCTTGCGCTTCGGTGTGAGAGTGAAGGTCTCTTGGGCGGGTAATGAAGAAATTCCCTCGATGGCCGCGGCCCAAACCGCAATGGCGCCAAGAAGTCCCCGCAACGACAGCAACGCAGTCAAAGGCTGCAGCATCATGGCCCTTCCGCAAAGCGAGGCGAAATTGCGAGCCGGACAAACCGGCCCGTCGCGCGCCGACCAAGGCACGTATCAAGCCATCGACCGGCCGGAGCGGCCATGTTCAGCCCAAGCCGCCCGTCGCATCGGTGCTGCGTGCCCGGCTGTCGCGCGGCGGTGCTGGCATGCTATGCTGGCAGGAGGAGTGGTTAGTGGCTGGTGGCTAGTAGCTGGAAGTCAGTCGCGCCTTAGCCATTGGCCGTGGCCACTCATTTCCGCTTTCACTCCGCGCCATTCTCTCTGGCCACTAGCCACTAGCCACTCCCCCCCATGAACGTCGTCGGCATCGGCACCGACATCATCGAGTGCCTGCGGATCGCGCAGATGATCGAGCGGCACGGCGAGCTCTTCATCGGCCGCGTCTACACGCCGCATGAAATCGAATACTGCCAGGCCCGCAAGCAGGCCACGCAGCACTTCGCCGGCCGCTGGGCGGCCAAAGAGGCCGTGCTCAAGGCGCTGGGCACCGGCTGGATCAAGGGCATCTCCTGGCGGGACGTGGAAATCCGCACGGAGCCGGGCGGAAGGCCGAGCGTCATTCTGCACGGCGGCGCCCTAGCCGCCAGTCGGCGTCTGGGCATTGCCGAAGTGATGATCAGCATCTCGCACTGCCGCTCGCACGCGACGGCGTATGCGCTGGCGATCGGGTAGGCGAGAGCGGAGTGGCGTAGGGTGGGCCAAGCTCGCGCCGGTGTGGCGGTGGGCGTCGCAAGCTACGGTCAGTCAATTGCGAGATGCGGCGAAATCGCGCCGCCAACCGCGAGCGCAGGCCCACCGGCTCATTGTGCTTGCCCCGCCCACCCTACAATGGAGGCGGCGCTACTTGACCGGCAAATCGAAATAGAAAACCCGGTTCTGGTCCTTCTCGCCCTTCACTTCATCCGGCGACACGAGGAGCACGTCGCCCAGCACCGTCGTGTCCAGCACGGAGCCGTCCGGGCCGGTGACCAGGAACTCCGCCGGGTGGACAAAGAGGATCGGCAGCTTGTTTTCGCGCGAGCGGGCCTGCACGATCGGGTCGTTGCTCTTTTTGCCGAACATCCCGCCGGACGGGCAGATCAAAAAATCCGCCCCGGCGTCGCGGAACTTCTGGACCAGCTCCGCCTCCGTGCGGTCGGCGCAGATCATGAGCCCCAGGCGGCCGTAGGGCGTCTCGAACACCGGCGACTCCTGGCCGGGCGTGTTCCGCACGCTCTCGTGGCCCAGCTTCTGCTTGCGATATTTGCCGGCGAGCTTGCCTTCGGGTGAAAGCAGCACGGCCGTGTTGTAGCGGTCATCGCCGTCGGCCTCGAGCATCCCGGCCACGAGATGGATCTTCAATTCCGCCGCCAAGTCCGCCAGCTTGCAGAAATACTTGCCATCGGGGATTGTTTCGCCCAGGGCGCGATACGTTTCCAGCGGGATCGACTTGTCGGCGATGGAGTAGCCGTCGAGGAAGCACTCCGTCGTGCAGACGATCTTCGCGCCTCCCTTGGCGGCCTCGCGGATCAGCGGCTCGGCCCGGGCGAAGTTCGCCTCCTTGTCGCCGCGGACCCATTTCAGGACGACGCCGGCCACGCGGACCGTCTTTTGCGACGGAGCGTCGTCAGTCGCCAGCGATACTGTGGAAGGAAGCGTCAGCCAGCAAATCATGATTGGCGCCGCGGCCGCGAGAATGGCAGCGACCAATTGCCCGCGGTGCGGACCGAGCGCGCCGTACATCGTCTCCTCAACAGTCTGTGGGAACCGAGGCGTTCGACTGCTTACAGGATCGCGCGTCTGCCGTGCGATTGCAAGTCATCGACGACCGCTGGAGGGTGGTGCAATTCCACCCGACGCGGAAGCGACACGAGGAGGCTAAGCCGGCAGCAATTCGGCCAGCGCGCGCTTCGACTCCTCGACCAGCTTCGCGTAGTCCATCGCCTCGATCTCCTGCCCGATCAGCTCCACGTCGTAGTAGCCGTCGTAGCCAGCCGACGCCAGGGCCGAGACGATTTCCTTGAGCGGAATGCAGCCCTGGCCCAAAGGGCAGCGGTCCTGGTCGCCGTCCGGCGGGGCGCGGCCGTCGCCCAGATGAACCACCGCGATCCGCGGAACCAGGCCCGCCAGCCGCGCCGCGAGCCCCGGATCAAACCCCAAGTGGTACGTATCGAGGACCATCTTCAGCCGCGGGCTGCCCACCTGGTCGATCGCCGCCAGCGTGTCGTCGATATTGTACAGGAACGTCCAGTCCGCCCCGCAGCCGGCGTGCATCGGCTCGATCGCCAGGTCGATCCCTTCCGCCTCGGCGACGGGGCAAAGCTCTTTCATCGCGTCGCGGAGGAGACGCCGGGCGTGGTTGTGGGTGTGCCCGGCGCGGCCGCCGCTGTAGACCACGACGCAGCCGGCCTTCATCTCGGCCCCCAGGCGGATGCCCTCGGCCGCGTCGTCAATGCTCTCGCGAAACGTCCGGCCGTCGTTGCCCGTGAAGCCGCCGATCCAGCCCAGGTTGGAGACCTTGAGGTTGTTCTCCGCCAGAAGCTCCAGGCCCTTGGGGTCGCCGAAGTCGGAGAGCTTTCGCCGCCAGACGCCGATGGCCGCGACGCCCGCCTGGGCATAGCGCACGACGTCCTCGTCGAACGTCCAGCGAAACGTCGTGACTTCGTTGATGGAAAGGGTCGGCATGGCGCAGGCCCGTCGGCCGTCCCGCGTCAACCGTGGCGCGGCTGCCCCGTCAGGTGCGTTAGTATGCGAGGTCGCCCTGAAAGTGTAAAGACCGCGACACCAACCCGCTGCGCAAGCGAGGGAAATCGTGCGACACTAGCCCTCAAATAAGCGAGGTTCCGCGAGTTTTTCGTTGAAGGCGCGGGCGCAGCGGTGAGCGCTCGGCCGCGGCGCGGTCGATTCGTTGCTTCGCATTGTACCTGCTTCATCTCGTTCGTTCTTGGCCTGGGGCCGGTGAAAGGTGA
>JACOUI010000261.1 GCA_016177915.1 Planctomycetia bacterium
CTTGTCGGATCCGCCGGCGGTCGGCGGATCGTCCGACCCCGCGGACCACCGTCCGCCGGGGCCATCACCACCATCCGAGGAGGTCCATTCCTCCGCCCATACTAGCACGTGCTAGCGGCAAACATTTAGGTGGGGGGACAGAGGACGTGGGGCCCGTTGAGGCGTTCGGGGAGCGCGCGGGTCGCGTCAGGGACGTCGCTCGTCGTCACAGTTCATACGTTCGTCTTGTTATGAATCAGCCGAGGGTCTGTTACGTGGCAACCTACTCGGAGGCGAAATGGGGGCTATATGACGCTGTAGAAGTTCAGCCGCGCCGCGGCAAGGACTTTGAGCCGTTCGACCCCGGGAAGCATCTACCTCCGGGCCGCGGCGGACAGCTGATTACCCGACAGACGTTGTGCGCGTTCGACGCGAAAGGAAACCTCGGGTTTCAGGAGGTGAGTCGTGAGAGATCGAATCGTGTTCGAGCCGTGCGCCCGAAGGGCGAAGCCGCTCTTACGGGAGGCTGGAAGTCCGTCGCCACGCTTGTTCGGCTGGAGGGCGACTGGTATTATGCATCGGCGATCAGCTTCAGTCTTCCGTTTTCGTCCGTTGTGACTCCGGAGGAGGTCGCTAAGATGGATCTTGATCGTGAGATCAGCTGCGTGCGCCTTGGGCGGGAAAAGGGACAGTGGATCATTCCGGTGCCGAAAAAGTAACGGCCCGGTACGGAGGATGGTAATGCGATACGGTATCCGATCGTTGTTCCTGATTACTGCGTGTGCCGCCGTGGGTGGCCTTTTTTTGCGGTTGCACGATCCTTGGACGCGTGAAAGTGAGCGAGACGCAGTGCGCGCCATCGTGGCGCTTGGTGGCAGTGTTGCGGAGGAGGAGCGGGACGGTTCTTTGGGAACCAGCGTGAATTTTTGCCATTTGAGGCGCGCGATGACGGCTGTTGGCGCCGACGGCCACTTTGTTGGTCCGACAGACCGCGACTTGGCAGTCTTGACACGGTTGAAGTGCGTGACGTCGGTGAATCTCTGCAATTGTCCGATTAGCGATCGCGGCTTGCTCGTTCTTGAGCAGCTGAAGTCGCTGAGGGTGGTCTATTTATACAATTCAGGCGTGTCGGCGCTCGGCGTTGATCGACTGAAGAGGAACTTGCCGCGCGTCGAGGTGTATTGGGATAATGACCCAATCCCGGAGGCGGAGTGGTGGAGAGCGTTTCTGGGGCGCGAGCCTGCGAACGAGGTGCCGTGACCGGATTGCGCTTGAACGCGGTTTGGCGCGAGGCAGGCACTTGACAGGCGACCGCGCGGCTACGTGAGACTGACCCGAGCGGCCGGGCCTACGGAGATCGCCGAGGCGCTCACGGCACGCGGCATCACCGTGACACCCTCGCAAGTCAGCACGGCACTCTTCAATGCCAAGAAGCTCAAACGGCGCGGACGGCGCGTGGCGACCACAAACGGCCGACGCGGACGGCGTCCGGCCAAGACCTTGTCCGCCGACCTTCTGCTTGCGACCAAGCGCGTCGCCGACCAACTCGGCGGCATCGACAGGGTTCGGTCCGCCCTTGAGCTGCTTGAGGAGCTGCGGTAAAGGCAACTTCGCCTTCCCGGCGAATGCCCCTGGGAGCCTGGGAAAAAGTCGCCGCTTGCCCATTTTCCTTGTCCGGTTCTCAGCTCGGATTTCGATTTCCAATTGTCGGAGAGCAACCCGGCACGGAACTGGTGACGCACGCCAAGCCCGGATTGTGGAGATGGGAGTCTGCCAGACGGCTGGCAGGCCGCCCCGTCGTTGGGGGTGGAAACCATGTTTCTGCTCACCGAGCTGAACCCGGCCGAGCACGGTCTGCAGTTGCGGACGGGCCACGGGTTCCACACGATCACGCTCGCCAGTGGCGAGAGGGCCATCGTCGCGTTCACCACAAAGGAGGGTGCCAGGAACTACACCAGTCGAAAGGGACTCTCTGGCTGGCTGCCCTTCCGCCTGGAACCCCTGCTGGGGCTTGAGGGGCTCATCGGTCCGCTCCGGACAGCCGGCATCACGAGCATCGCGGTTGATCCTCCGGCAACCGGGGAGCCGATGGTCACCGACTTCGGTGCGCGATCTGCGGAAGGATCTCAAATCGGGGTGAGATCTCAGCGGGCCTGGCTGCCGTCACGCATCGGGCGCGCCAGGGACTCTGCCCACCCCTCCGCCGCCTCCCACGCCTCCGTCTGCGTCGGTGCCCGCGTGACGATCTTCTCCTCCCCCCGATGGCAGTACACCTGCCAGACGACCCGCTCCCCTTTCTGAATGCGCGCTACGATTGAAGATTCCGTTGCAGAATCTCGGGCACGTCCGGCGGCGTGAACGACGTGTCGCTCATGAGGAAATCCGGCCGGTACTTTCGCACCACGCCGCCGAAAACGTAAAGCACCTCAAAGCCGAGGTGGTCGTTCTTCACCCAGGCATCGACAAGTTTGTTGCGGTCGAGGTGAAACGCCTCCGACGCTTCCCACCGGCTGTCGAACGTGCAGACGTTGACGTGCGAGCGCCGCGTGAGCTCGCAGGGCCGCCCCGTGTACCACGGCCGCATGTCGCCCGTGCTCATCACGGGGCGCTGCGCGTCGAACACCAGCTCCAGCCGGGCCGTGTTCTCGTAACGGATGGCCTGCCAAATGTGCTGCACGATCTTGCCCATCTTCAAGGCCAGCACGATCCGGCGGCGCACTTCGTCCCGCTGGAAAAGCGGCGGCGTGACGACGATGCGGTCCGAGCGCAAGACGCTTTCGACGATGCGAATCACCTGGGCTAGTAGCGCGTCCTTGGCGCCGGACCACGTCGGCTGCATCTGATCAAAAACGTCGCGCGCCACCTCGAACACGATCTTCTGCATTCGCATCTTTCGAGCCAGCTCCGCCAGGTCGATCTCCGACAGCTTGTCGATGTTGGGCTTCCCTTCCAGCATCGGCGCCAACTCCACCTGCGTCGCGGCATCGAAGGCGTCGAGCGTCAACACCGGCACGTCGTCCAGGTCCAGGGACAATCGCGGCGCATAGGCGCGCTCGATGCGCAAGACGTTCGGCCAGGAAATCCCAAACTCCTCCTCGCGCGAGCGCATCGGCTCGACCAGCGTCTTGGGCTTCGGCGGGGGCGGCGGCGCCCCGCTCTTCTCCTCGTGCGGCAGGAACGTGAACGGCACGCCGAAGATGTTCACGTACTCCGCGTCGAACATCTCGCTTTCGGGATTGATGTCGTAGGACGTGCGCCGGAGCCCGCGTCCCACCACCTGCTCGCAGAGAAGCTGGCTGGAAAAGGCGCGCAGGCCCATGATGTGCGTGACCGTCTTGGCGTCCCAGCCTTCGGAAAGCATGCCGACGGAAATGACGTTCTGGATTTGCTCGCCGGGCTGTCCCGGCCGACCGACCGTGTCGACGATCTGCCGCAGGCGCTCGGCCTGTTCCTGCCTGGTGAGCTTTTTGGCCGGGGCCTCCGCGTCGCCGTCGTCGTCCCCATCCGCGTCGTCGTCGCCCGTGGCCGAAAGCGCCGTCGGCTCTTCCCGCGATTCGGCGCTTTCCAGGACTTTCGAGTCGATGTGCAGTGTCCGCTGGGCGTCGCAAAGTTCCTCGATCGGGATGCGGCCGTGGTCGAAGGCGTACTTCACCCGCGCCGCCGTTTCCGTGCGGTTGGCGACCGTGATCATCACCGGCGGCGTCGGCGCGCCCTCCTTCTTCCACTGCCTGGCCGTTTCCTGCCAATCCTGGCCCAACAAAGCGTAGCCGTTCCGCACCAAGTCGGGCAGCGGCTCCTGCTCTTGCGCCTTGCGGTTCAGGTCGTCCTTCACCTCGTGGTGGCTGTAAATGTGATACAGGCGCGAGCGAAAATCCTTGCCCAGCCGCGAATCGTCGCGGACGACCACGCGCGGCGTCTTCACCAGGCCCGATTCCACCGCGTCGTTGAGGCCGAAATCGCTGACGATCCACCCAAACAGCGCCTCCTCGCTGCTGGCCCGGCCGGAGGGGACGAAGGGCGTGGCCGAAAAATCGAAGCAGCGCATGATTTTGCGCGCCGCGTGAATCCGGTCGAGGCCGCCGATCCACTTCGTCGCCTCGTCCACGTCTTCCTTGCGAAGTCCGCGGACCGTCGAGCCGGGCGGGACGCGCCAGGCATGGTGGGCTTCGTCGTTGATGACCAGCAGGTCACGGGCGGCCGCCATTTCGCCCAGCACGTCGCGGGCGTAGGCCTCGTCGCTCTTGGCGCCGCGCTTGTCCACGCTCCGCCGGCGGGCAAGCTGCTCGTCGCTTTCCCAGTCCAGCTTGTGCCAGTTGTGAACCAGCACCTTGCCCTGGCGCAGTAATTCGTGCAGCCCTGGCGGCAGAATCTGAAACTCGTCGTAATAATCTCCCGGCGCGTCCGGCACCAGCACCGAAAGCCGGCTCTTCACCGTCAGCCCCGGCGCGATGACGAGAATGTTTTTGGAGAAGCCATCTCGCTCACCATAAGTAACGCGACTGAGCACCTGCCAGGCGATGAGCATGGCCATCACGACGGTCTTCCCCGTCCCGGTCGCCAGCTTTGTACACCAGCGCGGAAAGGGTCCCCCGTCGCCCGGAACCGCAATCGCCTCGCGCTCCTCGGCGGGGCCTTCGGTGAGCCAGATCAGCGTCTCGACCGCCTCAAGCTGGCAAAAGAAAAACCGTTTCCCCTCGCGCTGCTCCGCGTCGCGCCAATGCTCCAACAGCCGCCGCGTGACGCCCGTCGCGCCCGGATAGTTCGCCTCGGCCCAGCGCTTCACGAGCGGGCGGATTCGGTTTACCAGCGGCAACTCGACGAACTGCCCGGGGTCGTCAAAGCCCTTGGCGCCGGGCGAAGCCACGAGGTAGCCCGCCGGCCGCCGCCCTTCCGTCTCCGTGAAAATCCGGTGTTGGCGGTCGTAGCTCCAAAACTTCTTCGGCTCCTCGAAGGGGGAGTTGATGATCAGCGGATCGGGCTTGAAGGCGCGCTTGGGCATGGCTTAAGAAAACGACAAGAGCTTCAAACTCTCGATCCCCCGGTCGTCGATGATCTTCACCGCCACGCGCTTGTGGGGTCCCGGCTCGATCGGCAGCGACACCGTGCCTCGATAGGCCTCGATCTTCTCTTCGTCGATCTCGGCGCGCAAGGCGCGCGACAATCGCGACCAGCCCTCTTTCTCACCCGCCATCGGAAAGAACACCTGCCGCGGAAAGAGGCTGCGCCCGTCGTAGTCGGGATCGAGCAGCCACATGGCGATCTTCGACGTGTCGCCCGAGTCGATCTTCCCGGTCGTGGGGTTGTAGTAGTCGAAGCCGCGGACCTCGACCTCGAACAGGCCCTTGTCGTCGCCTTTTTTGATCTGCCGCAGCTCGACGTCCGGCTGCCCGACCAGCCAGAAACTCTCGTTGCTGGCGCGCTTCTTCTTCAGGTCTTCCGTCAGCAGGTCCGTGTTCATCTGCGAGCGCAGGAAAATCAGGCCCGTCTTTTGCGGCGTCAGCTCGTCGATGTCCTTACCCGCCTCAGGATCGAAGTGAAAAGCGGCGAAGAGCAAAATGTCGGGCCTGGGGTTCAAGCTGCGTGCTTCTTCCCAGGCCTGTTCCACCTGCCGCTGCTCCAGGGGGGCGTGCTCCGGGCCGAAGGAGACGACGACGATCTTGGGCCGCCGCTCGCTCCCACCCCCATTGCGGGGAGGGTCGGCCAGGGGGAGCGTTTCGCCGATCGCGTGCAAGTGCCGCAGGGCGGGCAGCGGCTCCAGACGGGCGAATTCGATCTTCTGGCCCCCCTTGCCGCGCAGGCCCGTCTTGGCCAATTCGTCGCGCCACTCGTCCTGGCGCGAGGTCTCGCCGCTGCGGGCCACCGAGGCGTCGCCCGCGGACGCCTGCGGAATTTCGTCGATCGGGCGGACGGAGACGGCGGGCACGGCCTCGACGGTGAACGGCCCGCTCACCCGCGCCTTGCTCCTGTCCACCTGCGGTTGGTCGTAGAGCGTTTCCTCGTCGGCGTGGCGGCGGATCGCGGCGTCGATCTCCGCCCGCGTCAGGCCTGCCTTGATGTCCGGGTTGTTGGCGATCGACTTGAGCGTGACGTGGGGGACTTTCTTGTAGCGGAAGCCGCCGCCGACGCCCTGCTGCGGCTCGGCCAACTCGTAGTAATCGAAGACGGCGGTCAGGAGGCGCTGCTTGGCCAGCGTGATCGCCACGCGCGAGGTGTCGCAGGTGATCCAGCGGCGCCCCCATTGCTCCGCGACGTAGGCGGTCGTGCCCGACCCGCAGGTGGGGTCAAAGACGAGGTCGCCGGGGCGCGTAGTCATCAGCAGGCATCTCTCGATAACCTTCACATTGGTTTGCACGACGTATGACTTGGTTGAGGCGTCAAAGCCCCACTTGGTGTCATTCCAGTTGTTATTCATGGGGACGATCGGGTAATCGTCCAAAAACAGGTGGTACGCCAAGCTGTTCGTTCGAGCGACGAGTAAGCCTGAAGCCGCCAGACGGCGTAACCCCTGCTGGCCAACTTTCCAGTGGTTGTTCTTCCCGGGACTGTACACTTTTCCCTGATAGTCGAAGGGCTTCGATCCTTCCTCCGTGTAGCCGGGCGACGTGAGAGGCCCGTACCGCCAACAGCGTGCCCCCGGAGGCAAGGGCGTCGTTCCCTGTTGCTCGTCCGCGGTCATAGAGCGCGTTCTTCCGTCGGGCAGCATTAGCCACTTGTACTCGACGGCGGACTCATCACCCAGACGTTTGGGCTTGTAGAGCTGATTGTATTGCACCCGCGCCTCGTCCCTGCTGTACCACAGGATGTAGTCGCCGGCACGGGATAGCGTCTTGCTGGGGAAACCGCTGGTCGTGACGTATGACACGAGGCTAATGAAGCTCGACGGGCGAAACACGTCGTCTAGCAGCTCGCGCACATGGTGCAAGTTCTCGTCGCTGATCTGCACGAAGATCGACCCGGATTCGTGCAGCAGCTCGCGGGCCAGGAGCAGCCGGTCGCGGAGGTAGGTCAGGTACGAGTGGATGCCCAATTCCCAGGTGTCGCGGAAGGCCTTGAGCGTCTCCGGCTCCTGCGTGAGGTCTTCGTCCTTGCCGTCCTTCACGTCGCGGCGGTTGACGAAGGGCTGGAAGTTCGAGCCGTAGCGGATGCCGTAGGGCGGGTCGATGTAGATCATCTGCACCTTGCCCGCCAGCCCCTCCTTTTCCAAAAGCGAGTTCATGACCAGGAGCGAATCGCCGGCCACGAGACGATTGGTCCAGCCGTGGGGGTGCTTGTAGAAATCGAGCGCGTCGCGGAGGGGAAGGTTTTCCGCAGGGGCCTCGAAGAACGTGAGCTGGCGCGTTCGTTTCTTCGTGCCTGGGGTCGAGCGCAGCTCGCCCCCAGCCTTGGATGGGGACGGACCTGGGGGCTCGCTGCGCGAGACCGCGGGCACGGGGCCTTCTGGGACGGGAGCATTCCCGTTGCCGTTCCCGTTTCCGTTGGAGCGCACCGCCGCGACGATCGTCTTGGGGTCGATGCGCTCGTGGACGTGCAGGCTGACCGTGGGCACCTGGAAGCTCGTCCGCTCGGCCTTGCCGGCCCAGACAAGTTGCGGGTCCAGGTGCGGGTCGTACTGGTAGGTCTTTTTCGGCGCGGCCGGCGGATCGGTCGCCGGCGTCACGAGGCCGACGGGCGGGTTGTTCACCCGCTTCTTGTCGGCGTGCGCGTATTGCTCGATTTTCCGTTTGGCTGGCTTCTTCTTGGCCATGGGCGGCTGCTCGCGGCGTGGGCGGACATCGGACGGCCATGATACCGCGGGGCAGGACACATTGGAAACGCGTCCGTCGCACGGCGACCAATCCGGCACGGCGATCGTCTGTCGACCAGCCCCGTCGTGATCGCCGGCGGCCGCTTTGGACGAGAACGCCAAGCCTCTAAAATGAAAACATCGGAGTCGGCCGCTCGCGTGGCCAACCCGGGCTCACTGCCACCGCTTGGGGCGGTGGTGACGCGGACGATTGATGCGGCGGCGAGGCGCAAAACGGGAGTAGCCAAGATGAAGTGGGATTCGGGCACAGTCTTCATCCTCGGCGCCGGGTTCACGAAGGCGTTCCTTCCGGAGGCGCCGCTACTGATCGACGATTACGGCGGCGAAGGCCTCAAGCGCAAGTTCGTTGCGTTCTCCGACGCATTGGGGCTACTCGACACTGAGCTCACGCAGCGAGACCATCCACCCGGCTGGCTGAACCTCGAACGCTTGATGACAAGGCTCTCTGGCGGGATGCCCTACGATTACCGGTTTCGAGCGGAGGAGTCGTTTCGCCTGCTGTTGTCCGAGCTCAAGAGAGCGTTTCTCGATCGGCTCGCAAGCGCTCAGAAAAGCGGAAGGGCCAACGATGGCGAGCTGTGGTTGTTTGCCGGGCACTGCGCGCGCCAGAAGTGCAGTTGCGTCACGTTCAACTATGATGACGTGTTGGACGGGGCATTGTGGCAGTTCTGCCCCGTCTACGCCCCTCAAACCTCGTGGATCTGGTGTCCGGACTGGGGATACGGCTTTGGGTGCCAGGCTTCCGAATCCTGCGTGCGCGAGTCGCCGATTCCGCCGGCCGATACCGGGTCGATGCTTCTGCTAAAGTTGCACGGGTCGGTGAATTGGCGCATCCCTTTGGGGCACCCCAGGCCATACACGTCGGCGACTGTAAGGCACCACGAACCGTGGTTCCAATACTACGGGACGAGCAAGATCCCGCTCGAAGAGATCGAACCACACCTCGAAAGCGAGCCCTTTCTGGTCCCGCCAGTTTTGACGAAGACGAGCCTCGTCGAGGAACCGATTCTTCGGTTCACCTGGTCACGCGCACTCGACGCGCTAAGGAGCGCCAAGCGAGCAGTCTTTATGGGCTACTCCCTCCCCCTTACCGACATTGCGGCTGGATTTCTTTTCCGCGAGGGCCTCGGCCGCCTGGATCAGTCCACGGACATCGCCGTCATCGACTATGCGCAGTGCGACGACGAGCGGAATGCAAAGCTGGGGCGGCTCAAAGCAGCCTATGGCAACGTATTCCCGGCGATCACCGAGGGGCAATTCTGCTTCGACGGTGCCGCCCAATGGGTGCGGGATAACCTCACCGAATGGCTCTATGACTCCCACGGCGATCCGGTTGCGTTCAGCGCGCTCCAGCACATCGTTTCCCGCGCCGGACGCTTCATTGGCACCGTTCGGGGCTACCTCCATCCTCGCCAAGACATCTGGCACGACACGTACAAGGCTGAGATCGTCGATGGCAATCGACTCTTGCGAGCCGACCCGCCACCGGAGGGAGACCGTGGCCACGACGAGATGCCGCCCTTGCCGGCGGTGCCAACGATTCCACCCCCAATTGCACCGATGGTCCTCCCGCCAGGCTACCGTGACGTCGACCTCGACGGGCCATGAACGCTCGCGTGCCCGCTGTTAACCTCCGAGCCCCTCCGAGCCCCTCCGAGCCCCCAGTTCCGGGCGACTTCGGAAAAACGACCTGGGGGTTAACATCGCGCGCGAGTTTCCTGTTAACCCCAGCCCTGCGAGTTCGCAGACCGTTCCTCTCGCTCACCCCCCACCGAGAGAGACGCGAACTCACCAACCCCCTTCCCGCCAACCACTTGCGATTTCCGGCGCGGAGAGAGTCGTCACGAAGAGGGTTCCGTTCGGGGAGCTCACGCCCGACCAGCGAGCCGGCGCGACAGACCGGTTAACGCGAAACGCCGAGAGTTTGACCTCTCGGCGTTTTTGCTTTTACCGCCTTTGCCGCAAGGGTTTCCGCCAACTCGGCCGATGGCGGAAACCTCTCTCTTTCGGGAGCGTACTCTCGGGGTGCGAGAGGGACCTTGAAGGTTCCTCTCGGACCCCGAGATTTCGTCCCAAAACTCTCTCCCTCTCGGATTAACAACCCCCCTAAAGTTAACAGGCCGTTCCCTCTCGAACCCCGATGGAAAGTTACGAACTCGGCGACGGGTTAACAGCCCCTAGATAAGTGGTGTGGCCGCCGGTCGCAGTCAGGTCAGGAACCCAACGTCACGACGCCGTCACGCAGCGGCATTGCCCTGCTACAATACCCCTTGCACTTTTCCTGCGGAGGTCGGAAATGGCGAAGGCTCGAAAACGTCAATCGGCGAACGGCACCAAGGCGAAGCTCCAGAAGCTGGTGCAACAGTACCGAAAGGCAGATGCGGACCGGCGTGCCAAAGAACGGGTGAGTCGCCAAGCCGCCCAACGCGCGAATCGCTTACGCGCCAAAATCCTCGCCGCAGTCGGCACGGCATACAGGATCGTCGCCCAAGCCGTGCGATACACGAGGACGAAAGAGGGGAAGTACCTGATCGAAGCGCACGGGCTGAAGTCGGTGAAGCCGCTTGGCTCGCGGGCACGTGGAAGGCCCCGTCCTAAGGTCTCTCCTTGGACCGGCGCTTTGCCGGACACGATCGGGCCCGTCTACGATCCCGAACTTGCCTGTGCGCTTTATGTCGATTTCGTAGACGATCTCCCGCCCGAAGTGCAGGCGGTTTTTGAGGACGACGACGATCCGCTTCCCCCGAACATTGTTGCGGAGTGCTACGACGTGTATTGCGAGACAGGCTGCCGGCCGCGCCACCAAGGTAACGCCGACGGCGGGGTCATTTGGTGCGAGTGCCCGGGCGCGGGTTACCCCGTCGGCTAACGGCGCGTCTGCCGCCACTTCGTCTTACGGCTGGAATCACGTAAGATGAAAGGCGCGCGGCTAGGGTCGCTCCCGAACCGCCGGCCGTCCTACCGGCCTGCCGCGCTTTCTTTCTCGGATCGCCACGAAGGATAGTGGCCATGTCTGACGACCCACGCGTTGCGAAGCTCTTACGGCTCCTCTGGAACGCTGACAGCGAAGCCGGAGTCGCCATCGTGAAATTGCACGACTCGCTGCGGGACGAAGCCCTGCTGACGGATTGCCACGACCGCCAGCTAATTGAATTCGGCCGCCGAAACCACTGTCATGTCGGCGGCGAGTTGAAGTTGGAGAACGGCTACAGTTTCACGTTGCTGTCGCCCCACAAGCCCGACACGGAAAAGAAGCGCACTCGGCAACTGCTGCGGGAAGCGCTGGCAGAGGATGTCGAACCGGACATTCGCCACCGCATCCGGCTGACGGGCAAGGGGGAGGGCGAAGCAAGCCGCCTGATGCTGACCGCCGACGCGCAGGAAACGGCCGGAACTCCAGTTGCGGCCGCAGTCGCGGGGAATCCGAACGAGGCTGTTTCGTATCAGGCAAGCGAATTCGAGCGGGCGTCACTCGCCGCGGAGAACTGGCCGATTCGACTTGCAGCACTCGTTGAATTCGCGCGCGCTGCACGCGTCGAGCCAATTGCCGATGCGTTCAGCGCCAACGGCGTGGAAGTGTTCTCGCGGCTACGCGATGAAGTTGACCAATACGGGCACATCATTCAGCAGCATGAGCCGGAACTGTCGGCCGTGGCGGGAACTGAGGACGTTTGTCTTTTGGGGCGGCGGTCCACGAACTGGCATTCGCTATCCCTGTCGGTGACACGCAGTTTCGTCGACGACGTCTGGCTGGCCGTCGATCTTGCTCGCAAAGACTCCAGTCCCACGGCACGTCCCTACAGCGAGGCGGTTCTACGAGAGCACGCTGACGTTGCGTGTCAACGAATCCTCGCCGAATGGGTCTTCGACTTCCAGGATCTGGCGACTCGCGTGCGCAAAGAGCGTTTTGCCTTCCTGAAGAAAGCGGCTGCGAGACATCCCGCTTCGCCAGCGGCATACGAACGCGACTCCTCCACATCCCCAAGTAATCGGCGTAGGAGGCGCAGGAAGCAGAAGACCCTTGCACAAAATGCCAATCGGGAACTTCAGCTAAGAATCGACGACGAGATCGTCGACGAGTGGACGAAGCGGCGATCGGAATGGGAGAGCTACGGCGATTACGCTCAGTGGAAGAATCAATACCTTCCTGCTGGCTGGCCCGTACTCGATGCCGTGTACGTCGAGCAGGCCATTGCCCGCGTCAAGGCGCGGCTGAAGCGAAAGCAAAAGCGCGGGCAACGTGGACCAGGCGGCTCGCGAGGCGTGTGAGTGTTTTCTCGCCGCCGGAGTTTTCTACCCCCGTGTACCCCCGCGCTACCCCCGGACCGCGAAATCCTCGGAAAAAACGCGAAACCGGTGAAAGGACTTGAAACGTTCGCCCGTTTTTGTAAACTCCGTCCGGCTCGCGTTTTATCGCTCCGCTCGCCCGAGCCTTGTCAAGATTTGGGACCAGAAGGTCGGGAGTTCGAATCTCCCCGCCCCGACTCGGCGGAAGTGCTGCATCGCCAAGCGATTGCAACTCCTGCCGTTCCTTGGCGACGTTCCGAAAACCCCCTCACTTGCAGAGATTCTTGCAGAGAAAGCCCCCGGCCTGCTGCAACAGACCGGGGGTTCTTCAGGCAGCGGGCCTTTCAGTCCACCACCCGACTTTGGACTGGAGGGTTCGCAATGCGGCATCCGAAACCGTGGTTTCGCAAATTTGACGGCTGGTGGTACGTCCAGATCGGCGCCCGGCAGGTGAAGCTCGCCAGGGGCCGCGAGAGCGCGGACGAGGCTCAACGCCGCTACCACGAGCTCATGCTCGAAAATGGCCAAGCTGCCCCTGAGCAGTTCCGCGACACGACCGTCGCGCACCTCTGCGACCTGTTCCTCGACTGGTCCTGCCGGAACAATGACCCCACCACGTACAAGTGGTACCTCTACTTCCTCGACCGCTTCTGCCTGGAGTTCGGACACATCCGCGTCTCCGCCCTGAAGCCGTTCCACATCACCTGCTGGACGCGGGACAAGAGTTGGAACAGCACCACCCAGAACAAGGTCATCGGCTGCGTGAAGCGCGCCCTGAATTGGGCGGCAAGCGAGGGACTGATTCGCGACAACCCTATCAGGGCTGTCCGCAAGCCCCCGCCGAATCGCCGCGAGCGCATCCTCACGCCTGACGAGTGCGCGGCAATCGACAAGATCGTTCGCGATGACGCCTTCAAAAATTTCCTCTTCGCGCTCCGGCAAACGGGCTGCCGGCCGGGCGAGGTCGCCGCCGTCGTCGCCCAGGACGTCAAGCTCGACCAGGGTGTCTGGGTGCTCCGTCGCCACAAGACCGCCAAACGCACTGGCCGCCCGCGGATCGTGTACCTCACCCCACCGCTCGTTGAACTGTGCCGCGAGCTCGCCGTCCAGCACCCCGACGGACCGATCTTCCGCAACAAGTACGGCCGACCTTGGACGCGCAATGCCATCCGCTGTCGCTTTCGTCGGCTCCAGACGAAGCTCAATCTCCCCGGCGTTGTTTCCTACACCTACCGCCACACCTTCGCGACCGACGGGCTTAGCCGCGGCGTCCCGCTTGCGATGATGGCCGAGCTTCTTGGCCACACCAGTACCGCGATGCTTAGCGCGCATTACGGCCACCTCGATCAGAAGACTGGCCTTCTTCGGGAGGCGGCAAAGATCGCCGCGCCACAGGCCTCAAACGGAGATGCTTGAACCCGCCGGCGTGCGGCCACCGCTGCCGCGGCGCCGGCCCCGGCGACGACGGCGCTGCTGCCGCGGCGCGGTCAGGTGGTTCCTGGCGGCATTGCTCGATGAACGTGGCCAGGTCGCCGTCGCTGATTCGGATTGCACCACGGCCAACGCCAACCCGGTAGTGCGGGAGGCGGCCGGACGAGCAGAGCACGTAAACCGCCCCGCGCGACAACCGCAGCAACGAGGCAGCCTCTTGAACGGTCAGCAAATCCACGGCTAGCACCAACAAAAAAGACCACGAGGCGCATCAAGGCGACCCGTGGTCTTTCGTCGGTTCACATTCATGTTACCGGCCCTCGCCTCAAAGGCAAGTTTCCCACCCGATTCTTCTCTCTGTCTCAACCACCTGATTAGCCTGCCCTCCGGCCGCCCCGCGCCAACCGATCGCCCACTCTCCCCAGGATCACAAATCAAACGAGCGCAAATAAACCGCAGCACGCCAACTTCACGATCCAACGGACTTTCAGGGCTTTTCCGCAGATTCTTTTGGCCACGCGGTGGCCAACCCGGAATCTCAGGCCGCCCGTTGACTTCGCCCCTGGCGGCCGTATCATTCCGTTTGAACCGACAACGGACCACGGGTCTCGCACCCATGGTCCGTTTCTTTTTGTCGGTGGCCCGATGCAACAGGCGCTCTTCAGCTCTGTCCGCGACGACTGGGAAACGCCTCAGTTCCTCTTCGACGGCCTGAACGCTGAGTTTGGCTTCGACCTCGACGTTTGTGCCACCGCGGACAACGCCAAGTGTCGCCGGTTCTACACAAAGGCCGACGACGGCCTTGCCCAGCGTTGGGAAGGCGTCTGCTGGATGAATCCGCCGTACGGACGCGAAATCGAGAAGTGGGTCCGCAAGGCCTTCGAAGAATCGCAGCGTCACGCCGCCTTGGTCGTCTGCCTTCTACCGGCAAGAACCGACACGAGATGGTGGCACAAATACGTTCTCCGCGCCACTGAAATCCGCTACCTCCGTGGACGGCTCAAGTTTGCTGGCGCATGCAATTCAGCGCCATTTCCGAGCGCCATTGTTGTTTTTCGGCCGCCCCGTTGCGGGTCCGTCTGCCTGATGGCCCCACAACACGCGCCGCAGTTTCCCGCCCCGGAATCCAAAAAACGCAGGAGGTAACAAAGGCCGCGACCGCCAGGAGCCGCGACAGCCTGACCCTGGCGGCGAAGCCGCGACAAACTTCCCAACCCTTTGCGACGCGATCTTTCCAAAGGAACGCCAGCTCCGTAGAATTGGAAGCAAGCACATGGCCGTCGCCCGCCACGGGTCCCGCTCTAGCAGCGGGGACCCGTGGTTGTCGGTTCGAGCCCTTGTCCCGCTGAGTCAAGCGAGCGAAAGGCGCAACTGGCGGTCATTGTGCAGAGCTTGGCTAGGCGGGCCCCGTGGCCTTACTTTGGGTCACGCGGGCCCGCAAGCCATTCTTGCCGCAGATTCCGCCCTCATCGCCGGAACAAACAGATCTACGTCAGAGGAACGATGATCTCCATTCATGCCCCATGGACCGAGGTCGAGCCCCTTGTCGACCAGGCTCTCAAAGAACTGAGGAGCGATGTTCTGCTGTTTCAACTGCATGCTAACGAGCGATCGATCACACATCGGCTCGCGCTTTACCTTGAGCAGCCCTTCTTAGGCTGGAACGTGGACTGCGAGTACAGTCGGATCGGCGAAGACCCCAGTGTGTATAAGAAGCTCGTCCTTCCCGAAGACGATCGCCTGACCCACTTCGACGCCGATGGAAGCCGAGTCTATCCTGACATTGTAATCCACAATCGTGGCCACAGCACGCCGAACGACAATCTGCTCGTCATCGAGGTCAAGACGACCTGGAGTCAAGTCTCCGACCAGCAGGACTTTCGTAAACTGTCCGCATTCATCGGGGTTTATCCCGTCGACCAGCTTCTTCAATACCGATTCGGCTTGTTCCTGAGATTCGGAGAGGACGCGGCGGTAATCTCTCGCCGCCTGTTCGAGAACGAGGCTCGCAAGTAACCGCCGCCAGCAGCCGGATTGTCTTCATCTGCGTTTCGGAGAACCGTTCGCCATCTACCGATCCGGCCAATACGAACGGCCGGCTCGTTCAACTACGCCGCACGCCCGCAAGGCGCTCCGTGTACTCTCCACTGAGCTGCTTCGGGCTCAGTCGAAACCCCTCAAGCGCAGAGACGATGCTGCCCGTCTCAGCCAGGAGGTGAGGCGCTTGTACCATTCTGATGTAGAAGTTCTCGACCTTCTCCAGCAAACTCCGCATCCCGACAGGAGTGAGAACGCGAGTCCCGTTGGGGAAGTCGGAGAGCCTGTCCGCGTTCGCCTTCTTCGCGATAACGAGCGGCAAAGGTGCGCTCCTCGTTGGGTAGGCGCGTTTGAACCACTGAAGACTGAGCAACAACTGGCCAGCGTCCTTCTTGTGGAGACGCTCCTGATTTCCATTCTTGGCCTCGATCAAGATGCTAAAATCCGACCACAGCCATAGGTCATCGGGGCCCTCGCCGAGTTCTTCCTCCGGACGCGAGCCTTCCGCCCCAAGCAAGGGAGCCAACTCCAGCAGGGCGTGCTCTACGACTTTCGGATCGGCGTCGTACGACAGCCGAGCCCTAAGGTCCTGCACTGCAGCGATCGCTCCATTGGGGTTCTCAAACTGTCGGAACCACCCCAGGATTACGGCTCCGAGATCCGAGCCACTGTGAACGCGCGGGCGCTTGGCCGCAGTCGGCGGACAGAACAGAGTATGGTCCATGTCGTAAGCCGACCGTTGGATTTCAATTGCCTTCCCTGCGTCAAAATCGTGTGTGTAGTTCGCCACCACCTGCAGAAACGGAGCGCGGTCCTCCTGGTCGCGGAGAGTCAAATCAAGCGCCCTCTCAAGTTGTACAGCCGCCGCTCGCGGGTTTTTCCCGATTGCAGAGAGAAAAGAGTCGCGCAAGGCGGTAGCCATCGCCAGTGATTCACGTCCGTCACTCGCGGCTGGAGGATGTTCCACTTCCCGTACGTTTTCTCGGTAAAAGTCCTTCCAGCCGGAATCTCGACTTAGACACTGTTGCACCATGCTCATAAATGCCTTTTCAGGCTCGTCTTCCTCCATTGCCAGCTTGGCAAGGTCCACCGCCAGCTTCAGTTGTGCACGAGTGTCTGGGTTCATCGCAGACAACACCTGCGTCCGCGCAATGAAGTTCGCCAAGTTGGGCCCGGCGAGGATGATTACCGCGTAGTCCACATGCGATCGAACCGCACGCCCCATTCCCTGCTCGATCCTGTGCACCAACCGGCGTCGCACGGAATCACTCAGACTCGCATCATAGGCGTCCGTGATGTTCTCCCCGGAGGGGAGACCGTCGAGCACAAGTACGCGACAGGCGTCGTCAGGTAGGTCGACACCGTCGTACCGTTGCGCGAAGACGACGAAATTCCCACACCTCTCCCGTCGAAGCCGGTGAACTGCCTCCGCTACATCGTCTCCCTTCACGAAGTCCGCGCCAGCGTCTTTCCACGTCTGCGCGGCCAACTCGCTTGGCGACAAGACCACCACGTTGACCTTCTTCGAAAGCTCTTTACATTTCCCCGCCAGCCACTCGCGGCCTAGCCTGGGGTCGATCAGGGAGGGAGGCAGCACCATTCGCTCGCCAAGACCCCTGTCGGCTGCTGGCCGGATCGGCTTTGAAACCGCCTCAGCGCAGCAGCCGAGGTCGCGGACCAAAGCAGAGTCATCCACAAGAGTCGCGGACATGAACAACCGGTGAGGGCATCGCTCGAATGCGCGACACTTCTCCACTGGGATAATCAAGGGCACGATCTCAATGCCAGCAGCCGACGCGATGCATCGACACCAACGCAGAATGCCCCGCACAAGTGGCCAGGCAAACCAATTGCTCTCACCCTCGTCGGGGCTCGAAATGATCCGCTCGGCCTCCGGCAAGATTGACGCCCACACCCAGTAAGGGACCTCGATCGATGCGTGCGGGGCGCCTTCTCGAATCTCCGACCATCTGCCGGGATACTGTTGCGCGCACGCGGGCTCTAGGAGGTTCAGGAGTCCTGCACACTCTGAACTCTCCGCTCGATACGACAATCGGAAGTTGTCGCGGATCTTGTCGATGCCGGTGTGTGCATCGTCGAGCACGATGGCACGGGGTCGCAACTGAACGTCCGACCGGTCGAACGTGCTACGCCCGTTGAAAAGCTTGTCGTAGGTGCACACGATAATAGCACTGGCGGTCGTGCCATCGATAGGCGGGACCGACATGCCCGCAGGGTATTCGACCGTGGACAACCCGATGCGGTTCGCCTCCTCGCGCACCTGACCTACGAGCTGCACAGTCGGACAGAGGTACACGGCGGGCTCTGCCGTTTGCTGCATGTGCGATTGCAGATAGATGAGCCCAAGGGCCGTCTTTCCGGTCCCCGTGCTTACCTTCAGAATGAGGTCCCGCTCATTTAGACGAACAGATAATGATTCCAGAGTTTGTCGCTGCGCCGGACGTAACTCCGTATGCGATGTGTGCCTGTCGCGCGACTCGAACAGCGCGACCAGATCCTTCGCGTCAACCGTGCGGGCCTCCTTGACCAATTTTCTGAATTTGACCATTTTACCCAACTTCCGAAGTGTTGAGCGACTGAGGCGGCAGCCGTGAATCTGGCTTTCCAGCGGTCAGACCCGGAGGGGGGTCCCAAACTCCCGCTCGACAGTTCGGTCACTGTCTTGGTGCCGCAGAAGCTGTTCCTTGTCGATCCTTTAAGAGACACCGCGCGAAGCGACAGGTTCCACCTCTGTTTGCCACACACATCGTGCGCCACGCCTTGACTCGGCACAAGTGGAGCGTCGACTGGACCAAAGCATCGACGAAAAAACGGCAGACATCCCCCCATCTCGCTCGCCGGGCATCGCGCGCCGCACCATCCACACGATGTCGTCGTCGGAGACCCCTGCGGAGCGCTTATTGACGGACGTCGCCGTCGCGACGATCGTCCGGTTCAACTGCCCAAGTAGCTACGTTCCGGCACTTCCCGAAGCCCGTCATGCTATGCTCAATACGTGCCGCGGCGCTGAGCGAAGGCGTTGGCGACAACCACTGCTCGGTTCTCGCGCGGTCGCGAATCGTGACCTTGGAGGGAAGGCCACCTTGCTCAGCACGCCAGGCGGCAGGTCGTGTGGCCAGGGCTTCCCCACGTGGGGGCGGCCCGGCGCGCCTTAGAGCCGCCGCACAGGTACCTGGGCCGCCTGCGCGGCACACGATACTCGGCTTGCTCTACTTCCCCCGCGTCTGCCGCCGCTCGACGCGGGCCACCAATTCGGCAGCCGAAATCCCCATCGCCCGGCAAAGCCGGAAAAGCACCTCCAACGTCGGCGACTTCTTGTCGTTTTCCAAGTGGCTGATGTAGGTCCGATCCAACCCGGCATGGAACGCCAGCTTTTCCTGGGTCAATCGAGCGGCTAACCGGGCCTTGCGTAATTCGTCGCCGAGCATGGCGACAAACTAGGCCCCAGCCCCTTGCGTGTCTGTGGACTATAGTCTACAACGACCTGCAACACCCCGACTGCCATCGACTCCTGAGCCACCCAATGCCACGAGTCTGCCAACCGCCCGCCCGTCCCTCAGGTGCACTAGCTCTTTCGCCCGCCCCCCTTCCCCAACCGGCGCTCGTACTCCCCCACGAACGCCGGCAGCGTGGTTCCCAAGGCGTGGCAGATCCCCCGCAACTGCACCAGGTCCAGCCGCGTCTCGCCCCGCTCCCACTTGCTCACTTCCGACTGCGTTCGGCCCAGCGCCTTGGCCAGTTCCGCCTGCGTCTTTTTCGCCGCCAGCCGCGTGTCGCGCAGCACCGCCAGGAGTACCCGTTGTTCCGCCGTGTAGATCGACTTTCCCATCGCCGGCCCTTGCCTTTTGGCCGGGCAGCGTATATTCTCGCTGTGAATAGTCAGACATTGACTTACACGAACCGATGCCAACCCGCTTCCGCAGAAACCCAACGGCCAGGGAGAGAAGAAGGAGGACGATCCTTGACGGCCTTCCATGACCCCGGTCACGTCGCGCAACTTCGGCCTGCTGGTGGCCTACGTGCTACCCGGCTTCGTGCTGCTGGCCGGCCTGAGCCTGCGGGTCGAGCCGATCCGCTCGTGGCTGGGCGCTGCGCCGCTGGAAGCGCCGACGGTGGGCGGCTTCCTCTATTCCACGCTGGCGTCGGTCATGGCCGGCATGGCTCTCAATACCCTTCGCTGGCTGCTCATCGATCCGATTCACCACCACACCGGGGTGCCGCGCCCCCAATGGGATTTTTCCCGGCTGCAACGACACCATGCTGCCTTCGAGACCTTGGTGGACTGGCACTTTCGCTATGCCCAGTATTACTCCAACTCTCTCTTGGCGTTCCTGCTTCTGCTACCCGTCACAAACGACTTAGCGGCGCTACTGCATCTTCCCGCCACACTCGTCGCCTTCGCGCTGCTCACAATGGCAGCGATTTTCTTCCTCGCGTCGCGCGACGCGCTGCGCAAGTACTACCAGCGGACCAGCGACCTGCTGGCCCGCACTGTCCCCTACCCCGAAAGGAAGCCCTATGACCAACGGATGCCATCCCAAGCCGGCCGCCAACACGACCCGCTCTAAGGCCAAGATGGCCTCGGAGGCGAAAGACCGCCCGGCCACGCAATCGACATCCAGCAATGGAGGTCGCAAGCCCGTCGTCCGCTCAACGGAGGCGTCGGACTCGGTTCCGGACACGGCCGACCGGAAACAGGGCTGATCGCTCCGGCCAATCGACAGCCGACGTTCCGCGCCAATCGACTTGCCACACTTCCGACGGTTGTGGCACCCTTGAAGCATGACCGACGACGAGCAGCCGGACCTGTCGAACCAGCCGGCGACGAAGGCGGACCTACAAGCGCTCCGCGTGCAGCTCGAAAAGAGCACCGACGAGCGGCTCCGCCGTTTTCGCGACGAGATCAAGTACCACTTCGACGCGGCTGTGGAGAACATCCACAAGGACCTGGCCGGCGCCAACAAGGACGAGGTTTCGAGTCTCAAGGACGTCGGCCAGCGGCTTCACGACCGCGTGGCGCTCGTCGAGCGGCAGCTTGGCCTGGAACCGCCGCCGGCACCCTAGAGGCCACCCCTCCGAACGACAGTCGTCAAACACCAATGCGCCCGGACGACAGAAAAGCTGAATCCGTGACCAGTTTCTCTCAGTCAATGTAGTCATCCACCGGCACCGGACGACCATCACTGTAGGCTGCCAGACGCTGCACGGGCTTACTGACACGATACCTCTTCTCCCGAACGACCCGTCGACCCCCGCACCACAACACTTCCTCCTTAATCACCTCTTCGTACACGTAGAGAGTCTCCAGCTCAACAATCGCGCCAGGATAGTCGCGGTGGAGCCCGGCCAAGTCGATCCAGCCAACATGTGTATCTCGCTTCAAATCATCCCTGAAGACGATGTAGTGTTTTTCCCCACCTTCGAAGCTCAACGGTCGGGGGGCAAGTCGAGGCAAATAGAGCGGCTGCGCCCAATCACTCGCGCCTTCGCGAAAGCGCCATAGCCACGTATGGCGACCCGAACTGTTGCGAACGCGAATCTCCTCCGCCTGAGCTTGAAGTCCAACGAGAGCAACAACTAACAGCCAATACGCGACGCGCATACGTGTCTCCTAGCCGCCAAGTTCACAGATCGATGTCCGCCTGGACGCAATGCCACGCGGGACTGCGGCCACGCTTCAATCAAGCACAGCCTCGAAATTGCCGTCCTCCGTCTGTCGTATCGTCAGTTTCGTTTCGCGGGTTTGAAACAGGTTCCTACACGCCCATGGCCTGAGACAATGGTTCTTGCCTGTGGAATCCCTGACGAAGAAGCAATACCAACCGGTGCCGGTTTCAAACTGATAGGGCGTGTATTCGTCGCTCACGTCCAGTGGAAAATCGAGCCAGGGAGAACCACCCTTGATTTCGCCGCGGACAATCTTGTAATGACGACTGCAGTCGAAAAGAAGCAGGCGAAGATTGTCATCACATAAGTTGCGATAGAAAAGCGTAACCTCCGAGGGCGACACCGCTGGTTCACGTGATACTTGCTCTTCGGTTGGCAGGTCGGTAAGTGCGGATAGGTGGGGAAAATCTTCCGGCCTGAGGGGTGGTAGTGATTCGCTTTTCACCACCGCCAAGCGAACGATGCTGTTCTCAATGTAAAAGGGCGGTTTCGATTTGAGCCGGAATCCGGGACACTTGAGTGTAACGTCGTCCAACTGCGTCACATGGCTAGGTAATTCGACCGTCACCTCGCCGTTGCTGCTCTCCTTCGAAATAGACTCGCCCTGTTGGGGGTGGATGATCACAGAGAACCTCTGATTGAGCACAACGCCTTGGTGCATGAGAAAGATGCGCACGGCTGTCGCATCAGGCTTTGGAAAGCACACGTAAAACAGCACGAAGGTAATGACGAACGATGCCCCCGCGCCCCTAATGTTGAAATGAACGCCAAGGAGCGTTCCCTTTGCAGTTGCCTTGGACCACGCGATGAGCAATAGCGTTACGAACGCAGCGAGGGCCACTTGGATTGTGAGCTTTCCAACGGGCGCAAGTGAACGTCCCCAGAAAAAGGCAGCGGGAACTGACGCGGCGACAACGACCGCCAGAAGTACGACCAGCAACTTTGGGGGGCGGTCCCGATAGTCTACGAGCGTTGCCATGGCAGAAACTCGTGAATGGGATGAGCCGCGCGCACGCAGCCACCCTCGTGCCGAATGGAAAGTGGGTGTTGATTATCAGGATCGCCACGGAATTGTCAATAGCGCGGGGGAGCAATCACGCCCGTAACACGTGTTCTCAGTGTGTGGGCGTGGTTCCGGCTCCGCTCGGGCAGTGGCTGCTGGCTCGCGGCCCCTGTAGTCGCGCAGGTGCGCCTGGCGTAGTTGCTCGCACGTCGCAGCCGCTCCCTGAGGAGTTCGTTGAGGAAAGCGCCCGCCACCTGTTGGAATCAACATGTCGGCGCTCGCGACGTTCGCAAGTCTTGGAGCGCGCGGAAACCCATGCCAATGCGGGACCGCAGGAAGCCCTACGGCACGTCACCGGCGCGCAGACCGTACCGCTTTCGACGGGCTTCGAACGCCTCCTTACCGCCCTCAAGGAGATCGACGATCGTTCGCACAATGTCGTCATTGTCAATGGAACCGTGGTTTACGACCTGACCCCTTCGATCGCTCAGAGCGTCGAGCACCACTACTTGTTCCGCGTCACCGCCGACCACAAGGTTCGGGTCGTGGGTGCACACGATGATCTGCCGGCGCTCCTTGAGTTGCGCGAGGATGTTCGCGAGCACGCTGCCAATCAAGCGCTTGTCAACATTGTCTTCGGGCTGGTCGATGACGAGCGGAGCGTTCTGGGTCAAAGCGACGAGCGGCAGCATTGCGCTTGACCGTTGCCCCGGCGACATCTCATTCACGGGCCGTCCGTTCAGCAGGACGGTCGCATGGTCATCCCAGAGAACCTCCTCCAGCCCCAGGAGTTGCTCCAACCGCTTCCCGTCCGCGGCGAGCACCGGCACGTCGGCGTGGTCATCGTACTCGAACGGCTTGGTCGCCGCTGCCATTCGCTCGATGTCTTCGCTCCGAAACTGGACCTCGACACCGTCCACAACTGCCTTCTTGCCCTTCCAGACGTCGAGGGAACCGTTCCGCACAGCCCCCGCGAACTCGATGGGCGTGCTGGAGGCTGCGACCGCCTGCGGTAGCTTGCGGTGCTTGTACTGGGCGGCGCTCGCGAGGAACGGCATCACCGCCGTTACAAACTCCACCGTATCACCGCCGGCACAAAACGCGATCGACACACGCATGTCGTCAGGGAGCAACCGGTTCAATGTCGCTTCGACGTCGCCGTTGTACTTTGCGCGGATCCCACTAATCTCGTGCTGCACTCGGGTAAGTCGCTGGAGGATATCGTCGCGTGCCTTCAGGAGTCCTTGAAGAACCTCCCACTGCTTCAGGTACGCGTCGCGGAGACCGGTCACCCGGCGGAGCCGTTGTTCGGCATTGGCGCGCAGGTCGGCGACCTTCTGCTTGGAGGCATCCGACGCCCAGCCGGCACGGAGCTTCTGTTCGACGTCTTGGAGCTGCGCCTCGATCGCCGCGAGGTGCTCGTCGGTGAGTAGCGCAAACGACCGGAGACGTTCGCCAGCTTCCCGCACGAGCCGCTGGCTATTCTGCTCGGCGGCAAGGAGGCCGAGGCGCGGAAGCTCCTCCGCGAGCCACCAGTCGCGCAGCGGCTGGTCAGCGCGGTCGAGGATCGTTTGCAGGCCCTCACGCAGCGTGAGTGCTGACGGGTCACCGAGCTGCATGAGGATCTTGTCGATATTCTCGCGCACCTTCCGCAGCACTTCCCGCTTGGCCTGCGCGAGATCATAAGCCGCGAAGAGATCCTTCACTTCGTCAGTGTTGAGTCTCTCGAAGTCCGCTTGATACTCCTTGAACCGCCGGATTTCTCCGCCGTGTTGGGTAAACTGCTCCACGACATCCCGCACGGCCTTCGACGCGCTCGCCCGGTTCGTGCGGAGTTCGGCGCGGACGTCGTCACGGCGCGCGAGAGCCGGCCCGAGGTTGGCCATGAGCCGGTCGAGCAGGTCGCGCTGGCGGGTAGGGCTGCGCCCGAGCGTTTCGATCTCGCTCCACCCAAAGAGCCGCAGGGGGTACTCCCCCGTCGTTTCCACGTCAGGGACCTCAACGTAATCTCCCTCCGCAGTGAACACCTTCGTCGCATACTCAGCCTTTGCGTCGAAGGTGGCCTCCAGCACGCGCACGTCGCCCGAGGTCGTACGGTAGACGACGCGGATGAGGGAATCGGCGAGGTTGGCTTGCTGCATCTCGCGGATGGGTTCCGCAAGCTTTTCGAGTTCCCTGAGGGTCCGGTTGTACCCAAAGACGTAACGCAGTGCCTCGACAACCGTGGACTTGCCCGAGCCCCGCGCGCCAATGAGGCAGTTCAGGTTCTCCGCGAACGCGATCGTAAGCTCGGCGAAGAATGCGTGCGGACCGCCGACGATCTGAATGCCGCAGAGACGGGGACTCGGCGGATCAGGGAGCGCTTCCGGGAAACGGATGCGAGTCTCCGGGAACGCGAGCGCGTCCTTCAACCCACTGAGCCCAAGGCGCGTCATCTTCAGATGCGTGACGCGATCGGCCCTCGCGAGGTCCTCCAGGCAGTGGGCGTCGAACGTGAGGATCGTCGGGATCCATCGAACACAGCCGTCAGTGTTGGACACCCAGCGGTAGTGCGGCCCGTCGGTGCTCCGCGCGACCTCCACGGCGTCCACGCCAGCGTCGAACAGGTACTCCTTAAAGTTCTCCGCGACTCCATACTCCTTCTCGATGTCTCGCGGGTTGCCGTCCGTGAACAGTTGGAGCATTTCCCGCGACGTTTGACGGAACCGGCAGCGGACCCCTTGGTCGTTCTCCACGTGCGCCGCGATGCAGATTCCCCCTTCGGCGTGGACGCGCTCAACCCACTGCTTGAGCGGGATTCCCCTTACTTCTTCCTTGCCCGTCCGCAGGTTATCGTCCGGGATTGCCGGCAATCCGTGGAAGAGCCGCGAGAAGGCCTCGGGAGTTGCCCCTTCCCGGAGCACGACAAGCAGGTGAATCCGTGCGCACCCGAGGGCTGCTTCGGGGCGAAAGTTCACCTCCATACCAGGGAGGACAAGGAAATCACCGTCGTCGCGAACGGACTCGCTTACGCGGCTGGCAAACTCACTCCGCATGTGATCGGTGATAGCCGCGAGGTCGACGTGGCGTTGGAGCTCTGCGGCGAAGGCACTTGGTCCATCGGCTCCTGAGAACCGCGCCCGGTCATTCTGTGCCGGGTCACTGCCCGCCCGAGGCCAATCGTGGCTCGCCGGCGAATGCAGGTGGAGCGCCACACGACGAAAGCGAGCCGTGCGCTGCCGCAGGTTGTTGACGTTGTCAAGCAGTTGGTCGTACACGCCGTGAGTATCCATCTTTCCTTTCCTCGATTCAACAGTCCGTTTCCCACGCCTATGGACCGTGCGTGCGCAGGCCGGCGCCCGCAGCGTCCACGCGACCCACAGATACTCCCGGCCATGTTCGGTGAGACGGGGCTCTCTCGGGCCGCGCCTTCCCGTGCATGAATGTCAAAAAAAGACGCACCGTCCCGTCCGCAGGTTCGGTGCGTGGTTGAAAACTAGAACGTCACCAGCTCTGCGAGCGCCTCACCGTCGAGGTCGTCCGCCTCGCCAGCCTGAGCAAGCGCCGCAATCCGCACAAAGGTACGCCGCACCAGCCTGCCCACGGCCTTGCGCGCGCCCCGGCGGCCGGCGGCGTCGCCGTCGAAGAGGAGCACGATCGGCCGGCCGGTGGCGGCGAGGATCGCCGCCTGCTCGCGGCTGAGCGACGAGCCGAACGTGGCGACCGCGTTTGGGAAGCCACACTGCACGAGGTGGAAGACCTTGAACGGGCCTTCCACGACGATTAGCGCTCGGCCTTCCGTCCCGTCCAGGGCCTCGGCCAGGCCGTAGACCACCTGGCTTTTGGCGAAGCCGTCCGGCCACTTGTACCGCGGCCGGCCGGTGCCGTCGTCGTAGTCGTCCCCCGGCCAGCGGCCGAGGTAGGCCACGGGGTTCTCGCCGGCCTCGCGCGGCCAGCGATACACCGGGATCGCCACGTAGTCCTTGAGCACGCCCTTGCGGCAGAGGCCCAGGCCGAAGCGGGCGATCGTTTCCGGCAGCACTCCCCTATCGCGCAGGTACGGCACGTCGGGATCGAGGTTCAAACGGAACCGCAACGGCTTGAGTTCGGCGGACGCAACGGGTAGATTGCGTGTGCTAGGTGACGCGGCCTGTTGGCTTCCCGCCATTGGCGGACGCTCGCAGGCTGCGTCGCTTTCTACCCTCTTGCCCGCCGTCTCGGGCTTCGTCTTCTTGGGCCCGTCGCGGTTGCCCGACAGCCGGTCGCCGAATCGCTCGGCGAACCAGAACCGCACGTGGGCGTTGTCGTAGCCGGTCAGGGCCTTGGCCAGCTCGACCACGTCGCCGCCGCGCTGGCAGTCGCCGAAGCAGTACCACTGCCAAATCCCCTTCCGGCAATCCGCCCGCCACTGGTCGGCGTTCGGCGACGGCCCATGCTTGTGGCCCGGCAACGGGCAGACGCCGGTCAAGACGTCGCCCCGCCGCCGGAACCGGTCGAGGATCCCGAACGCCGCCAGGACGTCCGGCACCGATACCTTCTGCTTGACCTCCGCGAACGAAACGAACGGACGCTCGCTCATGCGACACCTCCTTCCGGCAAGTGAGAAAGGAACAACCATTCTCAGCGTGCCAGAGTCGTCGTCGCGTGTCGAAGTCCGCTGGAAGCCCTGTCGGCCGGAGGGCAGCGTTCCGCCGGTACGCCTGTTCCGCCGGCGGCTGCGCGACGGTATTCTGACTGAGAACGCTCCTGCAAAGCGCAGGCTCGCGTCTCAAGCGCGCTGCGTGCCGGTAGCACCGGGAATCATTGCCAGCCGCGACCTACGTTAGGCGCCATACCCAGTTCGGAGTGAAGCCTCATGAACGAGGCCGACACTTGTCGAAAGCTCGTCCGGCCGAAAATCGAGGCCGCAGGCTGGGACGATCCGCCCCATGCCTACAACGAGCAAATCTCGTTCACCGATGGCCGGATCATTGTGGCCGGCAACAAGGTCCGGCGCGGAAAGCAGAAGCGGGCCGATTTCCTCCTGCGCTACACCCGCGACATCACCCTGGCCGTAGTCGAAGCCAAGCCCGACGACGAGCCCGCTGGCGATGGTGTGCAGCAGGCGAAAGAGTACGCCGAAGTCCTGGGCCTAAAGTTCGCCTACGCGACGAACGGCAACGAGATCATCGAGGTCGACTACTTCACTGGCCAGGAGCGCCGCCGCGCCGATTATCCCACGCCCGACGAGCTCTGGTCGCGATACCGCGCCGGCAACGGCCTTGCCGACGACGCCGCGCAGCGGCTGCTCACCCCGTCCTTTCAAGTGCCGGGCAAGACGCCCCGCTACTACCAGCAGATCGCCATCAACCGTGCGATCCAGTCCATTCTCCAGGGCAATCGCCGCGTCTTGCTGACGATGGCAACCGGTACGGGCAAAACGATCGTTGCCTTTCAAATTTGCTGGCGGCTTTGGAACGCGCGATGGAACCGGACTGGTGAACATCGCCGGCCGAAAATCCTCTACCTGGCCGACCGCAACGTTCTCATCGACGACCCAAAGGACAAGACCTTCGCCCCCTTCGGCGACGCCCGGCACAAGATCGAAAACGGCCAAGCCGTCAAAAGCCGCGAGATGTACTTTGCGATCTACCAGGCCATCGCCAAGGACGAGCGTCGACCGGGCCTTTACAAGGAGTACGCTCCCGATTTCTTCGACCTCATCATCGTCGACGAGTGCCACCGCGGCAGCGCCCGCGACGAAAGCAACTGGCGCGAAATCCTGGACTACTTCGAGCCGGCGTACAAGCTCGGCATGACCGCCACGCCCCTTCGCGAGGACAACCGCGACACCTACCTCTACTTCGGCAACCCCATCTACTCCTACAGCCTGAAGCAGGGCATCGAAGACGGCTTTCTGGCGCCCTACCGCGTCCACCGGGTCATCACTTCGTACGACGCCGCCGGCTGGCGCCCCACAAAGGACCAGTTGGATCGCTACGGGCGGCTGATCCCCGACGAGCAATACCACACCAAGGACTTCGAGCGAAGGGTTTCCCTCTATGTGCGGACCGACGCCATCGCCCGTCACCTGGCCGATTTCATGAAGAAGGCCGACCGCTTCGCCAAGACCATCGTGTTCTGCGTCGACCAGGAGCACGCCGACGAAATGAGGCGTGTCCTGTCCAACCTCAACGCGGATTTGGTGCAGCCGCACCCCGACTACGTTTGCCGCGTCACGGCCGACGAAGGCGGAATCGGCCGTGGCCACCTGGGCAATTTCCAGGACCCCGAGCGCACGTCTCCGGTGATCCTAACCACGTCGCAGCTCCTCACCACCGGCGTCGACTGCCCCACGTGCAAGAACATCGTGCTCGTTCGCGTCATCGGCTCGATGACCGAGTTCAAGCAGATCATCGGCCGCGGCACGCGCGTCCGCGACGATTTCGGCAAGCTCTACTTCAACATCCTCGACTACACGGGCTCCGCCACGCGCCTCTTCGCCGACCCCGATTTCGACGGCGAACCCGCCTTGGCCACGCAGCAGGAGATCGACGAATACGGCCAGACCGTCGAGGGCACCGAAGAAGTACTCCAACCCGAAGAGACCCTTGACGAACGGCCGCCGACAACGGAACTTGATTTCGGAGACGACCCGGCGGACCGCCGCAAGTTCTACGTCGATGGCGGGCAGGTTTCTATTGCCGCCGATTTGGTGTATGAACTGGACGCCGACGGCAAGCAGCTTCGCGTCGTCCAGTACAGCGAGTACGCTGCGGAAAAGGTGCGCAGGCTCTATCCCAACGCTGCCGAACTGCGAAAACGCTGGTCCAACCCCGATCAGCGGTCGGAGATCATCGTCATGCTGGAAGAACGCGGCATCAATTTTGACGAACTAGCCACTGCTGCTCGGCAGCCCGAGGCCGACCCCTTCGACTTGCTCTGCCACCTGGCGTTCAACGCCCCGCTACGCACGCGCCGCGAACGCGCCGAGCGGCTCCGCCGCGAGAAGAAGGACTTTTTCGACAAGCATGCCCCCGAAGCCAGTGCTATCCTGCACGAACTCCTGGACAAATATGCCGAGCACGGGACTGCCCAATTCGTGATCCCGGACGTGTTGGAGGTGCCGCCAATCTCGGCCCATGGAAACGTGGTCGAGATCGCCAAGGTGTTCGGTGGAACGGAGAAACTGGTGGAGGCGGTTCACGAGTTACAGACGCTGCTCTATGCCGCGTAGGTTGAAAGGAACCGAAAAGCAAGGCCGACGATGGCCTGTGGAATTGCTGGCAAAGCAAGGTGGACTGACTTGAAATGTTGAAGGTCAAGAACGCGAAATCCATCCAGCCCGTCACCACCGCCCAGCGGCTCGGGAGCCTCATCAAGTCCGCGCGCGACATCATGCGAAAGGACAAGGGCCTCAACGGCGACCTCGACCGGCTGCCGATGCTCACGTGGATCATGTTTCTCAAGTTCCTCGACGACATCGAGCACATCCGCGAAGAGCGGGCCAAGATGCGCAAGGACCGGTTCCGTCCCGCAATCGAGAAACCGTACCGCTGGCGCGATTGGGCGGCCAAAGAAGACGGCATCACCGGCCCGGAACTCATCGCCTTCGTCAACTACGAAGTCACCACGCGGCCCGACGAGAGTAAGGGCAAGGGCCTGCTGACGTACCTTCGAGGCCTGCAAAGCGCCAACGGCGACGACCGGCGCGACGTGATCGCGTCCGTCTTCTCCGGCGTCGCGAACCGGATGGAAAGCGGCTACCTGCTGCGCGACGTTATCAACAAGGTGGGCGCCATCCATTTCAACTCGACCGAGGAAATTCACACGCTCGGGCACCTCTACGAAACCATGCTCCGCGAAATGCGTGACGCCGCCGGCGACTCGGGCGAGTTCTACACGCCCCGCCCGGTCGTGCGGTTCATGGTCGAGGTCACCCATCCGCGGCTCGGCGAGACCGTCCTGGACCCGGCCTGCGGCACAGGAGGTTTTTTGGTCGAGGCCTACCGGCACTTCGAAAAGCAGTGCAAGACCGTCGAACACCGCCGCATTCTTCAAACGGAGAGCATCTTCGGTGGTGAGGCCAAGCCGCTCCCCTACATGCTGGCCCAGATGAATCTGGTTCTGCACGGTTTGGAGTCGCCGCAGATCACCAAAGCTAACAGTCTGGCCCAGAAGCTCACCGACATCCGCGACAGCGACCGCGTTGACGTGATCCTCACCAATCCGCCCTTCGGCGGTGAGGAAGAGCGCGGCATCCTGGGCAACTTCCCCGAAGACAAGCAGACCGCCGAGACGGCCCTTTTGTTCCTTCAGCTCATCATGCGGAAGCTGAAACGGCCAGGGCGAGGAAGCACCAAGGGCGGCCGCGCCGGCGTGGTCGTGCCCAACGGCACGCTCTTCGGCGACGGCCTATGTGCGCGCATCAAGCAAGAGCTTCTCAAGGACTTCAACCTGCACACGATCGTGCGGCTGCCCAACGGCGTCTTCGCCCCGTACACCAGTATCCCGACCAATCTGCTGTTCTTCGACCGGTCCGGCCCAACCAAGGAAGTCTGCTATTACGAGCAGCCGCTGCCAGAGGGAAGAAAGCAGTACACCAAGACGCAGCCGCTCCAGTACGAAGAGCTCACTCCCTGCCTGGCGTGGTGGAAGAAGCGGGAGGAGAATGAGCGGGCTTGGAAGGTGTCGGCCGAGGAGCTCCTGGCGACCGCCTGCAACCTGGATCGGAAGAACCCGATCGCGAAGAAAGGCTACGAACACTTGCCGCCCGAAAAACTGGTCGAGGACATCCTCGCCAAGGAACGCCGGATTATCGAGATCATGGGCGAGGTCGCGCAGCTTTTGGGGGCCAAGCCATGAACAACCGCAACTGGCCAATCATCCCGCTGGGAGAAGTCCTCAGGCACCGCAAGGAATTCATCGAAATCGATGATCTTCAGACGTACAAGCGGTGTCGCGTCCAACTGCACGCTCAAGGCATCATCCTGCGCGACGAGGTGCAGGGATTAGAGATAAAGACAAAGAACCAGCAGGTCAGCAAAGCAGGCGAATTCCTAGTCGCGGAGATCGACGCCAAGTTGGGTGGGTATGGAATCGTGCCGCCCGACCTGCACGGAGCGGTCGTCAGCAGCCACTACTTCCTCTTTGAGATCGACGAAGAAAGCCTCGACCGGAGATTCTTGCGCTACTTTATCCGGACCCCATCATTCCACGAACAGGTTGAAGCTCAGGGATCAACCAACTACGCGGCGATTCGGCCAGGCCACGTTCTCCAATACCGGATTCCCCTCCCATCGCTTACCGAGCAGCGGCGGCTGGTCGAGCGGATCGACGCCCTTGCCACCAAGATCGATGAGGCAAAACGCGTTCGGACAGAAATCACCAACGCAGTTGAGGAACTCTGTCGCTCGATTCTGCGAAGTGGGTTCGACGGACAAATGCGCCCAACGCCAATGAAGGATCTAGTCCGTCTGCGGGAGCCAGACGTCGAGGTCAAGAGCGACGAAACCTACCGGTTCGCAGGCGTCTACTGCTTCGGCGAAGGGCTCTTCCGAGGCCAACGTAAGACAGGAATGGAGTTCAAGTATCCCAGGCTGACGCGCCTCAGGACGGGCAATTTCGTCTATCCGAAGCTCATGGCCTGGGAAGGGGCACTCGCAACTGTCCCGCCCGAATGTGATGGGTTGGTTGTCTCCACAGAGTACCCGGTCTTCGAGATCGACACCAAGAAGGTTCTGCCCGAGGTGCTCGACGTCTATTTTAGAACGCCCTCCGTCTGGCCGGCACTGTCCGGAGCAAGCACCGGAACCAACGTCAGGCGGAGGAGGCTCAACCCCGCCGATTTCCTACAGTATCAGTTTCCGCTCCCGCCGATGGCCATCCAGCAGCGGCTGAAGGCCATCGCGCAGCGGGCCGAGGCAATCCGTAAACAACAAGAGACATCCGCCAAAGCACTCGACGCCATGCTCCCAGCGATCCTCGACTGGGCATTCCAGGGACAGCTATGAGCAACGGTGAACCAGGACAGCGCCATGATTAGCATCGAGCTACAGGTTGCGCAAGACCACATCGAGTCCTTAGCGAAAGTTCGCAACCCACTCCTCGCCGTCGAAGAACTGATTTGGAATGGCCTGGACGCCGATGCAAGCAAGATCGAGGTGGACCTCGAATTTGGAAAACTGGGTGGCTTGGAACGAGTGGTCGTAAGAGACGACGGCACCGGCATTCCAAGGCCACTTTGTGACCGTGCCTTTGGAAAGCTCGGTGGTTCACCAAAGCTCGACGTCAGGCGAACGCCGGCTGGAAGGGTGCCTCACGGCAAGAGCGGAAAGGGGAGGTTCCGCGCCTTTGGTGTTGGGGGAACCGTCACGTGGATCAGCCGCTACGGCGCGAACGGAGTCGTCAAACAGTTTACGATCCGTGGCGTACGCGCCGTGCTTCGCCGTTTCGAGATTGGTGACGAGACTGACACCCTGGGCGACGAAACAGGGGTCGAGGTCAGGATTGAAGACATCGAACAAAACTTCGCAGCTCTTACTGACGCCCAAGCGGCCGCCGCTGAGCTATCCCGGCGCTTGGCCTTGTACCTGAAGCAATATCCGGGCATCAGGATCCTCTACGAGGGACGGCCTGTTGACCCGTCGATCGACGAGGATCTCACGGCCAACTATGACCTCACGTTGATTGACAACGAAGGACAGCCGGTTCCCGCCGAACTTACGGTCATCGAGTGGAAGCGGCCGACCGAGCGGTCGTTGTACCTCTGTGATGAAAGCGGATTCACTCTTGACGAGCGAGCCCCAGGCATCCAAGCCCCAGGCTTCCATTTCACGGCCTACTTGAAGTCCACGCTTATCACGCGACTGGTTGAGGAAAACGCATTTGCCGTTGAGGAAATGCATCCCGTCGTCGAGAGCGTTCTTGAGTCGGCGAAGGATGCACTTCGCCGACATTTTCGGTCGCGTGAAGCAACCAGGGCCAGCGACCTCGTCCGGCAGTGGCAAGAGGACCGGATTTATCCATACGAGACTGCCGCTGTTGACCCAATTACTCAGGCAGAGAAAGAAGTGTTCAATGTCTGCGCCGTGAAGGTGCATGAGTACCTGCCAGGCTTTGAGAAATCAGAGGCGCAGAACAAGCGATTGACGTTTCGCTTGATCCGCGAGGCGCTGGAATCCAATCCGCGCAGCCTCCAGACGATCCTGCAGCAGCTTTTGGACCTGCCGCAGGACCAACAGAACGACCTCGCCGCAATTCTCGAGCGAACCACACTGGCTTCGATCATCAACGCCGCCAAGACCATTGTGGCACGTTTGGATTTTCTCGGCAGTCTCGACTCACTCCTCTTCGGCGACTTGAAAACCAAACTGCTGGAGCGCCAGCAACTTCACAGAATTCTCGTTCAAGAATTGTGGCTGTTCGGCGACCAATACTCTCTCGGCATCGACGACCAGTCGCTCAAGAGTCTCTTGGACGTGCACATCGAGATCTTAGAACGCACCATCTTGGCTCCGGACAATCAGCCTGTAACCGACCTGGAGGGCAAGGACCGCATTGTCGACATGATGCTTCACCGCCGCTACCCGCAGTTCCTACCGGGAACCTTTGAGCACCTTGTTGTAGAACTCAAGCGGCCCTCATGCACAATCGGCCAGAAGGAGATCGGGCAGATCGAGAGGTATGCGTTCGCTGTGGCCGACGATGAACGGTTCGATAAATCACGAACGAGGTGGACATTCTTGCTTCTGGGCAACGACCTGGATAAGTTTGCGGAGAACAAGTGTCGAGTTCACGGTCGGGAGTTCGGCCACATTCATCAATCTGAAGAAGGCTCGGTCAATATTTTCGTACGAAAGTGGGCGACGATCATCGAACACGCGAAGTGGCGCTACGAATTCTTCCGCGACAAGCTGGAGCTGCAGGTAAGCTCGGCAGACGGCCTGCAGTACTTGCGCTCACGATACCCGGAGTTTCTGCCCACGGACCACACATCCGAGCCTTAGCCGGACGCACATTCCTCTCGATCCACTATTCGTGGGCCTACGCCCGGTGCGCATCTCCACGCCTTGCGGTTCGCGCGCCTCACCTTGATTTGACCCACTGCGGTCTTTTGCGCTACCGTTCACCTCGTGACGGGGCTTCTCCCCGCACGTGTTCCTTCCCAGTCTCCCTCCCCTACCGAGGTGAACCATGGTCAATCTTACGCGCGCTAGCCGCGAACTTTTCTCCCGCACGCCCGACGAGCAGTTCGAAACGCTCGCCGAGCTGCACCAGCATTGCCTGGACCAGAAGAACCGCGCCGTCCGCATCAAGGAGCCGGCCGCGACGTTCATCCCGACCGTCCGCGACGAGAAGCTGGCCCTGAAGATCGACGGCCGCCCGGCCTACGAACTCACCGACTGGTCGTTCTCGCAGCTCTGCGGCTTCGCGCGGGTTGCGAAGGACACCGTCAACCGCCTGCACCCCAGCACCGCGGCCGACGTCCTGTCGCAAACGCTCGTCTTCGACGACGAGGACGAAACGGAGTTTCAGGCGCTCGTGCTCGACGATCGCGTCGTGCGGGCACTCAACGGCGGGCAATACAAGCGGCTGTGGAACGCGGACCTGACGGCGATGCTCCTGGAGTACGCCGTGGACTTCACGCCGCCGCAAAAGGGCTTCAACGGCGCCACCGGACTCTACGCGGGCGAGCAGGACCTGTTCTGCTTCATGATCGACCCGACCGGCTGGGCCGAGATCGGCGGCGAGGCCTTCGCACCGGGCTTTTTCGTCTGGAACAGCGAGGTCGGCCGCCGCAGCGTGGGCCTGACCACGTTCTGGTTTCAGAAGGTGTGCTGCAACCACATCGTGTGGGACGCCACGGAGATCGTCGAGATCACGCGGCGGCACACCGGCCGCGTCCGCGACGCCCTCACGGAGATCCGCCAGGAGATTAGCGAGCTTGTCGCCCGGCGCGACCAGCGCCGCGACGGTTTCGCACGTGTCATCGCCAAGGCGATGAACACGACCTACGGCCAGGACGCCGAGGAAGTCCAAAAGCTGCTGACCAAGGCCGGCATCGGCAGGGCCTTGGCCGAGCGGGCGATCAAATGGGCGCCCGACTACGGCGGCTTCACCATTTGGGGCGTCGTCAACGCCCTGACCCGCCTGACGAGCGAGGCCAGGTTTGCCGGCAACCGCGTCGAGGCCGACCAGAAGGCCGCGTCGCTCTTGCAGCTTGTGGCCGCGTGACTCAGCCCGCTCCCCTCTCTCAGGAGTCTTGCCGATGACACTCCGCTACCAGTGCGACAAATGTGGCGCGTGCTGCCAAGGTCACCTGATCGTCGAAGCCCAGCTCTTGGATGTGATTCGCGAGCCGCGGCTGATTCAGTCTGATTCCCACTACGCCGGGCTGCCGATCGATGAAGCGATGACGCTGCTGGAAAACCCGCACCGTTGTCTCATCATCGCGTGCGGGACGCCTCGGCCCTGCGCCTTTCTCGGCGCCGACAAGTGCTGCACGATTTACCCGACACGGCCGAACGTCTGCGTTGCTCTTGAAGCTGGAGACGAGCAGTGCCAGTACGCCCGAGGCGCCGCCGGACTGCCGCCGCTTCAGCCGATCGAACTGCCGGCCGTGGTGCCCGATTTGACTCCGCCCGGCTCTTCCTGACACCCTGAACGTAAAGGAGGTGAACTGCCCATGCCCAAACCCGAAAAGACCTTCCGCATCGGCCCTTGCTCCGCGTCGGTGTTCGTCAACACGCCGAAGGCCAAGGACAAGGCCCGCTCCTTCCGCTCCGTTTCCCTGCAACGCCGCTACAAGTCCGGCGACACCTGGAAATCGGCCACGAGCTTCGGCCTGAGCGACCTGCCGGCGGCGATCGCCGTCTTGCAGATGGCGATGACCCACGTGGCCAGCAAGGAAGCTGAGTTTGGAAAGCAGGAGGAGTCGTTTTGACTTTTCGCCAGCACCCGCCCCCGCGACACGTTCGACGGGGGCGTTTTTTTGCCTTCCCCTGACGATCCCTCCGTCACATGCCTACGGGCCCCTCGGGCAAACAACCGCCGGCTGCGAGTCTGCAAAAGCCACAATTTCCGCGGTCAAAATCGCAACGTGGCGTCTTTTTCCGTCACACGCCCACAATCACCAACTCTTGACAAGGCAAAAGGTTGCGCTACACTTCGCCCAGGCTGTTCATTTCGCAGAAAAATCCACCGCCCCTTCCCTAATAGTGTTTAGAGCCGACGGCTCCTGTCCCCGGCACTTTGAGGCTTGTCGGGCGCACAGGACAGCTACCACGGGACGGACGTGCGTAGGCTGACCTGTGTGCCTGTAAACGACCTAGCCAAAGTGACGGGGGAACCAATGACCCACGACGACTTCATTGCCCAAATCGACCGCTTCCTCGACGGCGATCTCGATGTGATCGAGTGGCACGAGTTCCGCGACCACATGAACACGTGTCGTGACTGCTCCCAACGGTTAGTGCAGCGACGCATCGAACTACTCGAAGACCGCGGCATTTTGGTGGCGCTCCTGGAACCGCAACCCCAGCGATGCATCACGGCCGGAACGCTCACACGATGGCTCAAGGGCGAAATCCCCATGGAGCTTTCGCCGCGCGTCTCCAACCACCTGCGTAACTGTCGGTACTGCCACGACCATGCTGCGGAATTGGCAGCCCGACTGAAAAAGGACAACTACGCTAACGCCAACAGGTGACCAGGGATAGAGGTCTCCACCAACCATCTCACTGCGCAGGAACACCAGCGCAGTTTTTTTACTGCACCAAACGGAGACTCCCAAGATGGACGACCCCCTCGAACCTTTCCGCGAGCACGTACTCGGTCGCACCGACAAACTCTTGCAGTCACCAATCTTCGAGCAAATCGATTGGATGGCACAAAACGTCTGTGACGAACCCTCTCGGAGCCAAGCCCACTGGATCGGGCCCGGGGACTTGGTGCAGAACCTTCTCTCGTGTCCCATCTCCAAAGACAAAGAAAAGACGAGCATCCACATTCTCCTTGACTCCTTTGCCGGAAAGCCCGTTTCCACTCCTCAGATTCTTGGCTTTCTTCACATTCAATTTTACCTGCACCACGACGCGATGGGGGGACGGAAAGGCACGAGGCGCCGGAAGGCGAATACTCTCAGGGTCTTGGATCTTCCTCCTTCGGTTTTTGGTGGCGATTTGAATGCGCTCTTCAGCCACTATGGTCCGGTTGCCCACGCCGCCGTCGAGGTCGACGGTCTTTTGGCGACCGGCCGTGTCAAGATGAAGACTGCTGCCGCCGCGAGGCGGGCCTGTGCGGGTCTGGATGGCTACGATCTTCATGGCCACAAACTAAGCGTTCGGCCCTGGGAGGACCAAGTCTCCAACGTCCCGCTCACTGCCGCCAATGTTCCTTCCGCATCCCACTCCCCCGACATTCCTCCAGCACTGTGCGAGAATATCGAAGCCCGCGCGCGCCAGGACGCAGCCAAGTTACTTTCCGCCCAGGACCAATATCCTCTGCCGACAGAGGCGATCCGTTTGTGGCTCGCGGCAGTTGCCGCCAAGGGCGAGAAGTGGCCGAATGCTCTTCGGAAGGCGTTGCGGCAGTCCCATTTGATCCCCCGCGCCAGCTGGGGCCAGGCACAGAAACTTGGAAAGGCCATCGAACTGCGCATCGCCGCCCTTTTCCGGCCCATTATCAAGGACCACGGACTCTACTTGGCGCAGCCTGATTGCTTCCAACCGGCGGTCGCTCTTTACGCGCAAAAGCTATTACAATCGCTCGAACTTCCGGAAACCGAAGAATGACCCACGACGACTTCATTGCCCAAATCGACCGCTTCCTCGACGGCGATCTCGATGTGATCGAGTGGCACGAGTTCCGCGACCACATGAAAACGTGTCGTGAGTGCTCGCAACGGTTAGTGCAGCGGCGCATCGACCTGCTTGACGAAGGCGGCCTTTTGGCGGCGCTCCTAGAGCCGCAACCCCAGCGATGCATCACGGCCGGAACGCTCACACGATGGCTCAAGGGCGAAATCCCCATGGAGCTTTCGCCGCGCGTCTCCAACCACCTGCGTAACTGTCGGTACTGCCACGACCATGCCGCCGAACTGGCAACCCGACTTTACCGACATGAAAATGACGTTCACGCGGCCGAACCCCCGTATCGCATCCGTACTGCTGCTTTAGACGGCCCGATGGGCGAAGATGACGGTGACCAAGACGTCTGACTTCGCGCAAAGCCCTGCGTCCCAAGTGTCTCCAACTTCTGACTCCGTCCGACAAACGTCATGTCCGAACCTACATGGACCACATACGATTCCTTTCAAAAGTGGGCTGGCGCCCACCGAGTCGGCGTTTGGGCAACGAACATGAAGGCCCACTATGACGCCGGCGACCGTGCCGCCGCCAGCAGCTGGTGCGAACGACTCAGCGCCACCCTACAGAATCACAAGATCCTGGCGGCGTTCCCGCCGTCGGTTTTGTACCTGTTGAGGTCGGCACTGCTGCGTGTAGGCACCGGCGCCCGACCCATTCTCACCCACGATTTGCAGACCGCTGCGACCGCCATCGACGATAGCCTTCGTAGACTGACAGGAGGCAGCGACGGCGAGCCGCAATCGGCGTGGCCGCCGCTTGTCGCCGCACAGGTGCTCGCGCATAACATTCTTTCAGGAACAGCGCCTGCCACTGCCATTCTCCGTCTCGGCCGCGCCTGCAGCCCGTCAGGTTCATGGAGGCGCACTCACTGGAGCCGTATGCTACATGACGGTCCCGCGCTACAGTGTTGTGAGGATTTGCTGCCCGTCCTCCGATCACTAACCAGCACCACGTACGACCGCCTGGAAGCTATTGGCAAGCTGTCCGGCGTGATGGCTAACGTGCCGTATCGCAACCAAATCACCAACGCGCTCTATCACGCTGTCTTGTGTTGGCCGCTGCTCGTCGTGCTAGTTGAGCGCCCAGACCGGCCCCGTCTTATTAGCGGCGCCCTCAGTTTGCCCGTCATCATCGACGTGCGTTTCGGCCCGGCACCTTCCGATAAGACTACCAACGATTCTGCTCCTTCCACCAGAGACCGTTGCATCGTACTCCCTACGGACGACGCCCTCAACGCGTTTCAACTGCATTTGCGAAAGGCGATGGACGCTGCCAAAGACTTGTGGATGTCCAAACACCGCAACTACGGCCCGTTTTGCAAGGCCGTAGAGCGCGCCGACGTCGTGTTCGATTTCACAATCGCACGTTACGTCGACCCCGAAGCTTCAATTGAGGGCGGCAGTGCGGAGGCGTACTTCGCACAGGCTGTCCTCCACAGACTATTGGGCCGTCTCGGAACTCTTTCGAGCGTGGCCAGCGGTCACATTGATCGCGTCGCTGTATTGGATAACCTGCCAAAGGAACTTACTCCCAAAGGTCTCAAGCGCACAATGCAACTCGCCGTCCGCGGCTACGCCAACAAAAAGGAAACAGGGCCCCTGGAGGTTATCCCAGGAACGCGCAGCAACGCTGGCGAGAAGCGCCTTTTGTGGACGGATGTTTGGACCGGGCGCAAGGCCCTCCAATGGCGCCACGTACTATGGCAGCAGTCCACTGTCCCTGACTACCGAGATCAAGTCGGCTCGCTCTTCCGCCGGTACGGACACCTCTACCTCAGAAAAGCAGGGGGCAGCAAGGACAAACTCGAACTGGTTCACGCGAGCCACTTCTTCGAGCGCATCGTTTTACATCAAGCTACCGAACGCGAGCTGCTTAAGGACCAGCTGTGTGAACGCGGAATCAAGGACAACGCTGCACGGAAGATCGTCCGACAGTTCCACCCAGAACGCGTGCGCCTCCAACTGGCTGTTTACGACTGGCTGACCCAGAATCGCGATGCACGCGTCGCCCGCAACGGCGCCGCCTGGCTAGCAAAAGCCATCCGAGAGAATTTTCAGCCACCGACAGGGTTTCAGAGTGCGCCTGGCGCGCTGTCTACCTACCAATCGCCCACAGCCGAAGTCATCTCCGTTCCAACGCCGCAGCACATGGCGGACGTGATGCAGGTCGCGGGCTGGCGACGGCATCACTACATCCGCTGTCCCGACCTCATGTGGGCGTTCCATGAGCAATATAATGAAGCTCTTCCCGGCCTACTGCCTGCCGAACCCGGATCAGCCGTCGACAGGGTCCTTGCCCAACTACAGGACAACACAGCACCCGTCCTTGAACTTCGCGCCGCGCCGCAAACGGTCCTTTCTGCGCTGTGGCACATCAACTATGAGCTCCGCGACCGCAGTGTAAAAGCCTTTTCCTGGGCCTGCCTCCGCCTTGCCAGAGACGAGATGGATGCTCGATTCTGGCAGACGTTTTGGCGCGTGCTTGGCGCCCCTCTCGAAGTTGTCCAACAGTTCCTGCTCACTCCCACACCCGCCGCTGCCGCCACTCTCCTAGTCGAAGCCCTCAGCCACTTCTCACCAGCGCCAGCAGCTCCGGGCTACAGGGCACCAGAAGTAATTCTACTAATCGGAACCGACCGCTTCGCCGAGAGCTTGGCCAAGCACACCGGCCCGCTCAGCAGCCGCCCTTTGGCCCTTCCGTTCGTTCTCAAAGAACTTCGCTCCCATGGCGTTCCCTACTACACGCCGCTCGAGCGTCATCTTGGCCGCACCCGAATTATCTGTGTTCCGGAAGACCAACAGCTCACGCTCAATGCCGCACCCCCAGCTTGTGAGATCTCACAAGCTGACCGACTCTTCTTGCGCGCGGTACGTACCTTCCGCTGGGGCTTCACACAGCAGATGGCATCAATGATGCTCCAAGTCCTGGCGGACGATCAGCAACTACGTGCAGCGTGGCCGCGGCACTACGCTTTGCGCGAGAACCTCAGTCGGCTGCGAGAAGAACGGCTTCTCCGATACGGCCAAGGGGTCTACCATTTGCCCCCCGACGTCCGCGATGCCCTAGGACCGCCCCACGCCCCCCGCGACGACGCGCGACTCCATCTTGCGGCAGGCGTCGCCATTGCTCCCTACACGGCTCGTCGACCGGTCCCCTCGCTCGCCTTCGACTTGGCCTTCCTCCCTGAGAATGTCCACGAGGCCTCGCACCACTTTAGGACCGCCTTTTCCCTAGCTCAGGGCGTCGACGAACGTCTTGCAGACCACGCTCGAAACAACCTTCAGCATGTCTGTCGCTTCGTCGAGCTGCGCGACTGGGGCCTACAATCAGAGCTAACCAAGGGAAAGGACGCATTGCTCGACGCATGGGAACTCGGCAATGAACTTCTCGCAACACATGACCAGCACGGGACGCCGTGCCATCCCGCCCGTGTTCTCCAAGTTGCCCGAGCCGGAATGTCGTACCTCAAACAACTTCGTGGACCGGACCAAGACAACGACGCCCACGACGTTCGCTGTCGCATTGACGGCCTCTTCCGCCAAGCGCAAGCCGCCTGCGACCGGCCGGAATGGTCATCCGACCGAAATTCGAACCTTTTAGCCGTCCTCTCAACCTGGGCAACGTACTCGATGCAGAATTCCCCGCAACTCGTCTCGCAGATCCGTCAACTCAATGACGATATCTGGAACCTCTTGAAGTCCAACACGCCCGCTTCCCTTGTATGGGGGGAGTGGTTCGAACTCGTGGCCGATCGTGAGACGAACCACGCCGATGCCGCTGCGATCTACGCCCTGGCAATCGAAAACGTCCCCGCTTGGCACCAAAACTGGATCAAGGGTGTCGGAGCCGAAGTCCTCGGCGGCCTAATCAACCCTCCAATCTGCAAAAAACTAACCGCGAAACCACCCGACCAAATCGCCCACATCCTCAAGAAAGCGGCGCTCGGCCTCAAGGATCTACAAACCGGGCACGCCAGCGACGTCGTTCACGATCGATGGCGTAGCGGCGCGGCTTTTTTCTTCTCCCATTGGAGCGCAAACACCAACGTTCAGCCCTTTCTCGCCCCCTATCGCTTTCTCCAGAGAAGCCAGCCGCGACCACGGTCCCCCTGACCCTGCCGCTCCACGTCGCCGCGTCTTTCCTAGAACGGCGATCCCTCCACGTCCGTCCGACTCAAAACGGTGCACAGCTGCACCGCACCCCGGCCCTACCCTCTTGCCGCGCAGCATTCCGTCCAAAAGTCTAATCCCCCGCCAATTCCGACTTTCCCGAAAAACGTCAAACCAATTCCCTATTCCTTTAGCCCCCACACCGTCGTCAATCCCGCGAGTCTCGACACGCCCCACACCAAAAACCATGAGTACAACACGCCCGATCTCTAAACGGCCAAACCGCGCCATCGAGATTTCCACGTACGACGACCTTGACCGTTTCCTCCGCCGCTTCGCCGACGGGCATTTCAACCTTCTGATGATCATCGGCCGTCCCGGCCTACAAAAGAGCCGAGCCGTACGCGCCGTCGTGCCCGAGGACGCCGTCTGCTGGATCGAAGGTAACGCCACGGCGTTTGGTGCTTACCAAAAAATCTTTGAGCACCGCCACAAGCCCATCATCGTCGTCGACGACGTCGACTCACTCTACGCCGATCGAAGCGCGGTTCGCCTTTTGAAATGCCTCTGCCAGACCGAGCATCTCAAACGCCTCGCATGGCACTCAAATGCCGCCGCGCTCGACACCCTCGGAATCCCACGCGAATTCACAACGGCTGCGCGAGTGGCCATCATCGCCAATCAGTGGAAAACCCTCAACCCAAACGTCGCCGCCCTCGAGGATCGCGGCCACCTCCTGTTTTTCAACCCTTCACCACTTGAGGTCCACACCCGCACGGCCGAGTGGTTCTGGGACCAGAAAGTCTTCGATTTTTTTTCCGCCCACCTCCATCTAATCCCAGACATCTCCATGCGCCACTACTTTCGTGCCGCCGAATTAAAGCGCGCCGGCCTCAACTGGAAGCACCTTGTTCTTCAGCAGTTCTTGCCGGACCACAATACCCTGTTGGTGGCTCAGTTGAAGCTCGATCCCACCTACCAAACCGAACAACAACGAGTTGAAGCCTTCAAAGCGAAGACGCGATGCTGCAGGGCAACGTATTTCAACCATTCCCGTCGCTTGGCTCCCCAGATTCCCGTCGCCCCGATCCGGCTAACAAGTCCGCCGCCGGCCAGCCGCCTCGATTGGTCACAATTCCTGAAAGCCCTCCCCAATTCACGGCCGCGCGCCCAAACTGGCTAGACTCTTAGACTCTCACGCCGCAGTCACGCCCTCACTTCTCCCGAGCTTTCTTCCCAGCGACCCGTGGACGTCTGGGAGTTTCAGACATCTCGCCCCCCAAGCACGTGCCAGAAGGCCCAAACATCACCAATCATGCACCTCAAAAAACATCTCGATTTGCATCGCTTCACCGTGACGTGCTACGATTCATCCGACCACCTATGCCGCCTTTCGTCTACGTTGTTCAAACTCACCGCGACGTCGAGGCGCTCCAACACCTGGGCCTCCGGACGCTTTTGCGTCCCGACGCTTTGACGCCCAAACACCCAGCATCTCTAAACGCTTTGGCACTCCAGACGTCTCAAACGACTGAACCTTCCGGCGACCCGACTCCTCGGGCGCCCAAACGATTTGACCCCAAGATCCCCCAACGCTCAAACGTCGGCGGTCCGAACGTTTCAACGTCTCGCGTATGCCTCGCCGCATTGCATGGCTGAACGAAAAGGGCGGATCGGGCAAGAGCACCAGCGCCTTGAACCTGGCCGCGAATCTGGCGTCCCGGTTCGGCAAAAAGATCCTTCTAGTGGACGCCGACCATCAGGCCAACACGACCATCGTCCTCAGCCGCGGCCGACCGCTTGAAGTCACGCTCACGCACGTCATGCTCGGCAAAGCGCCCATCGAGCAGGCGATCGTCCCCACGCGCTACCACAACCTGGACTTGGTTCCGGCCGACGCCTCGCTGTCCGACGTGAACGTGGCCCTGGCCGATAGCGGCAGCCCCTTGGGGCTGGGCAGGGAATGGCGGCTCAAGCGGACCCTGGAAAAGATCGACGAAGCCTACGACTTCGTGATCCTCGACACCGGCCCGCAGCGCACCGTCCTCAACCTGAACGTTCTCAACTACGCCCACGAGGTCTTTGTGCCCGTCGATCCGGGCTACTGGAGCATCCTGGGCGTGCGGCACCTCGAAGACCTGATCGCCCAGGTGCGGCAGCACATGGACCACAAGGCCCTGCGAATCGGCGGCGTGCTGCTCACGAAAATGCAATACACCAACGTGGCCGACGAGGTTGAAAAGCAACTTCGCCATTATCTCGGCAACCGCGTCTTCCACACGACGATCCCGCTCAACGTCAAGGTCGAGGAAGCCCACAGCCGCGGCCTGGCCGTCCTCGACTACGCCCCCGACAGTGCCGGCGCCAAGGCGTACCTGGCCTTTACCAAGGAGGTGCTCGCCAATGGCCAAGCCTAAGACAACCGGGCTAGGCGAGTCCCTTTTGCTGCGGCGTACCGATCCGCCGGCCGACCGCCCACGCAAGCCCGCCAAAAACGGCCAGGAGAGAAAGGAGGCTCCGCCGATCGAACCCGCCGGGGCCGACGATCCCGCGCCAGCCGACCCGCTTTCGACCGTTCACCGGGCCGTGCCACGTGATCGAACGACGCTTTATCTGGACCAGGACGTAAACGACTGGCTTGACCTGGCCGCCCGGATCGAGCGGAAGCAGCGTTCCGAGCTCGCTTCCGAGATCCTTCGCAAGCACCTGCCGCGTTACCGAATCGAGCCGGAGAAGTAGGGAAGGGGATGGGTGCTTGGATGCAAGACGGCCGGGTGCCTGGACGCAACCCGGTGGGTGCTTGGAAACAAGAGAGTGGGTGCTTGGAAACAAGCCCGCCATCGAGCCTTTGGCTGAACAGAGCCAAGGAAGGCCGCCCAGTCCGTCCGACGATCTTATTTGTTGTCTACGTCACACCGGGTAGCCGGCCCTGGGGAAAACTCCGGCTCCGATCGCTGGTGTACACTGAGGAAAAACCGACAAAGAAACATGCGTGATTTCGTCAAGCATTTTCCATGCAGCGACCCGATAGGGGAGACAACCTACAAGAGACGCTTCAGGCGCCGCCGCCGAAGCTTGTCAAAGTTGAGGCCAACCTGCTTCGGCTGCCGCTCTTTGCCCTGTCCACGAAGGGCCTCAGGAACCTCGACGGCCTGGAGATCAACAGCACCCTGACGCGGCAGGGGAGAACCCGCCAGTTCACCCTGCGCGTGACCCGCAACACGGCCACGCCGTACCCTGGCCCGCTGGCCCGCGCCGCCCACCTGGCTTTTCTGAGCATCCTCACCGAGCGCGGCTTTCCCTGCGAGAACCCGATCACCTGGAATTGGCGCGACCTGTGCCGGCGAATCGGCATCGCTTACTCGGGCCGCACGGCCCAGCACCTGAAGAGGGCCATCCAATCCACGGCCGGCCTGATGATCCACAGCGAGGACGCGCTGTATTCGAAGGCGTCCGGCCAGCCGATCCGAACGCCGCGCGGCGTCGTGCTCCACCTGTACGAGACCGTGGCCTTCGTCCACGACCCGCTGCCCGACGGCCGCGAGGCCGACGCCAACTACCTGTGGCTCAGCCCGTGGTACCTGGAAAACCTGAACGCCTACTTCACGGCCCCGCTAGACCACGACTTCTGGCGGTTCCTCGACCGCCGCAGCACGATTGCCAGCCGGCTGTACGAATTCCTGCTGCTCAATTTTTACAGCGGCACCGACCTGCTCCGCCTGAACTACCCGACGCTAGCGCAGTTCATGCCCCTGCGGCCGAAGCGGCATTTTTCTGAGGCCCAGCGACAGCTCGACCCGGCCTTTCGGCTTCTAGCGGCGCAAAAGGTTTTGCGAGACGCAGTCTGGCAGCGCAAGCCGGCGGTTGTCGCCGAACTTCGTCTCCGGCCGGGCGAGCGACTCGCAACCCGCAGCCGGCTCCTTCCCGGCGGCGCAATCCAAGAGCAGTTCGCCAACGCATTCCAAGTCCGCGAGCTCCGCAACCTCCAGCCGCCGGAGTGGGGGATTGTGCGCGACTTCTACGAACGCTGGGCGCCGGAGGTCGAGCATCGCCCTACGCCGAAGGAATTGGCCTTGGCCCGCCTGCTGATCGATGAACATGGCCAGGCCAAGGCCAAGAGTGTCGTGCCGGTCGTTGTCGCCAGTCTTCGCCAGCGCTGGCCCGAGGCCAAGACGTTCGGGGCAATCGTCCCGTACCTGCCGGACGCGATCCGCGAAGTCGAAGGAACGGAACAGCGAACTCGGGATCGTCGCAGGAATGCACGTCGCATGCGCGAAGAAGAGGAGGCCCGTTCGCGCGAAAAGGAACGGCAAACGGTATTTCGTCTCCGCTGGCAGCCCAGGTGGCAAGCACTGTCGGAGGCCGACCGTCACGAGATCGAGTCGGCTGTTCTGAAAGGAAATCCGCACCTGCGCAAGGCCCCCGGCATCCTTGAATCCCTGTGCCTACGTGAACTCGCCCAGCGGAGTGAGGCAGATTCTGCCGAAAACTAGCGTTGCCAACGATGGGCAATACGGGAGGGAACAGCACGGAACGGGAACGGCCAAAAAACGGCCAGCAGAGCCACGGCCACGGCGTCGCCCTTCCGCGCATGCGCGACGTTCAGGCCGACTGTGGCCTTTTTCCGTCGCATTCGCGCCGGCTGCGGGGTAGCGAGACGCTACCCAAAAAGGCCACAGTCGCCCTGAGGGCGACGCCGAACGGCTACCCGGACAACAGCACTTCCGCTGACTGCCCGAAGGCAGACAGCGAAACAGCCAACGGCACAACCGTCAACCGCTTAACCGCGAACGGCCCGCCGACGGCGACAACGGCCCCGAAAGCGCGCCGGATTTGCACGGCTTGGGACCTGCCCAGTCTTATTCGGCCGATGCCGCTGCGGCGCAACAGGCGAGTCCGCAAGCCGAACATTTTGCGACATTACCCGGCGCTCGTCGAATACGTCTTCAACAGCCGCTACGCGACGGCTTCGCAGGTCGAGCGGCGGTTTCCGGAGTGGCTGACGTCCGACCGCACGGCCCGCTGGCAAATGACGAGCTTGGTCGAGCTGCGCCTTTTGGGAATCGCGTCGGTCCGGTCGACGTCGCCGAACTTTCCGTTCGTCTACTTCGCCACGCCGAGGGGAGTGCGGTTGATCCGCGACACGTACGCCAGGCTCGGCGTTACGTGGAAAGCGTCAGCCACGGAGGAAAGCCGGCTCCGCGGTCAGGCGATGGACACGGTGCTGCACGAACTGCTCGTCACGGAATTCGAACTGGCCGTCTGGCAAACGGTCCGCAGTAAGGAAGACCTGGAGCTCGTGTTCACGGAACGCCGCTACTTCCGCCGCGACCGCCAATTGAGATTCGGACACGAGGGCAGGGTACACCGCATCGCGCCGGATGCTGGTTTTCTGGTCACCTGGCCGCGGGAGGGAACGGCTGATGGAACGACGCAAAATAAAGCTTTTGCGACAGACCGCGACGGCCTGCTGCATTTCGTTGAGCTTGACAACGGCACGATGAGCCCTCAGCGCATCCGCGAAAAGTTCCAGGCCTACGCGCGCTGGGCGCGATCAGAGTCGGCCGAGCGATACCTGCGCGACGTGTACGACCGCGCCGGACTGCCGGGCCGCCGTCCCAACTTCCGCCTGCTCATAATTGCCCACGACAAGCTGCACCCCGGCCGCGACGACGCCCGGCTGCAGGTGCTGCTCGCTCAAGCTCTCACACTGCCGCTTGACGTGCGGAGAAAAGTGTGGCTTACCGCGGCGCAGCGGCTCCGTGAGCAGCAGCACTCCCCTGCCCCGCTCGCCGCGTCGATTTGGCTCCACGCCCGCGACGCCGGGCCCGCTCGGGACGACTTGCACCACGAGCGCGCAGTCCTCGCGGCAATCCCTCTCAAATCGCTGTACAGCTAAATCACTCGTCGCCAGGGTCCGTGACGGCCTCGATGACTCAATCGTCTAGACAGCGAACCCTCGCCGGCCGTCCAGCCATTTGTCTTCGACGCAGGCCGGAGCTTCGTACGAAGGTCGTCTCCGACGCGCTGACCGAGAATCCCGCCACCAAAATCCCTATAGCCAGTAGCGGCGTCACCGCGTGCCTCGCCGATCCGTCAGTCATCGACCGTCCCGAGTCTCGACGATGGCCATTACCACCACAAGCGCCAAGTCGCGCGCGATGGCGCTCCCCTCCGCCGTCGATATCGCGAATTTTGCGGGTGCTACTTGCCAGGTTTATGGAACTCTCGGATTGGCTGGTCTTGCCGGTGTGCTGAGTCTGGGCGCGCTCTTGCTGTCAACGCCGAGGCTCATGCACAAAGTCCTGAATCGACGAGGGCCTAAGCCATCCGATCCGTGTCCGCCTGATCCTCAACCGCCAGCCGCCACCATTTCCGCAGTGTCTCAGTTGGTCCGCGGCGCTACGAGTTGCACCGTCCGGTTCCGCCAACAAACGACGAATGGCTTCGAGGCGACCACGACCCTTTTTATCGACTTCTCGCGCAACAAGCTTCCGCACGGCCGGCGTGCCAAATGCGCACGCCGGCGAAAACGTAAACGTGCATCAGCCGCGAAAGAGGAGCCTTCGCGGCAGATCCGATCGCTCACGAACACAAGCGACGGCCCCAGGGCGCCGCCTGCCCAGGGGCACGCGGCGTGAAACGAAACTATGCCAGCGACTTAGACCGTTCTAGAAGGGAGCACGTGATCATGTCGCCACGCGCCACGCGCTTGCTCGTCTTCGCCGTGATCTTCACCGTGTTTGCCGGGCTTGCGGGCTTCGTATCGGCCCTGCTCTGCTTCATTCCCGCGCCCTATCTCTTCCCTCTGGCGTACCACCTCTCCCATCGGGTCGCCTGGGACCTCACCGCGAACTTCGTTTCGCGACTGCAGTGCCCGCGCTGCGCCTTTCAACTCCCCGCCGTCGGCGTTTGGACGGTGGGTTCCTACACGGACCATCACGAGCAGAACATCTACAACGTCCGCAGCCCCATCGACGGCAAGCACATCGGATGGATCGATTGCCCGCAGTGCGGCTCAACGATCGTCCTTTAAGCGAGCGCACAGCAACATGGTCAAGCGGCCGAATAGCCTGTGGGAGCAGTACCAAGGCAAAGCCCAAGCGGTGATCCGGTGCGGCTGCGGCTTATGGCCCGTCCAGCCGCACCCTTGCGCTCTCGAACCGCCCTGCTGGCCCTTTGACCGCACTTCCGTCAACGTGTGGGACTGTCTTGTCAACGACTGGGAAGGCCCCTGGGATGGACGCACAGCAGTTCAGAGCCTCTTTGTCCCAGAGCCGCCTGTTGTCCACCAGCGCGGCCAGCCCGTCGTGCTGCCTCCCCTCCCCTACCAAGTGGAGACGGACCTTGTAGCGATCACCATCGAACAGTTCTTTGCCGAAGACCATTCAAGCATTCCGCTGGCGGAACAGTTTCTGCTGTCCTTGATGAACCTTGATCGGCCCGTTGCCTTTGAGTTGTTCGGCGTCGGCCGCACAGACTACTCCGAACCGTTCGTGCAGACCCGGTTTGTCGCCCATCGACGACATGCCGATCAGATCCAGCGCCAGTTGCTGCAGCATTACCCCAACTCTGCGATTGCGCTCGACGATTCCGCCGATACCCTCGACTTCCGCCAATTCCTGCAGTTGCTGGCCGACGACGAGGGATTCGGAGGACCGTTGCTCCTTCACGCCGGCTGCTGTTTTCCGCTTCGCACGTACACGCGCCTGGAGCCGGATCCCCTCGGCGTCGCCATCGCCGCGATGGACCACCTGGACGAAGGCAAATGGGCCTTCCTCCAAATCCTCTTTGAACCAGCTCGGGAACCGTGGGCTCAAACGATCGATCAGGCCCTGGCTCACCCCTACAACCCGAACGAGTACCTTCTTGAGTCCAGTGAGCTGCGGCTGCTGCGCCAAAAGCTGGAATCGCCCCTATTTGCCGTCTCTCCGCGACTCATGGCCAGCACGAAGGCGGACTTGCGGGCGCTCGCGAGCTGGGCCGAACAGTTCACGTCTCCGCCGCAAGGCATGGCGATCCCCGAGGATTGGCCGGAAGGCGAGATGCCCGACGACGACGAAGCATTTGCCTTCTGCTACGACCTGTGCGGTCGCTGCACGCACCGCCCGGGAATGCTGCTCAACTTGCAGGAACTAGCCAGCCTTGTGCACCTGCCATCCGAGTCCGTCGCCACCGAACGGCTCCGCCGAGTTAAGGCGCGCACAAGACCGGCCGTGCCAGTGCCCGAGGAGGACGAGTCTATCGTCTTGGGCGAAAACGTACACCGCGGCCGGACGCGCCGCGCCAAGATTTCCCCGCAGCTCCGACCCCGCCACTGCTACATCGCCGGCGCATCAGGGACGGGCAAATCCACGCTGCTCCTGAACATGATTCTCCAGGACATCGAGGCCGGCCGGGGCGTCGGCCTGCTCGACCCGCACGGCGACCTTGTCAACGACGTGCTGCGGCGCATTCCCGACCACCGCGTCGATGACGTGATCCTCTTCGATCCGGCCGACGACGAGTACCCGTTGGCGCTGAACATCCTGGAGGCCAAGGACGCGAGCGAACGCGAGCGGATCGTCCAGGAGACCGTCATGGCCCTGGAACGGTACTTTCCAGCGTCGTGGGGACCGCGGCTGGAGCGCATCCTGATGTTCGCAATCCACTCCGTACTCCAGGCCCTGCCGGGCGCCACGTTGGCCGACGTCGAGCGAATTCTCACGGACGACGAGTTCCGCACCGACGTTGTCTCGCGCACCACCGACCCGCGCTTCCTGGACTTCTGGGAAAAGCAGTTTCGCTTCTTCCCCAAGAACGCCGTTGATCCCGTGCTTAACAAGCTGTCGCCGTTCTTGCTCTCCCCTACCGTGCGGAACATCATTTGCCAGCGCCGGTCGGCCATCGACTTCGACCGGCTGCTGAACGGCGGCAAGATTTTCCTGGCGAACCTGTCGACCGGCTTGTTGACGGAGAAGATCGCTGGCACGTTCGGCAGCTTCTTGGTGACCAAGATCGTCAACGCCGCCTTCCGCCGAGCGCGGTTGCCCGAGGAGGAGCGACGTCCCTGGCATCTTTACGTCGACGAGTTTCAGGCTTTCATGAACCTGTCGGTTGGCTTCGACCGCATTTTGGCCGAAGCCCGTAAGTACAGGCTTCTGTTGACCGTCGCCAACCAGTACGTCGGGCAGCTTTCGCCGGCCGTCCGACAAGCCGTCTTTGGAAACGTCGCCGTCTTCGTGATCTTCCGCCTGGGCGTTGACGACGCCGGGATCGTGGCGAAGGAGTTGGGCCCGTTCACGGCCGACGAGATTCTCAACCTTGAGCTGGGCGAGGCTATCGTCCGCGCTGGGGCGTCTTCCCAATCCTTCAACGCGACGACGTTTCCCCCGCCAGCGCTCCCGCCCGCCAATCCCGCACCGCAGATCCGCGACCAATCCCGAAAGCGGTACTCCCGGCCGAGGGGCGAGGTAGAGGATGACCTCATCGCCCCACAGCCGGATGCTGACTCCAGCATTGAAAGAGCTAAGAACACCGGCAAATCAACACGTCCGCCGCGTACGTCGTCGAAGCACCGCCGGCATCGCCGGGCGGCCCAGAATCCGGATCTGACTGAGCCGATTGATCCGCGCGAAGACGAGTTGGAACCCTAACTAATCCACCAGCCAATCGACAATCTCCCTCAGAGTCCCGTCAGTGACACGGATTCCGCTCTTCAGCTCGCCACTACCGTGCCACCCCGGCAGCGTCCCTCCACCTCGCCCAGACTGAGTACAGGAAAGGTTGCGACGACACCCCATGCGGGGGCGAGTGCATCCCATTCTCGAGCTCTGCCGAGTTCCGCAGCACTTTCATCCGCCGCCTAGACTGCATGACGTAAGTTCCTCGTGCTTAGCTTCTTAGGACCGTCTACTATTCTTGGCGCTACGCTCTTGGCACGCCAGTTGCCATTGCCGCGCCCACGGGTCTTGGGTGACAGGCGATTCGGAATGAAATGGGGGCCTGTGCCCGCGCGACGCCAATCAGCAGTAGGCCAGCGCGCCCGGGTTCGGGTAGCGCCCGCTCTGCGGCACCAGCCTGGACCATGCCGGGTAGCCGCGCGGCGCCCGAATTCGGCGGGGAGATTTGGTCCATGCCGGGGAAGAAGAAACGCCACAACGATATCCGGATCGAGCACGGTTTCGCGGGCCTCGACGGGGTTAGCCGAACTCGCCAGCCCTCAATGAACAACCGACGCAACAGGAGATCAACTATGAGCGCTTTCGATCAAGTCGATCATCCCGACCACGGGCCAGAACCCGGCGGTCGCCCAAAAGAATCGCCCCTGACGAGGCTCATGTGGATCGTCGTTAGCGGCCTGACCATCGTCATGCTTGCGACGATTGTCAAGCTGGGCATCGGCCAACTCGGTCGTGAGCAGAATGCCGCCATGAACCCGATTGCGGGGCTGTGGACTGACGAAAAGGGCGGCGCCATGTTCGTTGCTTCGGTTCCTGAGGGTCCGATCTGGCTCGTGAACTCGACGCTCGGGTATCGGCTTGATGTCAAGCATCGCACTGAGACAATCTACGAAGGTCGCCTCATTTGCGCCCGCCATCAAGCGGACATCGGCGTGTTTGTAATTGAGCGAGCCACCGACAACACACTCACCGCCATGCTCCTCCCCAACGGCAGACCGCGCGTCACCTTGGTGTTGCGGAGGGCCGATTAGTTAGCAAGGGTTCACCTCGCGTGACGGGCGGCGACAAGGCAGACCCTCGCTTCGCTCCTACCCCCCCCCAAGCACCCTGCGCCAGAGCGAAGTGGTTACACCCCGTCGCTCCCCGAGCGAATGGGATGAGTCCAGACGTACCACCTCGGCCGCGGCGGTCAGGTGTTTCCAGTGCGCGGGGTGTCTGGGAATCGTTTCCGGTCAGTCCTCAGCAAACGTCCCGCGAGCGACGCGTTGCCACCGGCCTTCTCAAGGAATGCGCTCTTCACGATCTCTCTGACTTTCTCCCCGCACGCATTCGTGAAATCGTTCCACGCCGGGTACTTATTCCACGGTAGCTCATCACTGTTGAGGACTTCTTGGATCATGCCGACAAGTTCGTTAAGTCGTCCGTCTACGAGCGTCGTCGTCGCGCTCGCGGACATGTCGTTCACCTCGTGCCCGAGATGATACTCGTAAACCGTATCCCCGTGGGGAATCGCACGCCTGATCAAGCCATCCAGTTCGTGCAGGTTACCGGCCAATGTCCGGTCGCGCAAGAACTTCATTGCCTCGTCAGAGACGGAGGCTGTGCTCTCGTATTTCTTCAAGAGCGAGGCAACCAGTAGTTCGAGATCATGCCTCTTGCGTTCCTCGACGCTCGGCAAATGCACGACCGTACATTTCTCGAGCCTGTTGAAAAGGTCGCGCCTCAGCCTGCCCACTTCCAATTCGACCGTTAGGTTCCGATGTGTCGCGGCAATGATGCACCCCTCGAACCTTTTCCTCTCGGTCGAACCCACCCTGTTGAAACTGCCTTCGTTCAACAAGTCCAGCAGGCAGATTTGTTCGTCGAGACCCAATTCGCCGATCTCGTCGAGGAACAGTGTTCCTCCGTGAGCCTTCTCGATCCACCCCTCACGGTCGATTGCCCCCGTGAATGCTCCTTTGCACGTCCCGCAGAGATCGGAGAGAATGAACTCCCTTCGTACCTTTCCAATCTGGAAGTGGCAGAATCCACCTTTCCCCGCCGCAATCCGGAGCCTGTGGATGACCTCGGCGAGATAGCCCTTTCCTGTGCCGGATGCTCCGAGCAAAAGGAAGTCCGGGCTGCCCCTCATCAGGGCACGGGCGACCCGGATGAGCCTCGCCACCATGCCAGGATGCCGCGTGTGCATTGCCGCCTTCAGCCGCGTGATATTCGCGCGGAGATCGCTATTCACGGCGTCGCGAATGGCCTGGACGTAACTGCCCGCTTCCGGCGGCCAGCGGATGCAAGCGACGACTGGGTATTGGATGACCTTGGCGTAGACATGGGGTAGCGCGTCGTCGAGAATCGCGACGGGCAAGGGCATCGAATCGTCTCCCCCGAGGTCGGAAACTAGCTGGGGACCAGAGGGCTCCCCCCCTAAACCCCAGTCGACGACTAGGGCGTCGAACTGCCCAGATTTGGGACCGCGAATCAGCTCACGGGCAGCCGCGCCGCTTGAGCAAAACTGCAGCCTGGCAGCGAGACCACCCGCCGCGATGAGCTCCCTGTGCTTCTGGCGGTAGTCCTCATTGTCGGCCTTACCGGACACGATCAGAAGGTTGTACTGGTGGGACATCGCTGCTCACCGGAATGTAGAAGATAGTCTTGCAACCCCTTGCGGTGTTCTCCCTCCGAATTCCGCCGCCCATGTCATGCGCGAGACGTTTGGCCAGTTCCAAGGCGCGGTCCTCCGGTCTGTCGCCCAGACCGGCACCAACTCTTCCTCGCTCCTCGCACTCGACACTCACCGCGACTGTACCGTTGTCCCGTCTCAACGTTTGAATCCAGAGCCTAGTGCCGCGCCGCGCCCTGTCAATGCCCGAGAAGACGACTGCGTCGATGACCGCGAAAAGATCTTCGGGGAACGTGCAGACCTCGTACTCGCCGTCCGATGAGACCTCGAGCAGCAACCGTTTGTAGGCGATTCCTGGCCCCAGGCGGCCGATTACCTTCTCGACTACGCTCCCAATCAAGATAACGTTTCGCTGCGGACCATACCACAACTTCCGGCGGTAAGCCTCGTTGCAGCACTCAAGCGTGGAGAACGCAGCACGGCGGACAGCTTCCACTCCCTCAGCAAGCGCGTGCTCCTGCTTCCCTTCACCTGGGAACTGGCCCAGTCCGAGTTGCTGTTCCAGTCTTTGGGCGCAGTCCAAAACCTTCTCGATCCCATCGGAGGCGGCCCGTCCCATCTTGCTCGCCACCTCCGCCTGACTCTCCGCGCACATCCATGACTTCATCTGCTGCAGCAAGTACTGGCGCTTGAACCTTCGCCATGCCTGCCGCGACTTTTGCTGACCGAGACGATAGGCACGGCAAACGGCCGCAAACATCTCGTCGGTACGTGAGGGCTTCGGGACGAAGTCCGCCGCGCCACCACGAAATGTTCGGATGATGGTCTGGGGATTGCCATGCTGCGTGTAGATGACCACGGCCCCGCAGGCCACATCGCTCAGATCGCTCGCCGCCCTGAGGACGTCGAGCCCCACCTGAGGATCCTCTTTGTCCTGCGGATCGGAGGGATTCGAGCGACTGAGACCCAGGTCGAGGGTCACGACATCATATGGCCGCTTCTTCTCTGCGGCTTCACGAAGGAAAGCGACGGCCTCGGCGCCGGTGACGGCCGGCTGCACTTCGAAGCTGCTGATACCGTACTTCTCGACGTAGGAGTGTGGCGGTTCCTCGAACGCGTAACACAGGTCCCGCCTTTCGGAGTCCAGGTCCTCCACCAGCAACAGACGCGGTTTGGCACTCACGACGGCCCTCCCTTTCGATTTCCCGACACGGCTCGTCCACCAACCCATCCCGGCGGAAAGCGCTCACGACAAGCAAGTGGGACGAGCGGGTCTCAGGGGCGAGAGTACCTCGACCTCCCTGATCGGTAGGGTTATGCGCACGCGGGTTCCTTCGCTTGGGCACGAGTCAATTTCAAGCTGTCCCCCGTGGCTCTCGCAGTAGAGCCGAGACAGGAACAACCCCATCCCAGTCCGCACGACGGTGTCGAGCGGCTGCTCGCCCCGGAGGATCCGCTCCACATCTGCCGCACTGATCCCCGACCCGGTGTCGGCGACCAGAATCTCACACCGGTTGAGCTGAGCCCGGTAGCGGATGACGAGCTCGAGACGCCCCCCCTGGGGCATCGAACGGATTGCATTATCCACGACGTTCTCGAAGCACTCGAGTATCTGCCCTCCATGCACCCACGCTTTCGCCCGGTCGAGCGTACGAACCACGTCGATCCGCTGGCGCTCGAGGTCACTTGCATGGGAGGCTACCACCTCGTTGAGGAGCGCGTCCAAAGCACACTCGCCCCGCCGCACGGTCGCGAGGTGCTGTCCACTATCGCGCGCCTTACGGAAGAGGTCGATGAGTCGGCCGACGTCGTCAATTGCCCTCTTGAGTTCCTCACTCTCGTCCGTCTCTCGGGACTTTCGCAGACAGATATTGAGCCACGCCTTAATGGAGGTGACGAGCTTCGCCTGCTCGTGGGCCGTCTTCGCGAGGTGGGCGGCTACACCGTTCAGAGCACGGTTCGCCTGCTGCACGGCGCGCTGCGTCTGCCCCCGACGACGGTCGATGACGCTCGCGAGCGCGTTCGCGAGTTCCAAGAGCTTTTCTTCGTCGTGGAGGGGTAGTGGGTCGCGGTCGCCACAAGGCTGTCTGCCCCTCCAGTGCTGGTCGATCGCCGCGACTACCTGGCCGCCGACCACGACAGGCAGGCAGACACGTTCAACGATGTAATCGGCCCTCACAGCCGTCGGATGCCAGCGATCGGTCGGCGGCCGGCGCTTCTCGACTATCCGCTTCGAGCGGAAGGCGTGCCAGAGGAGATCGTCGGGGGAATCGACCGTCAGAGGCCTGTCTGCGTCGTGGCAACCGGGGCGCTTCGAATACGCGACGCGACGTAGCAGGGGGAGTTCAGAGTCAGGCATGTAGATTGCGCAGTGGCGGAGTTGGTACTCCTCAATGACCTTCCGCGTAAATGCATCCAGCAAAACGTCTTCCGGCTCGTTTTCCACCTCAAGGAGCGCGCGCATCACTGCATCCCGCCTTCTTAGATCGCCAATTTCCCACAAGTCGCGGTCCGAGTTTCGCAGCCCGTAGACGTAGGCGGACAAATCCGCGGCGACCTTACGCAGGTGTTCGCGGTCAGCCGTCGCAAACCCCGGTTCGTGACCCTCGATCGGCAGCTTTCGCAGACGGTGGTTTGTGACGATCGCGAGCGGGCACGGGCCTTGTGCAAACCAGAGTGGCAGCGTGATGACCTCGCACGTATAATCGTCACCGAGTGTGAAGCCGAACATCTCCGCTCCGTACTTGAGGAGCGTCGTCTGCCCGCGGTCCCGTTTGAACACGCGAAGGTCATCGATGTAGTGCGGCTCACGGTCCATCGCGAGTGTTCCCGTCATCCCCTCGCCGAGTTCGTAGAAAGCCGCGTTGAGCCAGCGCTTATCGGCCCACCCTGCCTCGGCTCGGAGGACAAAACGTTTCTGCATGTCGTCCCAGAGGAAGAAAGAGGTGACACGAGCTGAGGCTGCCTGCCGAGCCCTTTCAGCGTGGTGCCTCAAAGCCGCGTACAGGTGAAAACCCCCGCCGATAGCTGGCTTGATGTCGCGCAGAAAACGCTCGGCCTTTTTCTGGTGGACATGGGCGATGAGGTCCGAGAGCCGCGTGCCGATGTCGTTCAGGAGAGCCAAACGGTGCTGTGTGAACGACCACCCACCCGCGAAGTCTATCGCCACTACGCCTACAGGCGAGCCTCCCGGCCGGACGATCGGAAGAATCGCAAGGGAGCCGATTTCGCGAAGGGCCGTCGTGAACTCGGAGGAAGCGAGTCGATCGGACAGCACCTGCACCGGACTCGTGCGGTCGCGTGGCCACAGCTCGTTGATGAGCACCCTTCGGTTGTTTCGGAAGCTCAAGGCCGACGGGGCGTCCGAGTCGTGCACATCGATCTCACGCAGGTGACGCTGCCCTGCATCGTAAAACGATCCCCACCCCCCATCGATCAGCCGCAGCTTGTTCGTCTCCGGGTCGAGCAGCCGGATGTGACACCCGGCCCCCATTGCCTTCGCCACCGCCACCACCACGTGCGAGGCCGCCTCCTCGAACGTGCAGCACTTCTCCCGTGCCTCCACGCAGGCCAAATCGAGAGTCCGCAGCGGAGTGAGCTCTTCAGTTTGGACAGCGCGGTTTATCATCGCAGATGCCCACGCGCCGAGCGCATTAAGTGCCGACTGCTGCTCCGCACTGAGGACTGGCAGCCCACGCAGATCCCCAAGATCAATCTGAAGGATTCCGAGGGTGCGCTGCTCGTCAGTGCCGCTCCCATCTCGACTCCTATGCCGATGCTCGAGCAGGGGAAGGACGTAGAAGCTGATGACGTTCCCGGCTCGCGCCGCCTCGTGATCGCAGTGCGGATTGGTCGTTGCGTCCATCACGTATTGCGCTTCCTGGCTCCGCGCGACCTCAGCGAGGATGTCTTCGCCGCCGAACTCCCGACGGGTAAGCGGCAGGACCTTTTGCCACCGGCCCCCAAGCGCCTCCTGGGCGACAATCCACTGCTTCGAATCGTCGTCCTGCAGAACCATTGAGACCATCGCTCCTTGGTACCCGGCAGTGGCCACGCACTTCAGAACTTCTCCGATCGCTGCATCAAGTGAGGGGGCTGTGGCCGCCTCGCCTGTGTGTTTCCTGATGGCCTCCGACGCCAGACGGAGTTTGAAGCTCGGGCACATGTCATCGGCGAGCGTGAGTTCGGTCAAACTCCAGTTGCCGAACACCGGTCGGCCGAAATGGTCGATGCCAATCTCCCCATCCATGTAACAACCGACTCGGACAGTACCCGAGAACTGCTGCTCGACGAGATCGAGCGCCTCCGGGATGTCGAAGCCGAGTCGGTGCCGCTCCCGGTAACGGGCGACGCAGCCAATAAGAAGAGCTCCCACACGAGTGCTCGGCTGACTGAGGCTGCGGCCGATCCAATCATGCACCCTTGTAACCGACTGCTGGGTCTTCCCCGGGTGGGGCCGAACAATATGAAGAGTCGCTCCAGCCGGGATTCGGCGCGGCACGCTGATGACAGAACCTGTCTGCTTCGGCTGCGCAACCACCCGGTCGCCGTAAGGGGTCTCCATGCAGAAGAGGTCCGTCGGCCCGAGTTCCTTCATGAGCTCCTCCGGTGACTTCTCCCCCCACAGCGCCGAGATCACATGTTCGTGGTCGCTCACCTCCTTCACATGGATGCTCCGCAGCGCTGGGCCGAGACCGTGGTTCAACCCCATGCCGTAGGTGACATCGGTGTCCACGAGCGCGACAACAGCGGCCCGGGCGAAGACCTGCCCCTCAGCGAACTGCGCCCCCATCCCCGGCTGAAGGCCTCCGCTCGCCACCCCGCCGAACGTGTGGATCCGGCCGTGCAGTTGGTTCCGTAACTCGGTGAAGATCTCCGGAGCCCTGTACCAGCGAGGGTCCCCATCCGCCCCGTAGCCCGGCAGGAACGTCAGGACAAACCGGTTACCCCGTGGCTGGCTTGGGAATCCGCCACAGAGGCCAAGGTGTTCAAGCATGCCAGTGACGGCCCCCACAGGGTCGTCTTGAGCACCGAGCCCCACGGCAACCCGGACTGCCATGAACCTGGATGCGAACCCCAAGAGCATCGCCCCGCGCTCGTGACAGCCATGATCGAAGCAGCAGACAGCGACTGAAGCACCGATAACAGGCACCTCGCCCAAGCCCATTTCTCGCAGGTTCGCGTGAACGGCTTGCAAGAGATCCTCGTATGGTTGAAAGCTTGGCGTGACGAGAAGCAAGTAAAGACGGGCCGGGAAAGGCTCCTCGTCCCGAGCACTGCCGACAATCTGCTGGACAAGGGCAGCGCCATCCCTGCTGAGCGATCCGGACGGGCTCTCCAACGTTCCCAAAGTGACCCGTAAGTACGTGCTGCGTGGCCCGCCACTATCGCTAGACCCTGACCCGCCTGCTCTCATCTCGTCATGAACCTTGCGCGGCACGATTGTGATCTCCTCGTAAGCGTTCGGCAACTGATCGACAAGATCGGGGCCCGGTTTCAAGGTGCCGTAGACGACGCCGTTCTTGGCGATCCTCCGACCGTCGAAGTCCTCCGCCTTTCCCGCGGCCACCATGGTTCGAGCCGCTCAATTACCCGCCCCAGCTTGTAAAGCAACTCCCGCACCGATCTAGCCACAATCGACTGGTTTTACGGACGCCTGGGTACAAGCTTCGTCTTACCAACTGCTTATGGCCTTCTTCCATTCATTGTGAGACGACGCTCGCCAGCCGTACTCAGTTGTCTCTCCTGGGGCGTTTATACCCCAGCGAGGGGAAACGCCACCCCAACGGACTTAGAGGCTGTCCGAGAAGATTCCCCGTGTTTTCTCGGAGTTTTTGACGGTAGCGTCGCAGCGATAGCGTGCGGTTTCTGCGTATCCAGCCGAAATCTCACGGACGCTGTCATTGAGAATCGCCGGAAAACACGGGGAATCTTCTCGGACAGCCTCTTAGACGGGAGCATGAACGTTCCTTATTGTTTCGACCTATTACCTATTGTTGGCGGCTCCTAACCCGTAGCTGCTGCCCGTGCCCCGGGCACGAGTGTGCCCTTACCCAACGCCTCCAGCGTGCAAATCAGTTCACTGCTCCTCCAACTCCGAAGCCTCGCGCGAAGGTCAGACCAACGAATCCAAATCCCAGCGCCTCCCGACGACCCGCAAGAACTCGCCGTCGCCAACTCGCCTACTGTTGCGCACCAAACATGCTCATGCAACTCGTCGAACCACGGACGCGCTGCCCGCACGATTTCTGCCAGCCGTCCCGTATCGTCACCGTCCACGCGGCTCTTGACGATCCAGACGATCCGTAGCTCCCCAGCGCGCTCCTTGAAGCGACGTCCCCGTGCTACCGACTTGACCCACCGTGCTGCACGCCCATGTGTCATCCAGACCGCGTACCGCCGCAATTTCCACGCAACTTGCTTCCGGCTCATCGTTCCCAGATCGAGTTCCACCAAAAACGCAATGAACCCGTGCCCATTTTCAACAGTGAACATCGCATCCGGACGCAGCCGTGCCGATTTGCCCAGTTCAGGTAACGCAAAAGCTGACTGCCTACCCAGCGAACGCCGCTCCACCTGCAGCAGCTTCACGTCCGTCCTAACCGCAAACTCTTTCCAGATTCCCAGCAAGAATTCCGTCAGCAGCAACTCGTGGATCACGTGCTCCGCGGAGTATCCTGCCTTACTGTGCCAGCCCTTCCGGTCCACGCGCGTCGGCTCCCACGTCTTCCCCTGCAACTTAAACGCTTCCTTGATCCTTTGCACGCCGCTCCTGGTCACGTAGTACACCTTGGGAAACAATGGCCCCACCGCGCGCGCCGGCGCCACGCCCAGCCAGCCGAGTGACTCCAACTCTTGGAGCTGCCGTCGGGCCGTCCGTCCGGACTTCAGGTACTTGGCGAACCGCCGCTGAATCTGGCTGGCCACGGCAAAGCGATTTCGGTACACCCATGCCAAGATTGCTGCGAAGTGCGGTCGCTCCTTCGGATTCTCCAGTCGGCGGCAACGGTACCGATGAACCGGCGTTACCAGCGACGGCAACTCCCAGGGCGTCAGCGGCCGCCGGCGTTTTCTCCTTGTCCACGCTGAAACGTTCATCGTGCCGCGTCCCCCGCTTTCGCCCGGAGGCCACGGCCACAATCAACTTGCAGAGTTTTGCAGAGAAACCCTTGAAAAAAATGTGAATCGCTTGAAAATGTGAAATGGTTGAAGTGTTCTAACGGCTGAAAGGTCCAGGATTTCTGCGGTTTGGCAAGGTTCTTGGGCGTAGTTTGGGACCAGAAGGTCGGGAGTTCGAATCTCCCCGCCCCGACTGGACCGTGTGGCTTGAAAGCCGCGTTCCCGTTGATGGGGCTGCGGCTTTTGTGCTTTGCTGGGATGGTTTTCGGCCGAAACAAAAGCCCAACTGCGCAGTTCTGATTCCGCCGGAGCCGCGTTGTGAATTCCACATCCCACGATCGCCTGGCGATTCGCGGCGGGCCGGCCGTTTTGCCGGAGGGACCGCCCGATTGGCCGCTGGCGGATGACGAGGTCCTGGCGGCGCTTCAGGCGGCCTATGCGTCGGGCGATTGGGGGCGATACCACGGGCGGAACTGCGCGGCGCTGGCGGAGGAGATCGCGCGATTCCACGGCGTCGCGCACGCGGCGCTTTGTTGTTCCGGAACCATCGCGGTCGAGCTGGCGCTGCGCGGCGTGGGCGTCGGGGCGGACGACGAGGTCGTGCTGGCCGGTTACGATTTTCCGGGGAACTTCCGGGCCGTGGAGGCCGTCGGCGCGCGCGTCGTGCTGGTCGACGTACACGAATCGAACTGGAATTTTGATCCGGACCAGCTTGCGGCGGCGTGCGGGCAGAAGACAAAGGCCGTCGTCGTCTCGCACCTGCACGGCGGGATCGTGCCGCTGCGGGGGCTGGTGGAGACGGCGCGGTCGCGCGGCCTTTGCGTCGTGGAAGACGCCTGCCAGTGTCCGGGGGCGACAGTCGAAGGGCGACGGGCGGGAACGTGGGGGGACGTGGGCGTGTGGAGCTTCGGCGGCAGCAAGCTGCTGACCGCCGGGCGCGGCGGGGCGCTTTTCACGGATAGCGCCCTCATCCAGCAACGCATCAAGGTCGCCTCGGAGCGCGGCAACGACGCCTTTCCGCTGAGCGAGCTGCAGGCGGCGGTGCTCTTGCCGCAGGTTGCCAGGCTCGACGAGCGGAACGCCATGCGGGCGGCGTCGGTGCAGAGGTTGCTGGTGGCTCTGGCGAAGACCGTCGGCGTCCGCCCGCTTGTAAACGCCGCGGGGGATACGCAGCCGGCGTATTACAAGCTCGGTTTGAAGCTGGCGCCCGAGGAGCTGCGAGTCGTGGCTGGGGTTTCGAGCGGCGAGCGCGCCGATTTCAGCTCGGCAGCGGCGGTGCGAGATGAATTCCTCGCGGCGGTCCGCGCCGAAGGCGTCGCCTTGGACGACGGGTTCCGGGGTTTTTCGCTGCGCGGCAGCCGGCGGTGCCGAAAGCTCGGCGAATTGCGACAGTCGCAGCTTGCGGCGGAGCGGATGATGCTCCTGCATCATCCGGTGCTGCTCTCGCCCGCGGAGACGATCGACCGGGTCGCGGCGGCGATTGCTAGAGTGGCGGTGGCGTTTTGCTCGTAGGGTAGGCGGCCCGCCTGCCATTCGTCGGCCGCCATGTCACCAACGCCGCGCAAAGCGCGGGGCGGAAGCTACGGCCCGTGCTGCGGCTCCGGCGGAAGAGGCGGGAGCGAGGGAGAGTCGCCGAGCCGGCAGGCGGCCGCGAATTCGCGCAGCGATTGCGTCATGCTTTCGATGATCTCCCGGCAGACCTGGGTCACGTCGTTCACTTCGTGACGGTCGTCGGGGCGGACGAAGAGTTCCAGCCGGCTGGGATTGGCGAGCCAGGCGTCGATGGTTCTTGCGCCGGGGGTTTTTGCGTCGAGAGTTTTTGCGTCGGGTTGGGCGCCGCCGGGCGGGGGGCTTTCGGGGGGCGAAAGACGTAGGCACCAGCCGCTGGTTCGCAGGACGAGACCGGCGGGGGAGGACGTGACGGCACGGTCGCGAAGCGTCTCTTCGCGGGCGAGGATGAGGGGCCAGAGGCTCATTCCGTCGGCGGGGCGTGGGCGTTTTTCGCCGACGGCCACAGCGACAAGGAGATCGACGATGTCCCGAGTTGGCGCGTCGTGTTGAGAGCGCGCTGCTCGCAGCCATGCGGCCAGAGTCGGCTGAAAGTCGGCGGGTTGCACGAGCGCCTGGGTGCGCGCGCCGCGGACGAGGTTCGTCGGGACGCCGGATTGTTCGGGGATACGCAGCAGGAGCGGGACGTGCGTCGATTCGCCCCACGGAGGCTCGGTGGGCGGGCCGGGGCGATTTTGCGATGCGGCCGGATCGTGCGGCGATCGGGCAGCATCGTCTTCGTCAGCGCCGATGCGGCGATGGAGGCCGAGCGGGAACCCGCGCGTGCCCAGGAGAACGATCAGCGTCCGCTCCAGCCGGCCGGTGGCGCGAAGGGCTTCGACGAGGGAGCCGAGGTGCTCATCGAGCAGCGTCACTTGGCCGGCATAGGCCTGGCGGACGCCCAGCAGGTGGTCGGGGTCGAAATCGCGGGCGCTCGTCTCGCAAGGCGGGTCGACGAAGTCCGGCGGGCGAGGGTCTTCTTCGGCGGCGTAGCGCTCGCGGTATTTGTAAGGGGCGTCCCAGGCACCGGCCATTCCGCGGCTGTGGGCCCACAGGAAAAAGGGTTCGCTCATCGATTCGAGCGATTGGGCGGCCGCGGCGAAGAGCGCGGCCGACTGCGTTTTGTCGGCAGCGCTGGCCGGTCGTTTGGACGTCTCGGGCGCAACCTCAATATGCTCGGTAAATGAACTCGCCAGCGGATGGCCGCTCACGCGCGGCTCGTCGCTGACGAGCGCGGTTTTCCATCCCAGCCGCGACGCCTCGGCTGGCAAATCGTGCGGCCGCACTGTGTCGTTGCTACCCGTCAAGAGTCGCCGCAGCGCGTGCCTGCCGGTCCAGAGCGACGTATAGACCTCGGGCAACTCCGCGGAGTCGAGCGCGACCTGATCGAAAACGAAACCGTCGGCCGCCAGATGATCGATGCTGGGCGTGGCGATAAAGGTGTTGCCGTAGCAGCCCAGGAAGTCCGGGCGGAGGCGGTCGATCGCGAGGCAGAGGAGGTTCATTCAGACAGGCGGCTTGCCCAGGAGTCAGGGGACGTGAATCAGGGGTCAGGCGTCAGAAGTTCACGTTTCGTTTCGTCGGTCGCGTCGACGGACGGCGACTTATCGGACGCGGCTTGTCGTTCGGCCCGGCGTTTCCAGAAGTTGTCGGTGAGCATGGCCCCGGCGGAGGCGACGGCCAGGACGCCGATCTGAATGCCCATCACGAGGGCGCCGTGGCGGTCGAGAAAGACGAGCAGGCCCGGGCTTTTGTCGCCCAGCGCTTCGCCCTTGGTGCCGCGGAAGGCCATCACGCCGTAAGCGCAGGCCGTGACGACAAAGGCCAGTCCGGCCAGGAGCAGGAGGGCGTAGAACGGGTTGTAGAGCGCCTTGGGTTTGGACATTGTGAATTCTTTGTCCGGCAATGGCGGCGCGGCGTCAAGGGAACCGTGGGGGGCAGTGAGTTGCGGTGAGTTGGTTGTTTCGCGCCCTTTGGCGCTGTAAGGTAGTCGCACCGACGCGGCGGCGCGGGCTCTTCGCGACGGAGAGTGCCGGCCGAACATCTCGCGGAGTGGCTCATGAACGATCCGGTCACGCAATCCCATGAAATGGATCTGCTGGTCGCAAGCCCTTCCACGCCAAATCGCTACATCACGCGGAGCGTGATGGCTACTAAAACGCTTTCGTAGGAGCCATTGTGCCATGCGCCACGTGTCGCCTTTCGCGCGGCTGCTGTTGGTTCTCCTCCTTCTTGCCGGCGGGCTGATGTTTGACGAATCGATCCTGGCCGACGACGCGGTGATCGGTCCCGGCTACGACCGGCCGGGGCGGAACGCGCACCAGAGCCGGTCGGTCGTGATCGCCAAGCACGGGATGGTGGCCACGGACCATCCGCTGGCCACGCTGGCGGGACTGGACGTTCTGCGGCAGGGAGGGAACGCCGCCGACGCGGCGATCGCGGCCAACGCGGTCAACGCGCTCGTCGAGCCGATGAGCTGCGGCATCGGCGGCGATTTGTTCGTCATCTATTACGACGCCAAGACCAAGAAGCTCTACGGACTGAACGCCAGCGGCCGCAGCCCGTATACGCTCACGGGCGAGGTGTTCGCGAAGCGGGGTCTGAAGCAGATTCCGACGGCGGGCGTGCTGGCGTGGTCGGTGCCGGGGTGCGTTTCGGGCTGGGAGGAGCTGCGCGGGCGGTTCGGGTCGATGAGTTTCGAGCAGCTCCTGGCACCGGCGATTACGCACGCGGAAGAGGGTTTTCCGGTGACGGAGGTCGTCGCGGCCTACTGGCGGGCGGCGGAGCGGACGCTCGCGCGGCATCCGGACTCGGCGAAGACGTATCTCGTCGACGGCCGTGCGCCGCGGGCGGGCGATATTTTTCGCAATCCGTACCTGGCCCGGAGCTATCGCGCGATCGCCAAGGACGGGGCGGCGGGTTTTTACAAGGGGAGCATCGCCCGGCAGATCGCGGCCGCCAGCGCGTCGCTCGAAGGCTTCATGACGGAGAAGGACCTAGCCGACCACACGGCCGATTGGGTCGAGCCGGTGAGCACGAATTATCGTGGTTACGACGTGTGGGAATTGCCGCCGAACGGGCAGGGGATCGCGGCCCTGCAGATGCTGAACATCTTGGAGGGTTATGACCTGAAGTCGATGGGGCACAACTCGGCCCAGCACCTGCACGTTTTCATCGAGGCCAAGAAGCTGGCGTTTGCCGACCGGGCAAGGTTCTATGCCGATCCGGCGGGCCAGAAGCTGCCGATCGCCGAGTTGATCTCGAAGCCCTATGCGGAGACGCGGCGGAAGCTGATCGACCCTGGCAAGGCGGCGGAGGACGTGCCGCACGGCGACCCGAAGCTGGCGCACGGCGACACGATCTACTTGTGCGTCGTCGACAAGGACCGCAACTGCTGCTCGCTGATCCAGAGCAACTATTTCGGGTTTGGGTCGGGGATTGTGGCGGGCGACACGGGTTTTGCCATGCAGAACCGGGGCAACCTGTTTTCGCTCGACGACGACCATCCCAACCGCCTGGAGCCGCACAAGCGGCCGTTCCACACGATCATCCCGGCGATGGTCACGAAGGACGACCGGCCGGTGTTTCCGTTCGGCGTGATGGGGGGCGACTTTCAGCCGCAGGGGCACGTGCAGGTGCTGTGCAACATCATCGACTTCGGGATGAACGTGCTCGACTGGGAGCGGGGGACGCTCAACGGGGCAACGGAGCCGAGGAAGGACGGGTGTGCGTTGGGGTATTGAGGGGGCGAGGGGTGAGGGTTGAGGAATGATGGTTACTCCAACTGCCGCCAGACAGAGAGGGGAGAGGGGGCGAGAGGGAGAGGGGGAGAGCGGAGACGAGGGAAGAGCTTCGATGTACAGCAAAGCACAAATCCTTGAGGAGATCAGGCGGACTGCTGTTGCCAACGGCGGCAAGCCCCTGGGGCGTGCTCGTTTTCAAGCCGAAACAGGCATCAAAGAGTCGGATTGGTCCGGACGCCGCTGCGCAGCTTGAAAAGCTGTTTGACGATGGCTGGCAGTTCGCGCTCCGCGACGACCCGCTCTTCCTGCCGCCGTTGGACCGCCAAGTGCTTCCCGGGTAGTATGAGAGCCGTGCGAGAGAACCTACCCATGAATTGGACCCGCATTACTGTCAACCCGAGCCAGATGGGCGGTGTGCCGTGCATTCGCGTCCTGCGGATTCCCGTGGCCACCGTCGTCGGCATGGTGGCGGAGGGAATGACCACCGACGAAATCCTGCGCGCCTATCCCGACCTGGTTATCGAAGACATCCGTGAAGCACTGGCCTACGCGGCCGAGGCGGTTCGGGAGCGTGAGCTGCCCCTGGTGACGGCGCCATGAAGTTCCTCGTCGACAACGCGCTGTCGCCGGCCGTGGCCGAGTTGCTTCGAAAGGCCGGCCACGACGCTGTTCACGTCCGCGACTATGGTCTGGCCGCTGCCGACGATACGGTGATCTTTGAGCGTGCGGCGCAAGAGGACCGGGTCATTGTCTCCGCGGACACCGATTTCGGCACGCTGCTGGCCGTGCGGCAGGAGTCAAAACCCTCAGTGGTCCTCTTCCGCGGGGCAACGACGCGCCGACCTGACCGCCAGGCTGCGCTGCTGCTAGCAAACTTACCGGGCATCGAGGGGGCCTTGAAACAAGGGTCCGTGGTCGTGATCGAACCGCACCGCATTCGCGTCCGCCCGCTGCCCATCCTGCCCGGCCCCTGAGGAATGATGGTTACTCCGTGTGCCGCCACATAGGGAGGGGGAGAGGGGGTGATGGAGCCGAGGAAGGACGGGTGTGCGTTGGGGTATTGAGGGGGGAGGAGGCTAGAGGCTGGAGACGACAGACATGAATGAAAAGGAGTTGACCTTCGCATGATGACGTGTCGCAGCAATGTCCTCCGGTCGGTTTGCGCCCTTGTTGTTGCAGTCGGGTCTCTTATGTCCGCACCCCTCCCCGCCCAAGATGCCGCCGCGCAGCTTCAAAAGCTGTTTGACGACTCGTGGCAGTTCGCGATGCGCGAAGACCCGCTCTTTGCCACGCACACCGGCGACGCGCGGTACAACGACCTCTTGCCCAGCGAGAGCGCGGCCGACGAGCTGCGCAGGACGGAGAAGGCGCGGGAGTTCTTGAAGCGGCTCAAGGCCATCGACCGGGCCGCCCTGCCGCCGGGCGACCAGGTGAACTACGACGTCTTCGGCTGGCTGGCCGAGAGCAATATCGCCGAGTCGGAGTTTCAGACCTACTTGATGCCGATCACGAACCGCTCGGGCTTTCACGTCCAGTTTGCGGAACTGTATCGCGACGTGCCGCTGCGGACCGTGAAAGACTACGAGAATTACATCGCCCGGCTGCGCGGCTTTAAGAAGTACGCCGAGCAGCACGCCGCGCTGCTGCGCGAGGGGATCAAGCAGAAGATGGTGCTGCCGGCGGTGGTGCTGGTGGGCATCGAGGAATCCGTCGAGGCGCACATTGTCGACGATCCGGAGAAGAGCGTCCTTTACAAGGCCTTCGCCGATTTTCCGGACACGTTTTCCAAGGAAGACTGCCAGCGGCTGCGCGACGAGGGGAAGAAGGCGATCGCCGAGTCGATTGTGCCCGGCTATCGCGAGTTCCTGGCGTTCTTGACCAAGGAGTACCTTCCGGCGGCGCGGGACGACATTTCGGCCTCGACGCTCCCCCGCGGCCGCGAGTTTTACCGCCACCGCGTGCGGCGGTTCACGACGCTCGACATCTCGCCGGAGGAAGTCCACGAGATCGGCATGCGGGAGGTGAAGCGCATCCGGGCGGAGATGGACGAGGTCCGCAAGAAGGCGAAGTTCGACGGCGACCTCGACGCGTTTGTCGAGCACCTCCGCAACGACCAGCGGTTCTATGCGACGACGCCCGAGCAGCTCATGGAGCGGACGGCGCTGGTGCTCAAGAAGATGGACGGCGAGCTGCCGGGGCTGTTCAAGACGCTGCCGCGGACGCCCTACGGCATCCGGCCCGTGCCCGATTACATCGCCCGCAAGACGACGACGGCGTATTATTCGCCGGCGCCGGCGGACGGGACGCGCGCCGGGTTTTACTACGTGAACACGTACGACCTGAAGAGCCGGCCGCTGTATGAGATCGAGGCCCTCTCGCTGCACGAGGCCGTGCCGGGGCACCATTTGCAGATTGCGATCCAGCAGGAGTTGACGGGGATGCCGAACTTCCGCCGCTTTGCGCCGATCACGGCCTACGTCGAGGGCTGGGGGCTGTATTCCGAGCGGCTGGGTTTGGAGTGCGGCTTCTATCAGGATCCCTACAGCGACTTCGGGCGGCTGAGCTACGAGATGTGGCGGGCCTGCCGGCTGGTGGTCGATACGGGCATGCACTACCTGGGCTGGTCGCGGGAGCGGGCGATCGAGTTCATGGGCGAGAACACGGCGCTGGCGCGGCACAACATCGTGACGGAGGTGGACCGCTACATTTCGTGGCCGGGGCAGGCGCTGGCCTACAAGATGGGGGAATTGAAGATCCGGCAGCTTCGGGCGAAGACGGAAGAGGCGCTGGGGGAGCGGTTCGACGTGCGGGAGTTTCACGACGTGGTGCTGTCGAGCGGGGCGGTGCCGCTCGCCGTGCTGGAAGCCAACGTCGAAGCCTACATTCGCCACAAGTCGTAGATGTAACGACGGTTTTCAAGGGGCGTCCGGCGTGATGACGCCGCGCTGGCGGGTCTGGCGAAGCGCGGCGGCAACGCTCGGCACGGAAAGCAGGGTACAGAACACGTAGCGCGAGTCCTGCGGGGGTCCTTCGACGAGGCGATCCTCGTGATGAGCGGTCGAGCCGCGGGATGTGACAACGCCACGAGCCGAAGGTCTGGTCGGCTACGTCGGCGTGTTTCCCGAAGAGGCGACGTCGGGCGTGGACAAGCGCGGGCGGCCGGTTCCGCCGGGCACCATGCTCATGTCGCGCCAGGGGAACGACCCAGGGGAACGACCCAGGGGAACGACCTGGTGCGGCGGTATCTGTGGATGGCGGCCTGGTCGGCCTTCCAGTGCAACCCCGCCGCGCGACCTGTACGCGCGCTTGCGGGCCCGCGGCCGGAGAGGAGACGTGACCCAGGGGCACGTCATGCGGAAGCTCTTGCACCAGGTGTTTGCCGTCTGGAAGAGCGGCCGGCCGTTCGACCCCGAGCATCGACGCGCCCGTCGACGATCCGGCCCAGCAACCCGAGGCGCCGGACGCTGCGGGGCTGGTTTGAGTATTTCAAACACAGTTCCCCGTACACGTTCCGTTCCGTGGACGCCTGGGTACGCATGCGCTTGCGCAGCATTCTGCGCAAGCGCAGTGGCCGCCGCGGCCGTGCCAACGGCTGCGATCATCACCGCTGGCCCATCGCCTTCTTTACGGCGGAGGGGTTGTACAGTCTGCTTGCAGCCTGCACCGCGGAGTGCCAATCCTCGCGGAGGTAGAACCATCAACCGGAGAGCCGGATGCGGGAAACCCGCTCGGAGGGAGGGGGGGGCCGACCTCACTCGGCCCTCCCTACCCCTATCGGGCGAAGTGCGACGCATCTAGTCCCACCACCACTGCCCCTTGGCCAGGTTCAGCTTCGTGCCTTCGCGGAGGGCCCGGACTTTGCCCTGCTCGTCCTTGAGGAGCTTGTCGCTCTTGAGGGCTTCGGCCGGCTCGATGTGAACGCCGCCGCCCACCGGCGTCATCAGCCGGCTGCCCTTCCACAGGCTGTTGACGGCCGTGTCGGCCTGCTTGGGAACGGCGCACGTGCGGACGGGGACTTTCTCTTCGTCGCCGAGCGTCTCGGCCTTCCAGTTCGCCTGGCCGTAGTAGTCTTGCTGCTGGATGAACGCGGCCGCCACGAGCACGTCGATGCAGTTGCGAAGCTGGGCGTAGACCGGCGAGCGGGCCGCCAGCTCCGGGTACTTCTTGGTGAAGCTCGTCACGAAGGCCTGGCTGGCGCCGTCGATCTTCTTGCTGGCGGCGCGGCTGCCGTCGTCGCCCACCACCTCATTCTCGCCCACCAGCTTCACGCCCTCGCCCACCAGCTCCATCGCCAAGGCGTCGTCGGCGACGCGGACGCACTCGTAGTCGGGCACGAAGAACCAGCGGGCCAGGGCGTTGCGGGAGACCCCGGCCGGCGTGGCCTTCGCCACGTAGGTGATCATCTTCACCGGCGGCTCCTCCAGGCCGATGCCGATCAGCTTCATGCGATAGTCGGCCTCGACCATCACCTGGGCGAAGTGCGTGTCGGCTGGGACGCCGTCGATGGTCACGTTTTGCAGGCCCAGACTCTGCCGCAGGCCATTGACGATGAATTGCGTGTCATTCGGAGTGGCGCGGGGGCCGACCTGATTCAGGAACTGCTGCATCCGGGCCAGGCCCTCCTTGGTCGGGTCGATCGAGCACATGACGGTGAGGTTGTTGTTCTTTTTGGCCGGCGGATACGCGCGGAGGGCCACGACGAGGTCCTGCAGTTCGACGATCGCGCGGCCGCTCTTGGCGCCGCAGACGCGGCCGGTCAGGTCCTTGAACCACGGCTCGGCCGGGCCGGCGATGACGATGTCGCCGCTTTCCGGATAGAAGAAGACGTACTGCACGCGGGTCAGGCCGGCGAGGTATTTCATCTCGTCGGTCAGCGGCTGGCCGGCCGCAATGCGCTCGGCGACGGCGGCTTCGAGGCGCGTGAGCGAGATCTTTCGCAGCTCGCTGCCCTTGGCCAGGTCGGGTGCCAAGCCCGCAACGGCGCTTTTTACGCGCTCGCGGGTGAGACGGCCCTGGGGATCGGCCACGGCCTTGACGCTCAGGACGCCCTCGGCATTGATGGCCACACCGGCGGCAGCGGGCCCTTGGTTCCCGTTGCCGTTCCCGCCCCCGATCTGTGCCCATGACCGGTCAGCCAAGCCCAGCATCACGAGGCACGCAACGACCGACAGACTGCACAAAGACCAACGGGACATGACGGGTGTTCTCCTGTTCCGAAAACGTGCCGGGGGAAGCCAACAGATTACGGTCACCCGGCCGCGGACTCAAAATGCCTGCGCCCTCGATGTAGACCTATGAAACGATGGTAGTTACGCAAGCGGGGAAATGCAAGCAAAATGGGGGGAATAATCGCAGGGTAAGGAGCGAACGAAAAACAACTTCGGCGTTTAGGACACAGTCACCGCCGGCCTTGTGCCGGTGGGTAAATGACTGGCAGCTAGGGGCCGACCCCCCGAAAAACCCGCCTCCGCCGAAAAGCGCGTCGGCGGAGCGAACGACTGGCGGCTGCCCGTCCGGTCGGTGCAGCTTTCAATCGCGAATCCACCGGCACAAGGCCGGTGGAGAAGCACGCGCGATGAGACGGTCGCGCTAGCTGCCAGTCAACGAGCCCCCGGCACGAG
>JACOUI010000262.1 GCA_016177915.1 Planctomycetia bacterium
ACGTTTCACTCGAAATCCTCCGTGCTCGTGGTCTTGAGTTTTTGCTTTCAACTCTCAGACGCCCGAGAACGCCGAAGATTTCGAGTTTTTTTGTGAGCCCTCTCCAGCGAGCCGAACCGGGCTCGCTTGGTTAAGGTCTAGTATCGGCGTTCTCTGTGCGCACCAGACGAGGCGGCGCGGAGCACCGCAGTGGCGTTTTGCGATCAGAAGTCCGAGTCCAGCACGCTCGTGCGATAGAGCGGCATGTGGCGGTAGTAGACCTCCAGCGTCATCACCGCCAAGGCCGTGCTGAGCAGCCGCCCGCCCGTCTCAAGCTGGCCGCCGGGCAGGTAGAAGCTTCCCTCTTCGTGACCCTGGCGGGCCTGCAGCGAAACGAGCGTTTCGCGCATCCGCGGGTTCCAGGTCTCCCAGGCGGAGCCGCCGTAGTGGAAAAGCACCTGCGTGGCGTAGTAGTTGTAATACATGTTGTCCTGCGACGGGCCGGTCTCTAACAGAAACTGCACGCCTCGCTGCAGGGCCGGGTCGTCGTGCCGCCAGCCCAGGTACATGCGGCAGAGCAGGCCGATGGCCGTCGTCGTCGCCTGCTCGCCGGGCGTCATGTAGCCGTAGCGGGCGCCGGCGTCGGCCTGGACGCTGTCGAGGAAGCGGCCGGCAGCGGCCAGTGACGGCGGGGGGACTTGCATATAGGCCATCTGCGCGCTCTTGAGCGCCATGAGCTGCCAGCCGGTGACGGTCGTGTCGCCGGCCTGGCCGGGCGCATAGCGCCAGCCGCCCGCCTCGTGCTGGGCGGCGAGGATGAAATCGACGGCCCGCCGCGCCGGCTCCCGAAGCTGCACGTCGCGCGTCAGGCCGTAGGCTTCGCAAAGCGCGATGGCCGCGATGCCCTGTGAGTACATCGTCCCTTCGCGGAGGTCGGCCCCTTGGGGCGTGCTCACGGCGCGGCGGCGAAGATACGCCAAGCCCTGGCGGACCGTGTGCTGGTGCCGGCCGTGAACTTGAGTCTCGCCCGCGCCCAAAAACGCCAACAGCGCGACGCCTGTTGCGGCGGTGGTCGGAGTGGCCGTGCCGGGATGGCGGCATTGCCCTTCGCACGGTCCCTGGTGATGGTTGAAGCGCCAGCTTCCGTCCGGGCGTTGATGGGCGGCCAGCCATTTCAAGCCGCGATCGACCGCCGCCTCGCTGGCGGGCGTGGCGCCATGGGCCGCGCCGAGGCGGGCGCGGGCGTCTGCGCCGCGGCCGCGGAAGGCGCCCTCGAACTGACCCCGATTCGATTTTCTCATCCCCGCCTCGCCCACGTCAGCGGGCAGCAATCCTGGCCGCTGGCCGGCCGCTGCGTGAACCGCAGATTCCATGAGGGCGATTTGCGGGCTGTCGGGAACGGAGATCGGCTCCGCGACGCTGTAGCGCGGGTCGGGGTCGGCGTCGGCGACGGTTAGCGACGACGCCAGTTCCGCCGGCGGGGCGAAGGGATCGGCGAATTGGACGGTCATGACGTTTTGCGCGGGGGCCGGCTCCGCGATGGGAAAGAAATAGGCGAGCATGGCGAGCGTGGCCAAGTGCAAAACGGCGCTCGCCAGAATCGCGAGCGCGAGATGCCGCCAGGTCATGTGTTGAAGCCGCCGCGCGATTTCATGCGTCGCCTTGCGCGCGGCGGGGCTGGCCCGGCCGAAGAGCGGCTTCGGCGCGGGGCGGACGGACGCGGTCAGCTTGGGCCCAGGCGGAGAGCTATTGGCGGGCGCGGCTCTCTCGCCCGGCGCAGCGCCGGTCTTCGCCGGCTCGGTCGCCTTGCCGGCGCTTTGCGCAGGGTCGGGTTTGCCCTGGGGATCGCTGGTGCTCATAAAGCGCCGCGACGAAATCATGATCGTTCGTGGCTGGGGTCCGGCGTCCGCCGGCCCCAGCCGACCGTTTCGGGCGGGTTTTCCGCTACTTTGACTATAGGTCGCAGCAGCGCCGAGCGCGGGCGACACGCGCAGAAACACGATTCGCGGCACAATCCGTACCACCGCTGAAAGGCGTGGGCTACAGAAAAGGCGAGGCGAGGCGCGGGTTGGGGGCCGGCGGACGCCGGACCCCAGCCACGGCAAGTTGCCCTACTTTTTCTTTTCCTTCTCAGCCTTCTTGCGGGCGACGTATTCGGCGATGGCCGCGTCGGGGTCCTCGTTGAAGAGGTCGCGGCAGCCGGTGCAGCAGACGTAGTAGGTTTGGCCCTTGTGCGTGACGGGGATCGTGCCTGCGCCGCCGGTGATGATGCACTCGCGGCCGGTCGTGCCCTTGCCGAAATCGCTGCCGGCGCGCGTCGAACCGACCTCCGCCAGCCGCAAGTAACGGTCCGTCTCGCCGACGCGCTTCTCGTAGAGCACGAGCAGCCGGTCGCCTTTGGCCACCATGCGGATCGAGATCCGCGCCGGCCGATCGGCGGCCCGCTTGTCGGCGGCGAAGACCAATTCGGGGAACTCCTCGTCGCCGGCGGGGGCCTTGGCCGTGTAGGCGATCTCCGTCTTGTCGTCGGGGAGCGTGCCGATGAACTTCAGCTCGCCTTGTTTGTCGCCGGTGACGATGCGGCCGTGCTGGAAGTATTTGCCTTCGGGGCTGTCGAACACGATCTGCGCCTGGCCCTTGTCGAACTTCCAGGCCCAGTCGGACTTTTCGATCCACGTCCCCTCGGTTGAGCCGCGCTTGGGCTGGCCCACGCCCTTCCAGGCCCCGATGTAGACTTGCAGCGGCTTTAAGACTTCCTTGTCCGACGGGGCGTCGTCGGCGCTCGCCGGCACGTCGACAACAATGAGCGGCAGCGCCGCCACCCAAACGCCCGCGATCGACGCCAAGCCGCGCATGACTTCCTCCACCGCAGGAAACGACCCTATCGAATTCAACCCCGGTTTGCGGCACCTGGGCCGGTGGCGACGGTCCGTCGTCGGGCTGTTGTTGCGATTCTACTGCGCCGGCCGGTGCCAATGAACCTCAGCGGCGGCGGGCTGCCGGTTGACGACGCAAGGCGCGCGGGAAACACTGTTGCGCATTGACAATCCGTCCACAGGCCGCGAAGCATCGATCTCAATCTCCCTTGAGAGTCGCCCATGAGCCACACCCTCTCCCGCCGGGACGCGCTTTTCGCCGCCGGATCCCTCGCAGCAGGGGCCGCCGCCGGCGCCGTTCTGGTCGGGCAGCCGCTCGCGGCCGCCGATGCCCCAGCCAAGCCCAGGCTTCGTTATTGCCTCAACATGAGCACGATCCGCGGCCAGAAGCTGGGGCTGGTCGAGGAGGTCCAGATCGCCGCCAAGGCCGGTTACGACGCCGTCGAGCCGTGGCTCAACGAGATCGAGCAGTTCGTACAGTCGGGCGGCAGGCTCGACGACCTGCGGAAACGCATCGCCGACCTGGGCCTCGCCGTCGAAAGCGCCATCGGCTTTGCGCCGTGGATCGTCGACGACCCGGCCGCCCGGGCCAAGGGCCTGGAGCAGGCAAAGCGCGACATGGATCGCGTGAAAAACCTCGGCGGCACGCGCATCGCCGCTCCGCCGGCCGGCGCGACGAACCAGCCCGTCGAGCTGGCCGTCGCCGCCGAGCGCTACCGCGAGCTGTGCAAAATCGGCGACGAGATCGGCGTCACGCCGCAGGCCGAGGTCTGGGGCTTTTCCAAGTCGCTCAGCCGCCTTTCGGAAACCATGTACGTCGCCGTCGAGAGCGGACACCCCAGGGCCTGCATCCTGCCCGACATTTATCATCTGCACAAAGGCGGCTCGGGCTTCGACAGCCTGCGGCTCGTGAGCGGCAAGGCGATCCACGTCTTTCACATGAACGACTACCCGGCCGAGCCGGACCGGGCGGGCATCACCGACGCGCATCGCGTCTTTCCCGGCGACGGCGTCGCGCCGACGGCGCAGATCGTGCGCGATCTTGTGTCCGGCGGCTTTTGCGGCACGCTGTCGTTGGAGCTTTTCAACCGCGACTACTGGTCGCGCGACGCGCTGGCCGTGGCGCAAGAAGGGCTTGCGAAAATGAAGGCGGCGGTGGAGAAGGCCGCGTAGGGCAGGCGGCCCGCCGCCTTACAAGTTCTCGATCACGCGGTCGGCCATCTCGCCTGTCGTGAGCGCGCCGCCCAAATCGGGCGTCTTGTGCCCTCCGGCCAGCGTTTGTTCCACCGCCCGCCGAATGCGGTCGCCGCTGGCGCGCTCGCCCAGCCAGTCGAGCAGCATCGCGGCGCTCAGGATCGCCGCGATCGGGTTGGCGATCCCCCGGCCGGCGATGTCCGGCGCGGAGCCGTGGACCGGCTCGAACATCGACGGGAACCGCCGCTCGGGATTGGTGTTGGTGCTCGGGGCCAGCCCCAGCCCGCCGCTGATGATGCCGCCCAAATCGGTCAAGAGGTCGCCGAACAGGTTCGAGGCCACGACCACGTCGAACGTCTCCGGCCGCCGCACGAAGTTCATCGCCGCCGCGTCGGCGTGCTGCTTCTCGGACGCCACGTCCGGGTAATCGCCGCGGACGGCCTGGAGCACTTCGTCCCACATTCCGTAGGCGAACCGCTGCGCGTTGGACTTGGTGACCATCATCAGCTTCCGCCGACGCGAGCGGGCCATCTCGAACCCGAACCGCAGAATCCGCTCCACGCCGCGGCGCGTGTGAATGGCGGTCTGCACGGCCGTCTCGTCGGGCTGGCCGACCTTGAATCGCCCGCCGCAATCGACGTACTCCCCCTCGGAGTTTTCGCGGATCACGACGAAGTCGATGTCCCGCGGCCCTTTGTCGGCCAGCACGCTGCGGACCCCTTCGTACAGCTTGACCGGCCGCACGCAGGCATACTGATCGAAGGCCTGACGAATCTTGACGAGCGGCGAGAGGGTCAAGTGGTCGGGGAGCCTCGCTGGCCAGCCGACGGCGCCAAGCAAGATCGCGTCCATCGGTCGCAGGACGTCCAAGAAGTCCTCCGGCACGACGCGGCCCGTCTGTTCAAAGTGCCGAAATCCCCACGGCAGGGTGGTCATCTCGAGCGCAAAGCCGCCCGTCGGCTGCACGGCCGCGAGCACGCGCACGGCCTGCTCGATGACCTCCGGGCCGATGCCGTCGCCCGGGTAGACGGCGATTTTGTAGGACCGCATTCGCATCCACTCGGGGTCGGGAAAAACGGCTCGTCCCGGTCGCCACAGTTTGACGTGCGACCGGCGCCCTGTCGAGCGGCGGGTTCGTGGGGCAGGCGTCCCGCCTGCCGATCTTCGTGGGGCAGGCGTCTCGCCTGCCGTTCTTCGTGCATCCGCGAAGAGTGCAATCGTCTGCGCTCGAAAGCAGAGGCACCGCCCGCCCCACGGAGGTTCACCTTGACGTAGAATGATCTATCCGGCAGTTTGATACCGCCTCAGAATCCGCACTGCTTCTGCCGGCCAAGGCCGGCAGTTTGCCCCCAGAGACTTCCGAATGAACCGTCCCGATTTGGCAGCGAGCGACCGCATGGCGGAGTCGCGCGTCGATTCCGTTTCGGCGCAGTCGCTGTACGACAAGTGCCTGGCCCTGGCCAAGAATGTGTGGTGGAGCTGGAACCCGGACGTCGTCAACCTGTTCCGCGACCTGGATCCGATCCGCTGGCGGCAGCTCGACCACAGCCCCATCGCGCTGCTGGCCGAGTTCACTCCCGAACGCCTCGACATGCGCGTGCAGGAGATGGTGCTCTACAGCCGCATCAACCACGCCTACCGGCGGCTGAAGGAGTATTTCGCCCTCTCTCAAACCTGGGCCGCCACGCACGCCGGCGTCCTGGGCGCCAAGCCCGTCGCCTATTTCTCCGCCGAGTTCGGCCTGCATGAGTCGATCCCGGTCTACTCGGGCGGCCTGGGCGTGCTGTCGGGCGACCACATCAAAAGCGCCGGCGGGCTGGGCATTCCCTTGGTGGCGGTGGGCCTGTTCTACACCCAGGGATATTTCAAGCAGCAGCTCGACGCCCAGGGCTATCAGGTCGAGGAGTACATCGACACGAAGGTCGAAGACCTGCCGATGGAGCCGGCGCTGGGCCGCGACGGCAAGCAGATCACCGTCGTCATCGAGACGCGGTCGGGCCGGCTGCTGGCCAAGGTCTGGCGGTTGCAGGTGGGGCGCGTCAATTTGTACCTCTTGGACTCCAACGTCGACGGCAACGGCACGGAAGACCGCCACCTCACGAGCCGCCTCTACGGCGGCGACCACCGCACGCGCGTCCGCCAGGAGCTGGTGCTGGGCGTGGGCGGCATCCGGGCCTTGCAGGCCCTGGGCCTGGAGCCGGGCGTCTATCACCTCAACGAAGGGCACAGCGCGTTCGTCGTCCTGGAGGCCATTCGACAGCGCATGCAGAACGACGGCGTGAGCTTCGACGAGGCCCTCCGCGAGGTCGCCCACCGCACCGTCTTCACGACCCACACGCCCGTCCCCGCCGGGCACGACCGCTTCGACGGCGGGCTGATCGAGGAGCACTTGGGACCCTTGCGCGACCAGTTGCGCATCTCCTACGACCAGCTCATGGGCCTGGGGCGCGTCGAGCCGCAGAACCAGTCCGAGCCGTTCTGCATGACCGTGCTGGCCCTCAAGCTCTCGCGGCGGGCCAACGCCGTCAGCGCGCTGCACGGGCACGTCACGCGCCGCATGTGGGCGCACCTCTGGCCGTGGCGCGTGGAGGAGGAGATTCCCATCGGCCACATCACCAACGGCGTGCACATTTCGAGCTGGCTCGCCTGGCAGATGGCGCAGCTCTACGACAAACACTTTGAGCCGGACTGGCGCAAGCGCCTGGGCGAGCCGGAAGTCTGGCAGGCCATCCACCAGGTCGATCCGGGCGAGCTGTGGGAGACGCACTACGCGCTCAAGAACCTGCTCTTGGCGTTCATCCGCCGCCGCGTGAGCCGGCAATGCCGCCGCCGCGGCGAAGGGGACGACGTCGTCGAGGCCGCCCGCAGCATGTTCGACCCCAGCATCCTCACCATCGGCTTCGCCCGGAGGTTCGCCACCTACAAGCGCGCCGACCTGATCCTGGCCAGCCTGGACCGGCTCGACCGCATCGTCAACCACGCGCAGCGCCCCGTGCAGATCATCTTCGCCGGCAAGGCCCACCCCGCCGACGAACCCGGCAAGCAGCTCATCAAGCGCATCGCCAACCTGCGGCACGACCCGCGCTTCGCCGGCCGCGTCGTCTTCATCGAGGACTACGACATCAACGTCTGCCGGCACCTCGTGCAGGGAGTCGATGTCTGGCTCAACAGCCCGCGCCGGCCCCTGGAGGCCTCCGGCACGAGCGGGCAAAAGGCCGTGCTCAACGGCGGGCTCAATTGCTCGGTGCTCGACGGCTGGTGGGCCGAGGGCTATGACGGCCGCAACGGCTTTGCCATCGGCAAGGGTTCGAGCCACGTTTCCGACGCGATTTCCGATCAGCGCGACGCCGAGGACCTGATTCGAGTGCTGGAGGAGCGAATCGTGCCGCTGTATTACGACCGCGACGTGGACGGCCTGCCGCGGCAGTGGGTGCAGACGATGAAGAACTCGATCAGCTCGCTGGCCTGGCGGTTCAGCGCCGACCGGATGGTGATGGACTACTGCAAGACGGCGTATCTGCCGGCGGCCGGCGGCTTGAGCTGCGACATGAGCGTGCACTGAAAGAGCGGCGAGAGACGGCCCGGCCGTCGCCGCGGTGTTTTCGCAGACTTCTCCCTGTGTTATACTACGGGCATGAAGACTGCCATCTCGATTCCGAACGAAGTCTTCCGCGAGGCGGAGGATCTCGCGCGTCGACAAAAGAAGTCGCGCAGCGAACTGTATGCACAGGCCGTTGCCGAGTACGTTGCGCGTCATTCAAGCGACGGCATTACGGAAGCCCTCAACCAGGTTTTCGCCGACCTGGGCGACCAGCGCGATGATTTTGTCGCGACGGCGGCGCGCCGTATTCTGGAGCGCACCGAGTGGTGATCTCACAGGGCGACGTGTGGTGGGCGGAGCTACCCGCCCCGACGGGCTCCGGTCCCGGATACCGCCGCCCCGTTGCGGTTGTTCGAAGTGATTCGTTCAATCGAAGCAGGATTGCGACGGTCATCTGTATTCCCCTCACATCCAACCTTCGATTGGCGCACGCGCCTGGAAATGTGCTTCTGGCTGCAGGCGAAACAAGCCTGCCCAAAGACTCGGTCGCCAACGTCTCGCAGATCATCGCCATCGACAAATCTCTCCTGACGCGACGAGTTGGCAGGCTATCTCGGTCGAAGTTGAAGCTCGTTTTCGCCGGGCTTGACGTCGCATTCGGACGATAGGATGGGGGCTTCCAAAAATCGCGGCGGCCCATTGTGCGGCGGTATTCGTACACTAAAAATGGGCACGCCGTGGATCGGACCATGCGCTCGGACCGGAAGCCCGCCATGCCCGCCCGATTGCCGCACGGCCTTCCTGCGCCAGGGTGCGCCCGAGCCCCTGGCCGCCAAGGCAGAATAGCCTCGGCACGTCATCGCGCTACGGTCGGTTCATAAAACGCAAACGCCCCGTAGCCGACGACGCTTTCTCGCTCGCCCGACGTGTCGCCGGAGTTGCGCAATGCCGCCGCGATGGCGCTCATCCCGCGCCGGGCCGCCAAAGCCACCAGCCCGCACACGCCGCCGTGACAGCAGAAGCCGTCCGGCGGGATGTCGTCGGCCCGCAGCGCCACGACCGCGCGCGCCGTCTGCTGATCGCGGCCTCTTGCCGTGTCGCAGTCGAAATAGTGCGTCATGTCGGAGCTGACGACGACGAGCGTTTCCGGGCCGCCCCACAGGGCGTCGAGCACCTCGGCCACTTCGCCGGCCGAAGCCCGCCCCACGAGGAGCGGCACCACCGAGAAATGCGACAGGACGATTTGCAGGAACGGCAACTGAACTTCCAGGCTGTGCTCGCCGCGAAAGGCGATCTCCTCGACTGAGACCTGGAGAAAACCTAGCGCTGTTTGCCGGCCTTCCGAATCGATGGGCACGGCGCCCAGGGGAGTCGCCAGCGCGTCCCGCATCGTCGTCGCCAGGCCATGACGCGGCCCGCGGTGGCCCGTCCCCAGCAAAACGACGCGGCGAATCCGCTCGCGCCCAGGCGCCAAAAGAGCGTATCCTTCGGCCGCCACCGGCGCGGAGTACCGGTAGCCGGCGTGCGGAACGATGAGCGCCTTCGGCCACTCCGCCCGCCCCGTCCCGTGTCCGGCCGCCCGCGACAGGAGAGTCTTGACTTCCTCGGTTAACCGCGCGGGTTCCGAGGGATAGAATAGACCAGCGACTTGGGGCGAAAGCACGTTCACATCGGAATTCTCTTGTTGGCAAGCAGCCGCATGGCGATGTTCGCCTACGTCGTCGGGACGAGGTAAACGCGTTCCGACTTGAGCACGTCGCTGGCGTAGGCCAGACAGGCTTGAACGTCCTCGGGCGACAAATGATCGTACTCGCGCAGCACGTCGGCGACGGTCCATCCGCGTCCCAAGAGGTCGATGACAAACTCGACCGAAATCCGCGTCCCTTTGACGATCGGCTTGCCTGCCAGGACCTTCGGATCGACGGTAATCCGGTCTTGCCAGTTCATCGGCGTTCTCCATGATCGAGGACGACAACTCTATTCTACCCGCAACCGCGTCGAGGTGTTGACAAGATTCGTCGAGAGTGCATGCCGCTGTCGAGGCCCAAGCATACAATGACACCAAAGTTAGGCGGGTGGCCGATTACACTTCGTTCCTTTAACTACAACTTTCCCCGCGTCCCGGCCCAGGATTCACCGGCTGCATGACCACTGACACCGAAACGCTCGAAAACGTCGTCCCCACGAAATACTGGCGCCGCCTGGAAGACGGCCGCATCCAGTGCGACGTCTGCCCGCGCTTCTGCAAGCTCCACGACGGCCAGCGGGGGTTCTGCTTTGTCCGCGCCTGCCAGGGCGGGCAGATCGTGCTCACGACGTACGGCCGCTCCAGCGGCTTCTGCGTCGATCCCATCGAGAAGAAGCCCCTCAACCACTTCTTGCCCGGCACGGCGGTCCTCTCGTTCGGCACCGCCGGCTGCAACCTGGGCTGCAAGTTCTGCCAGAACTGGGACATCAGCAAGTCGCGCGAGATCGACACCCTGGCCGACGCCGCCTCGCCGGAAACGATCGCCCGCACCGCCCGCGAGCTGGGCTGCCGGAGCGTGGCCTTCACCTACAACGACCCGGTGATCTTTCTCGAATATGCCATCGACGTGGCGAAGGCCTGTCATGCGGCGGGCATCAAGACGGTGGCCGTGACGGCCGGCGAAATCTGCGGCGGCGGCCCGCGCGAGGAGCTCTTCCGCCACATGGACGCCGCCAACGTGGACCTCAAAGGCTTCACGGAGGAGTTCTATCGCGAGATTTGCGCCGGCCACTTGCAGCCCGTCCTCGACACGCTCAAGTACCTCAAGCAAGAGACGCAAGTCTGGTTCGAGATCACGACGCTTTTGATCCCCGGCCATAACGACACCGACGCCGAAATCGACGCCATGACGCGCTGGGTGGCAACGGAGCTGGGCCCGGACGTGCCGCACCATTTCACGGCCTTCCATCCCGATTTCCGCATGCTGGACGTGCCGCCCACGCCCGCCGCGACGCTCGCGCGGGCACGGGAAATCGCCATGCGCAACGGCCTGCGGTACGCCTACACAGGCAACGTCCACGACGAAAACGGCGGCAGCACGTTCTGCCACGCTTGCCAAAAGTTGCTTGTCGGCCGCGATTGGTACACACTGACGGCCTGGAACCTGACCGACGACGGGCGCTGCCGCTCGTGCGGGACGCCCTGCGCCGGGGTGTTTGCGGGACCGCCGGGGCGCTGGGGGGCCAGGCGCATGCCGGTGCGGCTGGCAGTGTAGCGCGCTGCGGCGCGCTGGCTAATGTGTCGTCATCCGCTGAGTCCGACTCGTCGGTGGCCCAGGGGAATGGGACGCGGATTGAACGGATGGGACGGATAGGCGCGGACAAGACGGGGCGACTCGTGCTGGCGTGACGAGGACTCAAGTGAGCGACAATCGGCCGCAATCGAACGCCCCACCCAGGCGGCGACCCTGGTGGTCGCCGCATTTGTCGACGTGGACGATCGGTGCCGCGGTTTGCAGCGTCATCGCTCTCTTCAATATCATGCCGGACCCGTACGGCGACCCGAGCCGGAACGCGCTGCAGTGGGGCTGGCCGCGGGTGTGGTATCGCATCCCTGCTTATAAGAGTGAGCTCTTGTGGAACCCAGGGGCCTTATGGCTGGACATCGGGGTCGGAGCGCTCATTGTGGGCGTGGTCGGCACGGTAGTGGAGCTCCGCCGCCGCCGGCGAGGCCGGTTCTGGCAATTCCGGCTCACTGATATCTTCGGTTTGGTGTTCCTCGCCGGGTTGGCCTGCATTGGGCCTTTGCAGTGGTACCGCGAGACGCAGGGCACCTGGGCGCTGCGCGAGGCTGTGGCGGCAAGCGATCAGCCATTGGACGTGATGTTCGTCGGGCGCGACGTGCCGTGCGATTGGCTTTGGGAAGTGCTCTTTGTCCCGGACGATTGGCGGCCGGAGAGAATCGAGGCGCTCTACATTTCCCTGGAGCCGACTTCCTCGGCGGTCGCGACGGAGCGCCAGACCTGGACGGATTCGATTCCACGTCTCGACTCCTTGAAGTCGCTGCGCGTTTACGGCGTTCGACTCGAGAAGCGCGACGTCGCTAACGTGGCTGCGCTTCCACGTCTGGAGGGGCTTCAGCTTGACGAATGCGGGCTCAACGACGATGCGATCGGACCGATCGCGAATCTGCATCGGCTCAGGAGTTTGTCATTGAATGGGAATCCGGAGCTCACGGGGGCCGGATTGCAACGTCTGGCGGGACTTGAGAGTCTCCGTGCCCTTGCGCTCCTTGAGTGTCCAAACATTCGCGGAAAGGACGTGGTTGCTCTCGACGGCCTCCATCGGCTGCAAGTCCTTCACCTTGGAGCAGCGCGCGGCCAATTCAGTCAGCCGCTGGGCGACGATGACTTGCATGCGATCTCGAAAATGCAGTCCCTCTCCGCCCTGTATCTAAACGGCAGTCCGAACGTCACCGACGAAGGATTGGTTCATCTCGCACATTTAGAGAATCTCCGGTTCCTGATGCTTGATGGCTGCAGCATTACTGATCTGGGCTTGGAGCACTTGCACGGGCTCAAAAAGCTGAAGGGATTCAGTTTCCGCGGCACGAAGGTCACTCGTGACGGTGAGATGAAACTCCGGGCGGCGATCGCCGAATCGAGGAGCCACGGCCGGTGACGAATGCTGATTTGAGGCAGCCCGCTAGCCGTCGAGAGGCCCCGGCGGCTCCGTTCCCTTGGCGCCCGATTCCAGAAACGCGGCCAGAAGAAGCTGCGCCGCCAGCATGTCCCGCCGCGCCTTGCGCTTGGCGCTCGTCAGCCCGGCCCCTTGCAGCAGGCCCTCCGCCTCCGCCGTCGTGTAGCGCTCGTCGAAGTAGCGGACCTCCACGCCCGTCTGCTCGTGAAGCCACTGCCCGAACCGCCGCGCCTCGCGCGACTGCTGGCTCTCGTCGCCGCTCGCGTGAACGGGCAGCCCCACGACGAACAGGCCCACGCGGCGCTCGCCGGCCAGGCGGCCGAAATAGTCCGCGTCGGCCCGCTCGTCGCGCCGGCGGTACGTCGCC
>JACOUI010000263.1 GCA_016177915.1 Planctomycetia bacterium
CGCCCACGCAGGTGCCGACGTAGACGCGGCCGGCGACGACGAGCGGCGAGGCATCGACGTGAATTCCCTCCACTTGCCAGAGCGTCTTGGGCACGGCGCGGCCGGCCGCATCGCTGGAGGTTTCTCTTGCGCTCAGACACAAGAGGCCGTCGTCGCCCGCCCCGACGAAGATTTGGTCGCCGACAATCGTGGGGCTGGATTCGACGTGGCTGGCGGTGGCGCGCTCCCACAGGACCCGCTGCCCGAATCCGCCGTCGAGGCAGAACAGCCGGCAGCGCTTGTCTTGATGGTATCCCTCGCCGAAGTAGATATTCCCGCCGGAAACCGCCGGCGACGAAAAGACCGGCTTCACCGTGTCGCCGCCGGCAAAGCGCCAGAGCATTTCGCCCGGGCGGGCGGGGCCGTCGGCAAGCACGCGACCGTCCTGGGCGTTCACACAGAAGAGAAATCCCTGCGAAAAGGTCTGCAGCTCATACAGCGCGCCGACAAATACGAGGCCGTCGACGACTGCCGGCGTGCTGTGGATCTTCACGCGGCCGCGCCGCCGGCCGGGATCGAACGTCCACAGAAGCTCGGGCGGCGCCGGTCCGGGGGCGACGCGGCTTTGCGACGCGGCGGCGCTCGCAACGCCAATGACCGTCCCCGTGCGGTGCTCGTTGCCGCGGTAGGTGAGCCACTGGCCGCGGATCGGGCCGGCGTGGCGGTTCGCAACGTCGCCCGGAAAGATCGCCAGCGCCAGCCCCGCCAGGAGAATCGTGGAAAGGAACACGAGTTCGGTCGTCACGCGCGGCCGGGCCGCGCCGGCGCTCCGCGTGCGGCGATAGAAGAGGTGAACGATGCCGGCCGCGCAGGCCGCCGTGACAATCGCCATTTGATCCAGGACCGCCCCGTCGGCCAGGTACTGATAGAGCGCCCAGCCCAGGCCCAGGAACAAGAACACCCACAGGGCGATTTGTTCCACGCGCGTCGGCCGCCCGGGCGACTGTCCCGTGTATGCTGCAAAGCGCCTCGCGGCGCAGGCCGAGGCGACGAGTCCCACGAGCGCGACGCCGGCCATGCCCAAGCCCAGTGCCAGCTCGCTCGTCCACCACGCCCGCTCCGACACCAGCCATCGCACCGCCGCCCAATGCGCAAAGAGCAGAGTCGACTGCGTCATGAGCACGACCACGGCCGCGCGGTACTGCTTCCACTGGTCCCGCAACAGGCCCGGAAACAGAAGCTGCAACAGCGCCGCCAGCGGCGCGAGGACGGGGAGCGTGATGACGGAGAGGAGTTCCGGCATGGGACGAGTGTGGAGTTCGGAGCGCGGAGTGCTTGCTGTCTCCTGATTCTTGCCCAGTGTACCGCAAAGGTTTCAAACTTTCGCGGTCCACCGCCCCCCGCCCGTCCATAATGGCGGGGTTTATTCCGCGGCCGATTCAGGTCAGAATGGAGTCATCGCCAGGAACGCCCGAGGCTCCCATGGCCGGTCTCTCTCATTTCGACGAGCGCGGCGCCAGCCGGATGGTCGACGTCGGCCCTAAGGAAGTCACCTCGCGCATGGCCCGGGCGACCGGCCGCGTCGTCATGGCGCCGGAAACGTTGGCCCTGATCCGCGACCGCAAGCTGACCAAGGGGGACGTGCTGGAGGTGGCCCGCCTGGCGGGGATCATGGCCGCCAAGCGGACCGCCGACCTGATCCCGCTTTGTCACCCGCTGCCGCTCGACGGCGTGCTCCTGGATTTCACGTTTCCCGACGAGCGAACGGTCGCCATCGAGGCGACGGCCAGCGTCTCAGCCCGGACGGGCGTGGAGATGGAGGCCCTCACGGCCGTCTGCGTCGCGGCCCTGACGATTTACGACATGGCCAAGTCCGTCGACCGCGCCATGACGATCACGGACGTGCGTCTGGAGGAAAAATCCGGAGGCAAGAGCGGGCACTTTCAGCGCGGCGCTGCGGGCGAGGAGGCCTAACCGCGCGCTTGGTTTCCGATTCGTTAGCCGACGAACCTCTTGCACCGGCCGGGCAAGCCGGCCGGGGTCGTCCAAGGAGGACAAAATGCTCGGCGCTTCGCTCGGCATCGCCGATTACATCCGCCGCGCGCAGACGGAGCTGGATCGCGTCGACAAGGCGGAAATCGAGCACATGGCCGACCTCGTCTACCGGGCGTGGCAGGAGGGCCGGTTCGTGTTCCTGATCGGCAACGGCGGCTCGGCCTGCAACGCCAGCCACATGTGCGAGGACCTGGGGAAGAGCACGCTCCGCCCGGCCGACCTAAAGGACGAATCGAAGAAGCGCCTCAGGGTGCTGAGCCTCACGGACAACGTCGGTTGGATCGCGGCGGTCGGCAACGACTGCGGCTACGACCAGATCTTCGTGCAGCAGCTCATGAACTACGGCTCGCCGGGCGACCTGTTGATCGCCATCAGCGGATCAGGCAACAGCCCGAACGTTCTGGCGGCCGTCGATTGGGCCAACCGGCACGGCCTGACGACGTTCAGCATGACAGGGTACGGCGGAGGCAAACTGCGGCCGATGGCCCGGCAGGGGCTGCACGTACCGCTCGACGACATGGGGATGGTGGAGAGCATCCACCTGACGCTTTTCCACTGGGTGCTGAACGACGTCTACGCGCGGATCAACCGCGAGGGCAGATACGCGGCAAAGCCGATGGCTTAGCGCTTGACACGTGCATCCGCGCTCCGTTGTGCAGCACTTGCTAAGCGGGGCTTCCCTGGTACCCGGTCATTAGAGGCGAGAGCAACTCCTCGACTTCCCTAAGGTAGTCTTTGAGCCCGTTGTGCCGGCCTCGTTCTTCGAGCACGGTCAGAGGCGTGATCTGCCAGCAATTGCGCTCTCGCTCGATGTCGTCGTTCGCGAGCGCCTTAAGCACGCGCTTTGGGCTTCGCTTGGCTCGGTCATCCTTGACCGCGGTCAACTCGTGGGACCGAAGCGACGGGTTGAAACCCAGCTTCTGTATCTCCGATTCAAGCCTCTGTCGCTCGTCGTCGTTCTCCGGCTCGAATCCGCTGATGACCCAACACTCGCGCTCGGGGACGGCAAGACCGATGACGATTGCGGTCTGGGACGAAAAGAGGGCCCGCGCCTGTTCAAGCCCCTGACGCCGCACGTTCTGATCGTCGGCATCTCGGATCAGCACGATTGCGTCGACCGTGTCGAACTGACGCAGCACGTACGCGATCGCCTTCCGGGCGGCATTCGCGTCGGGCAAGGCCGGTTCACCGTCGAAGTGGCCGTGCACGCGGATACCGAGTTCGCGTGCTCGGCTCCGGATCGCCTTCCAGGTTAGGCGGCCTCGGGGAGGATCGTCACCGACCCACTGACGTTGCGACTCGAGCAGCGTTGCGTCTAGCCAGTTGATGTGGTCAAGAAAAACGCGATCGGCCAGTTCCGTGGCTACCGTGAAGTCCGGCTGGGCTTCGTGAACGACAACGAAGCTCTTGCTCACTTTGGCATGCCTCCTTCGGCAAGCCATTTTTCACCAAAGAGACTCCACAGCTCACCGGGGGCCATTTCGTCCTTCCAACGTTCGAACAGCGGGTGATCGTCCAATCGACCGCAGGCGGCGTACCCGTCCTTGTCGATTGTCATCAAACGAATCTGCTCCGGGCGCAGGTGATCGAGTAGGTACGGTGAATGTGCGCTGGCGAGGACTTGCACATCTGGAAACGTCTGCATCACCTTTGCGAGAACATCAAGCAGGGCTTTCTGCGCGAGTGGATGCAGCCCATGCTCAATGTCATCCATCAGCAGGATCTTGGGGTGCGTAGGCCCGAGTAGTACCGTCAGCAGCCCAAGCAGCATCAGCGTCCCCTCGCTGACGGTGTGCGCCGACACGTTGTTGGCGTTAGTGAAATCGAACAGGATCGCCTCCCCCTGATACACGCGGTTCGTGCGGCGCTCAACCGATTCGTCTCCCACGCGCAGGAACTCCTTCTCCAGACGTTTGACGGCTGCTTTCCTGAATCGGATCCGCTTAAGATTCGGAATCAACCCTCGCATGTGCGAAAGCAGCTCTTCGAACGCATCTGGGTCATTGAGAGCCATGTACGCGAGGACAGATGCGAGCCCCTCTCCGTCGTACTCGACGCGGGGAGGGTGACGATCGGCGTAAGAGGGGGCCGCCAACTGCGTTGAATTCAGATGAAGGAATACTAGCAAGCGCGCCGGTCGGAGTGCGTCCTCTCGCGCGGTGAACTCAGTAGGCGTGAACTTGAACTCCCACTGCCCCTTGCCAAGAAAGTCGGGCGCCGGCGGAAATCCCGCGGGCGGTGATGCATTGACTGCGAATTCACCGCCTGCGGTCCGACACATGATCGACATATCGCCCTGACCATCACGCGTGTACAGCCAGTCACAATGGCGCTGGTAGCCAAAGACCTTGTCTGGATCGCCGGTCGCGGCACGAACCGCGAGATGGATGGCGTCCAAAACGCTGGTCTTCCCACTTCCGTTCGCTCCAACGAAGACAGTCAACGGCTCGAGGTTGATCTCCTGCTTCCGGAGATTCTTGAAGTTCTGAACTTGGACTGAGGTGATCATTTTTTGTTCAGAGAGTGGACTCGCCTTTCCATTGCGCTCGCACCGCTACGGCTTGACGGCGGCGTCCGCGCGTTTCTACTTATCGAGCCGCGCGTCGTTCTCCTCCGCCGCGGACTCACCCGACTTCTTGTCCTCCTTCTTCTCCTCGGGCTTTTTCTCGTCCGTCTTTTTGTCGTCCGGCGTCGTCTCGCCCGGCTTCTTGCTGTCGGGCTTTTTGTCGTCGGGAGTCGTCGCCGCCGTCGCGCCGATCTTCTCCGGCTTGTACTCGTGCTTCCGCTTCCTGAGCACCGTCACTGAAATGATCTTGTCCGGCTCGCCCGGCTTGGGAGATTCCGGGTCGCGGCGATTGATCTTGGGCAGCACTTCCAGGCCCGAGACCACTCGTCCGAAGACCGTGTGCGCCCCATCCAGGTGCCGCGTGGCAAGGAACGTGATGAAAAACTGCGAGCCGCCGGTGTTGGGTCCGGCGTGGGCCATGCTCAGGCTGCCGATGAAGTGCTGGCGGTGGTTAGGCTGCGTGCACTCGTCCTTGATGGTGTAGCCCGGCCCGCCGCGGCCCGTTCCCTCGGGGCAGCCGGTCTGGGCCATGAAGTGCTCCAGCACGCGGTGAAAGTCGCGGTCGTCGTAGAACTTGTTCTCCGCCAGGCTGATGAAATTCGCCACCGTGTTGGGGGCCTCGTTCTCGAACAGCTCCGCCTCGATATCGCCCTTCGTGGTCTGGATGAGCACCCGCGGCAGGGCCAGGGGGTCGTCGTCGGCCTTGTCCTCGTCCATCCGCAACTTGCTCTCGGCCTCCCAGAGTTTCCGTTCCCCCGTCAATAGGTCCAGCAGGTTCGATTCGTCGCGCAGCCCGCGGGCGCGTCCTGCGCCGGCGAGCTTCAGGTGCTTCTCCGCGTCGTCGAGCTTGTCGAGGTAGAACGCGGAGACCCCCGCCACACGAAAGATGTCGCTGTTGCGGTACTTTTGCTGGATGAGGAATTCCGACAGCCGCAGCGCCTCCAGGAAATTGTCGGACTCCAATTCCCACTCCGCCATGGCGCCCAGGAAGTCGCCGATGTCGTTTTGCTGCGGGTCGGATTCGTAGGCGGCCTCGGCGAGCTTCTTGAGGTTCGGCAGGCGCTTGTCGGCGTCCGCCAGGCCCTCGTTGAACTCTTTCTCCAGGCGCGGGCGGTCGTCCTGCTTGGAGATCTTGTAATCGCGCTGGAGGTTTCGCAGCTTCTCCAGCACCAGCTTCCATTCGGCGAACGACTTGTTGAACGCCGCGACTGGGTCGGCGTCCTGCGCGCGGCCCGCTGCGGGCAGGAAGAGGACGAACGAAAGGGCGGCAAAAAGCAGCTTGCGCATCCGTCGGACTCCGGAAAAGTTCTGGGCTTCTTCGTTCGCAGCGACCGGATTCATCCGGTCCCAATCATCGCGCGAAATACCGATTCGCGCAGCGATCTTGTCGAACTCGCAACCAGGTCGAACCTCTCCGTAACGTACCAATTCGGTTGGCCTTATGTAAGGCCGATCCGTCGCCGGAGCGCCAACCGTCGTGTCTGCGCCGTTTGTGGCGGAAGACTATCCGTCTTACGCTCAACTCCTTGCGCCGGTTCGGCATCGGGCGGCCGGACAAACCGCCTTCTCTGCACCTTTCGATTCGCAGCACCCAAACGCCGAATCGCGGCCGCCCCTAACCAAACTCTCGCCGACACGCTAAATTGACCTCGCCGCCCAGTTCAGCGTCCGACGTCCCACAACTTTGCGCGATTCCTCCGCATACCGCGCTTCACGCCGAGGTGCCGATGAACGTCAAGCAACGTCTCGCCAAAGGCCTCAAGCGGGCCCGCGACTTCAGCGAAGCCATGCTCTCCAAGTACACCAGCCCAAAGCAGTGGACGCACCAGGTCCATCCGGCGGCCAACCACGCCCTGTGGTTCGCCGGACACATGACCGTCACCGACAACTTCTTCATCGGGGCCCTCGATCCATCGAAGGCCCAGAAGCTCGACGACTTCGACAAGTTGTTCGGCATGGGCAGCAAGCCGACCTTCGACCCGGCCGCCTACCCGGCGCCGGAAAAAGTCCTGGCCGCCATGCGCGAGCGCCGCGGCACGCTCCTGCAAATCCTGGAGGCCCTGCCCGAGTCCGAATTTGAGAAGCAAACGGCCCTGGGCAATTCCGATTTCCTGCCCGATAAGCTGTCCGTCTTCGAGTTGGCCGTGTGGCACGAGGGGATTCACTCGGGGCAGTTGAGCGTGGCCAGCCGCAGCCTGGGCTTCCCGCCGATCTTCGGTTGACCTCGTCCCCCCTCCCCCCTTGCGCTCAGAGGGTCGGGGTGGGGGCGCGGGGCGAGCAACGATGGAGTGTCCGAGCACGTCGAGAGACCAAAAGCTTGCCCCGACACCGTCCAACCAACCAGTCGACAATTTCACAAGATCATCCAGCTTGCCTGAACGCCCCCCATGAAAGCGCTGGTCAAAAAAGATCGCGCCCCCGGCCTGTGGATGGACGACGTCCCCGTTCCCCGAATCGGCCACAACGACGTCCTCATCCGCATCAAGAAATCCGCGATCTGCGGCACCGACATTCACATCTTCAATTGGGACCCCTGGGCCCAGGCCACCCTCAAGACGCCGATGACGATCGGCCACGAGTACGTCGGCGTGATCGAAGCCGTCGGCAGCGAGGTCTTCGATTACAAGCCCGGCGACCGCGTGACCGGCGAAGGGCACATCACCTGCGGCCATTGCCGCAACTGCCGCGCCGGCCGTAGGCACCTCTGCCGCAACACCGTGGGAGTGGGCATCAACCGCGACGGCGCTTTCGCCGAGTTCCTGTCGCTTCCCGCCTCCAACGTTTTCAAGCTTCCCGCCGACATCTCCGACGACCTGGCCTCGATCTTCGACCCCTTCGGCAACGCCACCCACACGGCCCTCTCGTTCGATCTCGTCGGCGAAGACGTGCTCATCACCGGCGCCGGCCCGATCGGCCTGATGGCCGCCGCCATCTCCAGGCACGTCGGCGCTCGCTTCGTCGTCATCACCGACGTCAACCCCTACCGGCTCGAACTGGCCCGCAAGATGGGCGCCACGCTGGCCCTCGACCCGCGGCAGCGCACGCTCCACGACGCCCTCGTGCAGCTCGGCATGACGGAGGGCTTCGACGTGGGAATGGAAATGTCCGGCAATGCCCAGGCCTTCGCCTCGATGCTCGACGCCATGAACCACGGCGGCCGCGTCGCCATCCTGGGCATCTTCCCGACGCCTGTCGCCATCGACTGGAGCCAGGTCATCTTCAAGGGACTATTTCTCAAGGGCATCTACGGCCGCGAGATGTTCGAGACCTGGTACAAGATGTCCGCCATGCTGCAAAGCGGCCTGGACATCTCGCCCGTCATCACGCACCGCTTTCCGATCGACCGGTTCCAGGAGGCGTTCGAGGTGATGCGCAGCGGCCAGTGCGGCAAGATCATTTTGGAGTGGTGACCTCTCGTCCACCCGTTTCAACACAAGGACCGTGATATGCAAGGCCCCTCCGTGCCGGGGACGCGCGGGACACCTCCCATCGCAATGGGATTGGGAAGCATCGAATGTCAACCTCCGCCGGCGCGCGCCATGCATGCGATGGACTTCCCTCACGGCAACGCCGTCCCGCCCATCAGGAAGCGGTCGATCTCCCGCGCCGCCTCGCGGCCTTCGTTGATGGCCCAGACCACAAGCGATTGGCCGCGGCGGCAGTCGCCGGCGGCGAAGACGCGCGGCACGCTCGTCGCGAACTTGCCGTAGTCTGCCTGGAAGTTGGAGCGGGGGTCGCGCGCCAGGCCGAGCTTGTCGGCCAGCGTCGCCTCCGGACCCAAAAAGCCCATCGCCAAGAGCACGAGGTCGGCCTTCCAGACCTGCTCCGTGCCGGCGATCTCTTGCATCTGCAGCTTGCCGTCGACCGTTTTCCATTCGACGCGGACGGTGGCGATGCCGCTCACGCGGCCGCTCTCGTCGCCCACGAACTGCTTGCTGAGGATCGAATACTCGCGCGGGTCGCGGCCGAACTTCGCCTTGACCTCGGCGTGGCCGTAGTCGAGGCGATAAATCCGCGGCCATTGCGGCCAGGGGTTGTCCTGCGCGCGCTCGGCCGGGGGCTGGGGCAAAAGCTCGAAGTTGATCAGGCTCTTGCAGCCGTGTCGCATCGAGGTGCCGATGCAGTCCGTGCCGGTGTCGCCTCCGCCGATCACGATCACGTCGCGGTCCTTGGCCGAAATGTACTGCCCGTCGGCCAGGCCCGAATCCAAAAAGCTCTTCGTGTTTTTGAGCAAGAACTCCATGGCGAAGTAAATGCCCGACAGGCCGCGGCCGGGGGTGGGCAGATCGCGCGGCTGGGTGGCGCCGCAGGCCAGGAGCAGCGCGTCGTGCTCGTTGTAGAGCTTCTTGGCGTCGACGTTGACGCCGACGTGGGCCTTGGCGACGAACTCGACCCCTTCGGCCCGCATCAGGTTCAGCCGCCGCTCGACGATCTGCTTGTCGAGCTTCATGTTGGGGATGCCGTACATGAGCAGGCCGCCGATGCGGTCGTCGCGCTCGTAGACGGTGACGAGGTGCCCCGCCTGATTGAGCTGCGCCGCGGCGGCCAGTCCAGCGGGTCCGGAGCCGACGACGGCCACGCGCTTGCCCGTGCGGCGGGCGGGGGCCTGCGGCTCGACCCAACCGTGCTCGAAGCCGCGATCGACGATGGCGCACTCGATGTTCTTGATCGTCACCGGCGGCGAGATGATGCCCAGCACGCAGGCCCCTTCGCAAGGCGCGGGGCAGACGCGGCCGGTGAACTCCGGGAAATTGTTCGTCTGGTGCAGGCGGTCGAGGGCCTCGCGCCAGCGGCCCTGGTAGACGAGGTCGTTCCACTCGGGAATGAGGTTGTCGATGGGGCAGCCGGTGTCGGACTGGCAGAAGGGGACGCCGCAGTCCATGCAGCGCGCGCCTTGCGTGCGAAGCTGATCGTCGACGACGGGCAGCAAGAACTCCCCGAAGTCGCCGATCCGCTCGAGGGGATCGCGATAGGGCGCGCCTTGCCGCGCGTATTCGCGAAAGCCAGTGGGCTTACCCATGCGACGGCGCCCCGTGCACGGATGCTTCCAGCTCTTCGTCGTGCTCCATGCGCTCCGTGAGCACGCGCTTGTAGTCGGTGGGCATGACCTTGACGAACTGCGGGACGCATTCCAGCCAGTTGTCGAGGACAAATTGCGCGACGGTCGAACCGGTGTAGCGGCCGTGCTGCTCGATCCAGCCGCAGACCTGGGCGACCTCGCGGTCGTCGTCGAGCTTTTCCAGGAGCACGGTGCCCAGGTTGCAGTTTTCCAGGAACCGGCCGTGGGGGTCAAAGACGTAGGCGACCCCGCCCGACATTCCGGCGGCGAAATTCCGCCCGGTCGGGCCGAGGACGACCGCCCGGCCGCCGGTCATGTATTCGCAGCCATGGTCGCCGACGCCCTCGACGACGGCCACCGCCCCCGAGTTGCGGACGCAGAAGCGTTCGGCCGCGCGGCCGCGGAAAAACGCCTCACCGCCGGTCGCCCCGTAGAGCACGACGTTTCCGACGAGGATATTTTCTTCCGGCTTGAAGGTCGCCTCGCGGGGCGGGTAGACGATGAGTCGGCCGCCGGAGAGGCCTTTGCCGACGTAGTCGTTGGCGTCGCCTTCCAGCTCCAGGGTGATCCCCTGGGCCAGCCAGGCCGCGAAGCTCTGGCCCGCCGAGCCGGTGAACTTGATGTGGATCGTGTCGTCGGGGAGGCAGGCCGCGCCGTGCCTTTTGGCGACGGTGTGGCTGAGCATCGTGCCGACGACGCGGTTCGTGTTGACGATCGGCAGATGGAGCCGGACCTTCTCCTGGCCCTCGATGGCCGGCTCGCAGCGGCGGATCAGCTCGTTGTCCAGCGCGAATTGCAGCCCGTGGTCCTGGGCCCTCGTGTGATAGACCTCGACCTGGTCGTGGGGTTTTGCGGCGGGAACAAGGACCGGCGACAGGTCGATGCCCTGGGCCTTCCAGTGCTTGACGGCGTCGTCGGACTGAAGGAGTTCGACGCGGCCGACCAGCTCGTTGATCGAGCGCACGCCGAGCTTCGCCATGATCTGCCGGGCCTCCTCAGCGATCATGAAGAGATAGTTGATGACGTGCTCCGGCTTGCCGGCGAATTTCTTGCGCAGCTCGGGGTCCTGCGTGGCGATGCCGACGGGACAAGTGTTGAGGTGGCACTTGCGCATCATGATGCAGCCCAGCGCGATGAGCGGCGCCGTGGCGAAGCCGAACTCCTCGGCCCCCAGGCAAGCGGCGATCACGACGTCGCGGCCGGTCTTCAGGCCGCCGTCGGTTTGCAGGATGACGCGGGAGCGGAGGTCGTTGAGGACGAGCGTCTGGTGCGTTTCGGCGATGCCCAGCTCCCAGGGCAGGCCCGCGTGTTTGATGCTCGTCAGCGGCGAGGCGCCGGTGCCGCCTGTGTCGCCCGAGATGAGAATATGGTCGGCATGGGCCTTGGCGACGCCGGCGGCGATCGTGCCCACGCCCACCTCCGACACCAGCTTCACGCTCACTCGCGCGTTGGGATTCGCGTTCTTCAGGTCGTGGATGAGCTGCGCCAGGTCCTCGATCGAATAAATGTCGTGGTGCGGCGGCGGCGAGATGAGGCCCACGCCGGGCGTCGAGTAGCGGATGCGGGCGATGTTGGCGTCGACCTTGCGGCCGGGCAGTTCGCCCCCTTCGCCGGGCTTGGCGCCCTGGGCGATCTTGATTTGCAGCTCGTCGGCGTTGGCCAGGTACCAGATCGTGACGCCGAACCGGCCGGAGGCGACCTGCTTGATGGCGGAGCGTTTGGAGTCGCCGTTGGGGAGCGGCTTGAACCGCTCGGGGTCCTCGCCCCCTTCGCCGGTGTTGCTCTTGCCGCCGATGCGGTTCATGGCGACGGCCAGCGTCTCGTGGGCTTCGGCCGAGATGGAGCCGAAGCTCATCGCGCCGGTGCAGAAGCGGCGCACGATGTTCTTTGCCGGCTCGACTTCCTCCAGCGGAATGCTCGCGGCGCCCTCGCGAATCTTGAGCAGGCCGCGCAGCGCACAGTGCCGCGTGGCCTCCTCGTTGGCGTGCTTTGAAAAGCGCCAGTAGGCGGCGGCGCTGCCCGTGCGGGCGGCAACTTGCAGGTCGGCGATGGCCAGCGGGTCCCAGGTGTGGCGTTCGCCGTCGGCGCGCCAGTGGAACTCGCCGGGATTGGGCAGGACGGGCAGGCGGTTCTGCTCGCGGCTGGGATAGCCCAGCTCATGGCGGCGCAGCAGTTCCTCTTCGAGGACTTTGAACCCGACGCCCTTGATCCGGCTGGCCGTGCCCTCGAAGCAGCGGCCCACGACTTCGTCGCCGATGCCGACGGCCTCGAAGATCTGCGCGCCCTTGTACGACTGGAGCGTGGAGATGCCCATCTTGGCCATTACCTTGAGAATCCCCTTGGCCACGCCCTTGCGGTAGGCCGAGACGACCTTGTGGTCGTCGTACTTGTCGGACTCCAGCAGACCGTCGCGCTGCGCCTGCCAAAGGGACTCGAAGGCCAAATAGGGGTTGATCGCGTCGGCCCCGTAGCCGATGAGGAGGCAGTGGTGGTGGACCTCGCGGGCCTCGCCGGTCTCCAGCACGATGCCGATCCGCGTGCGTTTCGTCGCCCGCACCAGGTGGTGATGCACGGCGCCGCAGGCCAGGAGCATGCTGACGGGGACGCGGTCCGGCCCGATGTTGCGATCGGAGAGGATGATCAGGCTGTCGCCCTGGTCGATGGCGGCCTCGGCCTCGGCGCAGATGCGATCGAGCGTTTGCAGGAGTCCTTGCCGCGGGTCGGACTTGGACCAAGTGACGTCGATGGTTCGCGTCCGCCAGCCGCGGTGGTCCATGTGCTTGAGGGCGGCGAGCTCCTCGTTGGTGAGGATCGGGTGCGGCACCAGCAATCGCTCGCAGTGCCGCTCGGTCGTCTCCAGCAGGTTTCGCTCCGGCCCGACGTAGCACTCCAACGACATGATCACTTCTTCGCGGATCGAGTCGATGGCCGGGTTCGTGACCTGCGCGAAGAGCTGGCGGAAGTAGTCGTAGAGCATCCGCGGCTTGTCGCTGAGGCAAGCCAGCGCCGAGTCGTTTCCCATCGAGCCGACGGGATCGCGCGTCTCCTTCACGATCGGCAGCAGCATGAACTGCATCGTCTCGAGCGTGTAGCCGAAGGCCTGCATCCGCGCGAGCAGCGTGTCCGGGTCGAAGCCGTGCGCCTCGCCGTTGGTGCGCAGGTCGGAAAACTGAATCCGCTGGGCGCGCAGCCACTGCCCGTAGGGCCGGCCGCGCGAGAATTCCTCCTTCAGCTCGTCGTCGGGCACGAGCCGGCCCTGCTGGAAGTCGACCAGGAACATGCGGCCGGGCTGCAGGCGGCCTTTCACTTTGACGCGCTGCGGATCGACCGGCAGGACGCCCACCTCCGAGGCCATGATGACCTTGCCGTCGTGCGTCAGGTAATAGCGGCTGGGGCGCAGGCCGTTGCGGTCAAGGACGGCGCCGATGTAGTCGCCGTCGGTGAAGACGATCGACGCCGGGCCGTCCCACGGCTCCATGAGGCAGGAATGGTACTCGTAAAACGCCCGCTTCTGCTCCGACATCGTCTCGTGGTTCTGCCAGGCCTCAGGGATCATCATCATGACGGCCTCCTGGAGGGTGCGGCCGGTCATGAGCAGGAATTCGAGGGTGTTGTCGAAGGTGCCGGAGTCGGAGCAGTCCGGCTCGGAAATCGGGAAGAGTTTCTGGATGTCGCCGCCGAAGAGGGGGCTGTTCACGACGCCTTCCCGCGCGTGCATCCAGTTCATGTTGCCGCGCAGCGTGTTGATTTCGCCATTGTGGCACATGTAGCGCATGGGATGCGCGCGGTCCCAGGACGGGAAAGTGTTCGTGCTGAACCGCGAGTGCACCATGGCCAGGTGGGACTTGAAAGCCGGGTCGGCCAGGTCGGGAAAATAGGGCATGAGCTGATGCGCGGTGAGCTGGCCCTTGTAGACGATCACCTTGCTGGACAGGCTGCAGACGTAAAACATCTTCGCCTGCCGCAGGCGGGCGTCGCCCCGCAGCGTTCGGCTGGCGAGCTTGCGGATGACATAGAGCTTTCGCTCGAAGGCGTCGCGCGAGAGGCCCTGGGCGGCGGCGACGACGAGCTGCTCGATGACCGGTTCGCCCTGCCGCGCCGTGGGGCCGATGTCCGCCTTGTCGGCGTCGGTCGGAACGCGCCGCCAGCCGACGAGTCGCTGTCCCTCGTCGCGGACGATCCGCTCGACGGTTTCCTGGCAGTGCCGCCGCTCCGATTCGATCGTCGGCAGGAACACCAGACCGGCCGCGAACTGTCCCGGATCGGGAAGAGACGCACGGAGGTCATCCCGGGCGATCTTGTGGAGGAACTCGTAGGGAAGCGCCGTGAGGAAGCCCGCGCCGTCGCCGGTGTTGGCTTCGCAGCCGCAAGCGCCGCGGTGGTTCATGTTCCGCAGGGCCTGGTCGGCGTCCAGCACGATCTGATGATCGCGCTGCCCGTTCACGTTGGCGACGAAGCCTACGCCGCACGAGTCGTGCTCCTGCGCGGGATCATAGAGACCGTGCTTCCGTGGCAAATGGGAACCGTCCATCGCTCGACCTTCCGCCTGAATTCCGATTGCCCGCGTGATTTGTCCGCGAAGAACCGGGATCCCGTGCCGTCCGGCGCCCCCCGGGGCCTTTGTAATCTCAACGTGTGGTTGCCGAGACGGCCGGCTCGCGCTCGTTGTGCGGCGGCGCAGCGTCCGGCCGGCCGTTGTCGGAGGCCGGCGTTGCGGCCGCCGCCGGCCGGTCGGGCGTCACGGGTTGGACGTCGCGCTGCAGCAGCTCGATGAACCGCTGCGCCGCCGGCGTCAGCTCCCGGCCGCGTCGGCGGATGATGCCGATCGGCCGCACCAGTTCGCATCCCGCAAGCGGAATCGCCACCAGCGTGCCGCCCTCGACCTCGCGCTTGACCGTCGGCTCCGGCAAGAGTCCGGCCCCCAATCCGATTTCGATCGCCCGTTTGACCGTCTCGATGTTGTCGAATTCGATGGCCACGGTGGATTCGATCCCGCGCTGGTGCAGCGCCCGATCGATCTCGCGGCGGATGGAGAGGTCGCGGTCGAAGCAGACCATCGGCAGGCCCTGAAGCTGCGTGATCTCGACCCGATCGTGACGGGCCAGGGCGTGCTGCGGAGCGCAGACGAAGACCATCGGCTCCTTCCGCCAGAGCGTGGCCTGGATCGTTCGGGACGAGCGCGGGTAGCTGACGAGGCCCAGGTCGGCCACTTCCCGCTCGACGCTTTGGTAAACGCGGTGCGGGTGCAGGTATTCCAGCCGCACGTTGGCCTTGGGGTATTGCGTGAGGAAGGTCTGAATGTAGCGGTTCATGTGGTGCAGGCCGATCGAGTAGATCGACGCCACACGAATGCGGCCGGCGACTTCGTGCTGCAAGTTGCGGACGCGCTCCTCGAGGGCCGCGTATTTTTCGACGAGCGTTTTGGCGCCGTCGTAAAACAGCTTGCCTTCGCCGGTCAGTAGGAACGGGCGCTTCGACCGGTCGATCAACTTGACCGTGAGCCGCTGCTCAAGGTGATTGACCATTTGGCTGGCGGCAGATTGAGAAACGCTGTTTTCGTCGGCGGCCCGCGAAAAGCTCTTCAGGCGGACGACGTCGCAGAAGACGCGCAGTGCTTTGAGATGCATGGGAGTATCGGTTCACGAATTGTGATGGAGTTGTCGCTGGCATATTTAGATTGGAAATGGCAGCTTAACTGCGGTCCGGACGGACGTCAAGCAGGTTGACGGAGATTGTTTTTCAGGGATCATCCGCATCAAAAAAATCTACAAATCTTTACAAATTAAGTGTTTGTGACAAACGAACGTATCCTGTCCAATCATCGGATCGCATGAGATTCGGACGCCTTTATAAACGAATCAACTAATCATAGATTTCCTAAGGCCCAGGAGTTGCGAGCCTTGGGTCCGTCAAATTGCTTTGTCAGCAAGGCAAACGCAAGCCTCAATCCTATTACTCGACTCGCAACCCGTGCCCAGCGCTGGTCCGGCCGCTGCAGCCTGGCTATCGTATTCCGCAGGCCAAAAAATCGGGTGCCACGGTCCGATGTTCCTTAAGACCTGCGGCGCGCGGGCGGTTTTCCACTGATACGAGGAGGTCGCCATGCAGTTTTGCATCGGGTTGTGCCGCGCTGCGTCGATCGTCGCGACCGCATTGGCCATCACGACCTGTGCTGCGGCGGAAGCCAAACAGCAGCCGACCAAACGACCGAATATCGTCGTCGTGCTGGCCGACGACCTCGGCTACGGCGACCTGGGTTGCTACGGCAACCGCACGATCAAGACGCCCCACCTCGACCGGTTCGCCAGCGAAGGCCTGCGCCTCACGAGCTGTTACGCCGGCCACGCCAACTGTTCGCCGTCGCGCACGGCCCTGATGACCGGACGGACGCCTTTCCGGGCCGGCATCCACAACTGGATCCCGTCGGGATCGCCGATGCACCTGCGGCGCTCGGAGACGACCGTCGCCACGCTGCTGCGGAACGCCGGCTACGCGACCTGCCACGTGGGCAAATGGCACTTGAACGGTGAATTCAACCTTCCCGGCCAGCCGCAGCCTGCCGACCACGGCTTCGATCACTGGTTTTCGACGCAGAACATCGCCCTGCCGTGTCACCGCGATCCGGACAACTTTGTGCGCAACGGCAAGCCGGCGGGCGAACTGGAGGGCTTTTCCGCGCAGCTCGTGGTCGATGAGGCGGCGCGCTGGTTGCGCGAGGGACGCGATCGCGACAAGCCGTTCTTTCTGTACGTCTGCTTTCACGAGCCGCACGAGCCGATTGCCAGCGACCACAAATACGCGGAGTTGTATCCGCGGACCGGCGGACCCAGCCCGTTCGATCCGAAAGTGACGACGCTACAGGCCCATCACGGCAACATCACGCAGATGGACCACGAATTCGGGCGGCTCATGCGGACGCTGGACGAGCTGGGCTTGCGCGACACGACGTTCGTCCTGTTCACCAGCGACAACGGCCCGGCGATCACGCGCGACCATCCCCACGGCTCGGCCGGCCCGCTCCGGGCGAACAAGGGGCACATGTACGAAGGCGGCATCCGAGTGCCGGGGATGATTCGCTGGCCCGGACACACCCAGGCCGGGGCGATGAGCGACGAGCCGGTTTGCGGAGTCGATCTTCTGCCCACGGTCTGCGCCGTCACCGGCGTTTCGCCCCCGGCCGACCGCTCGCTCGACGGCGCCAGCCTGCTGCCGATTTTCGAGGGCCGGCCGATCGAGCGCACGCGACCGCTCTACTGGCAGTTCAACCAGGCACAAAGTAAGCCCAAGGTGGCGATGCGCATCGGCGATTGGAAAATCCTGGCACCATTGACGGGGCCGGAGCTGGCGCCCGGCGGCGACCTCACCGACGAGATGATGCGGGCGATCAAGTCGGCCGAGCTATCGGGCTTCGAGCTTTACAATCTGCGTCAGGACATCGGCGAAACGACGAACCTGGCCGAGCGCGAGCCGAAAAAACTGGCGGAGATGTCGGAGAGGCTGCGGATGATGTATCGCGAGGTGCGCGACGAGAGCCCCGTCTGGCCGGCCTGGCAATGGCCGCGCGACGAATCGAAGCGGATCCAGGACCTTCGCAAGCGGCTGGCGGAGGAGGCAAAGAAGGACGGCGGGCGCTGATTGCGCGGGAATTCCGCGCTGTCGGACGGCGTTTCGTGGACCTTTCACCCGCCTTAGTTGGCGGGTCGGTTTACGCGAATCAATTGTCCGCGCAACGTTGCGCGCCGTTGAATCTCGGCGTGGATGCGTGCCGCCTGCCTGGAAAAATCGCAGTCCAACGTGCAGACGACGATTCCTGCATGATCCGGTCGTGCCGCGTGCAGCCGAACGAAATGCTTGCGATTCAATGTCAGCACGGTGCGGCCGTCGCGGGAGGCCGTCTCTAACATTTGCTCATCGGGGACTGCCCCGCCCGCGCTGCCCGTCTCCTGAATGGTCAACACAAGGTGTCCAAGCTTCCTCAGCTCTTCCACGACAGGAAATGGGAAGTTCTCGTTGGAATAGAACCGGGCCACGGGCTAGGCCTCTTCGTTTTCGCGGATTTCCCGGTTGACCTCGTCGCGGTGCAGGTCCGCGTAGGCCCAGGCGTTGACCAAGTCCTCGGCGCGGAGAGTGGGATAACTGCGGAGGATCTCGCCGTCGCTCACACCCATCCGCCGCATCTGCTCGAGCACCCAGACGGGAATCCGTGTCCTGACGACTCTGGGCTCGCCGCCGCAGACGCCCGGAGCGGTCTCGATTCCCACGGCCGACCGGGCCGCCTGGAGCCCGCCGAGGTTTTCCGCCACCCAGCGCGCAGCCAGCTTAAGCTGGTCACTTGAATCCAGGCCACGAATCTGATTGAGCAGATCGTCCACTTCCGGCATGAGATTGCCCTCCGTCGAGCGCCCGGCAATGACTCGCGTTGCGATCGCCCACCCATTCAATCCTTATCGCAAAACTCGTTTTCGTCCAGCGGATAACGGCCAAGCGGAACCCGTGGGGGTTTTCGCCCCAAAGCCGGCCTCGGGAAAGTACGAGTGACGTCAAAGCCCTTTGGACGCCAGCCAGCGTTCCGCGTCCAGCGCCGCCATGCAGCCGGTGCCGGCGGCCGTGACGGCCTGGCGGTAATAATCGTCGGCCGCGTCGCCCGCTGCAAAGACGCCCTCGACCGACGTGTACGTGCGCTGCGGCCGCGTCCACCTGATGTAACCCTTTTCGGTCAGCTCAAGCTGGCCGGCCAGAAACGCCGTGTTGGGCGTGTGGCCGATGGCCGCGAACATGCCGCTCGCCGCCAGCTCCTCGGTCGTCCCGGTGACGGTGTCCTTCAGCTTCACGCCGGAGACGGATTTGTCGCCAAGGACTTCCGTGACGACGCGGTTCCATTTCACCTCGACCTTCGGGTTGGCCAGGATGCGGTCTTGCATGATCTTGCTGGCGCGGAAGGCGTCGCGGCGGTGGACGAGGTAGACCTTGCTGCCGAATTTCGTGAGGTAGCCGGCTTCTTCCATCGCGCTGTCGCCGCCGCCGACGACCACCAGCGGCTTGTTGCGGAACATGGGCAGCGCCCCGTCGCAGACGGCGCAGGCGGAGACGCCCCGGTTCTTGAGGCGCTCTTCCGAGGGCAGGCCGAGGTAATTGGCGCTGGCGCCGGTGGCCACGATCACGGCCAAGGCCTCGATCGTCTCGCCGGAGCCGGCCGTGAGCTTGAAGGGTTGCCGCGAAAAGTCGACGCGGGCGATGTCGTCCGTGACAATGCGGGCACCGAAGTTGATCGACTGCTGCCGCATGAATTCCATCTGCTCGGGGCCGAATGCCGCACGCTTTCCCTGGTGGGCGCGGGGGCCGTCGTAGAGGAAGGAAAGGTTGGCGAAGCGGTCTTCCGCGAGCGCGGACCTGGCAAAGTCGCGCAGGACGGCGTTGTCCACGTGCGGCCAGGCGGGAAAATTCTCGACCTCCGTTGTCAGGTTCAACTGGCCCAGCGGAGCAACCCCCTCGTAAACGAGCGGGTGCAGGTTCGCCCGGGCGGCGTAGATGGCGGCCGTCCAGCCTGCCGGCCCGCTGCCGATGATGACCACGTGCTCTGCCACGATCGAGACCTCGAATGCGTGAAAGTGGTTAGTAGCGCAGAATCGTAGCAAAGGGGTCAAGCGGCGGCGAGGGGTGGGCGGGAGACAGGAGACGGGAGGCAGGAGTCAGGGAGCAGGAGACACAGCGACAAGGAGACACAGCGACAAGGAGACACAGCGACAAGGAGACACAGCGACAAGGAGACACAGCGACAAGGAGACACAGCGACAAGGAGACACA
>JACOUI010000264.1 GCA_016177915.1 Planctomycetia bacterium
GTCGCCTTTCGCGGAGCGAAAGACGACATTTATTCTTCGTTCGACCCTAAGCGCGTGTTGGCGATGGCGGCCGGAAGTGAGGAGCAGGAAGGGGCTTTCGGCGCAAAGAAGTCGCTTCCTCTTAAGACCGACGGTGTTCCCCTGGCGATCCGAATTGGCATCGGGCACGACACGCACCGGCTGGCCCCGGGCAGCGCGCTGCGGCTCGGCGGGGTGACCATCCCGCACGACCGGCAGCTTGTGGGGCACAGCGACGCCGACGTGCTGTTGCACGCCGTGACCGACGCCCTGCTAGGCGCGGCGGCCATGGGCGACATCGGCGAGCTGTTCCCCGATACCGACCAGGCCAACCGCAACCGCGACTCGGGCGAGATGCTCACGGCGGCGGCGGCGAAAGTCAGGGCGGCGGGCTTTCGTGTGGTCAACATCGATTCCGTCGTTTTTGCCCAGCGGCCGCGGCTGCTGGCCCATAAGCTGCGGATTCGCCAGCGGATCGCGGAACTCTTGGGGCTGGACGTGGAGCAGGTGGGCGTGAAGGCCAAGACGGGCGAGATGGTCGGTCCCGTCGGCCGCGAAGAGGCCGTGATGGCTCAAGCCGTGGTGCTACTGGAAAATGACGATCCCCGCGACTGAATCGAAGCCCGTATCGACGAAGGCCACGCGGAACATCCGCGTCTACAGCACGCTCTCCGGCCGCAAGGAGCCGATGCAGACCGTGCAGCCGGGAAAGGTCGGCATTTACCTGTGCGGGCCGACGGTCTACAAGCCCAGCCACATCGGGCACATGGTCGGGCCGGTGATTTTCGACGTCATCAAGCGCTACCTTACCTATTGCGGCTACCAGGTGACGCTGGTCGTGAACGTCACCGACATCGACGACAAGCTGATCCATGAATCGAAGAACCGCGGCCTGACCATGCCGGCGCTGGCCGAGGAAATGACGGCCGACTACCTGCGGAACCTCGCCGCCATGGGCGTGGACACGATCGACCACTTTCCGCGGGCGACGGCCAACATCGACGGCATCATCCGCTTCACGCAAGGGCTCATCGACAAGGGGTTCGCCTACGTCTCCGACGGCGACGTCTATTTCGAGGTCGGCAAGGACTCCGGCTACGGCAAGCTCAGCCGGCGGAGCGTCGAGGCTCAGCAAGGCGAGGGCGGCGAAATGGCCGCCCGCAAACGCGCCCCCGGCGACTTTGCCCTCTGGAAGGGCGCCAAGGCCGGCGAGCCGGCCTGGGACAGCCCCTGGGGAAAGGGCCGCCCCGGCTGGCACATCGAGTGCTCCGTCATGAGCCACGCCATCCTGGGGAAAACGTTCGACATTCACGGCGGCGGGCTGGATCTCGTCTTTCCGCACCATGAAAACGAAATTGCGCAGAGCGAATCGCTGCACGGCCAGCCGCAGGCCAAATACTGGCTGCACAACGGCCTGATGCAGGCGGCCGACGAGGTCGGAAAGGTCGGCGGTCGGCAAACGCGTGGCGCCGACGCCGCGCAACTTGGCGCCGACCAGCAGGCCCAGACCGCGGCCAAAATCAGCAAGTCCAAGGGCGCCGGTCCGTTTCGCGAACTCCTGGCAAAACACGCGCCCGAAGCGATCCGGCTGCTCTTGATTTCGACCCATTACCGCAGCCCGATCTTGTTCAGCGAGGACGAAATTGTTCGCAATGCCGAAAAGCTGGAAACGTTCTATCGCTTCTTCAAGCGCTACCAGCGGCTGACCGGCGAGGACGTGTACACGCTGCCCGCCGCGCGGAGCGCGGCCGAGGGAGACTTTTCGTCGGGCGACGATCCGTTGCTTGTTGAACTCGCCAGGCAGCGTGCGGCGTACCTCGACAAGATGGACGACGACTTCAACACGGCCGGGGCGATCGGGCACTTGTTCGAGATCGTCACGGCCCTCAACCGCTACGTCGAGGAGCGAAAGCTCGAGGCGGCCCTCAAGGCCGGCGACGAGGAACGCGCGGCGCTGCGGCGCGGGGCGCTCGTCGTCCGCGAGCTGGGCGGCATCCTCGGACTCTTCCGCCAGGCCCCCAAGGCCCCGGCCGCCGGCGGCGACGAGCTGGTCGGCAAGCTCGTGGGCCTGTTGATCGAGCTAAGGAACGAAGCGCGGAAGACGAAGAACTTTGCCGCGGCCGACAAGATTCGCAACGAGCTGGCGGCGATGGGGGTGAAGCTGGAGGACCGGGCGGGGGGGACGGACTGGTCGATCGCAAAGTAGCATTGAGAATTGAGAATTGAGAATTGCAAATTGCCAATTGAAACGATGCCATTCTGCGATCGACTGGCCGCCGCCGTGCAACAGCGCGGCAACCCCGTCCTCGTGGGACTCGACCCGCGGCTGGAAAATATTCCCGAGCCGCTGCGGCGGGGAGTCGAGCGGAAGGACCGGGCCGCGGCGGCGCGATGCTATGCCGAGTTCTGCCGGGGCGTGATCGACGCCGTCGCTCCGCTCGTGCCGGCCGTCAAGCCGCAGGCGGCGTTCTTCGAACAGCTTGGCCCGGCCGGGATGGCGGCGCTCTACGAGGTGATTCAATTTGCGAGGGAAGCCGGCCTCGTTGTCATTCTCGACGGCAAACGGAACGACATCGGCTCGACGGCTGAGGCCTATGCCGACGCCTACCTGGGCGAGGCTTCGGCGTGGCAGGCCGACGCGGTGACCGTCAGCCCCTACCTGGGCCAGGACAGCCTTTTGCCGTTCGTGAACGTCGCGCAAGCGCGTCATTCGGGGGTGTTCGTGCTCGTGAAGACGTCCAATCCAGGCGGCGGGATGTTCCAGGATGTGCTGGTCGAGGGGCGGCCGATGTACGCCCGCGTGGCCGACGTCGTCGAAAGCCTCGCGGCAAAGACGGCCGGCCCCTGCGGTTACGGCTGCGTCGGGGCGGTCGTGGGCGCCACCTGGCCCGCGCAGCTCGCCGAATTGCGTTCCGCCATGCCGCACACGTGGTTCCTCGTGCCCGGCTACGGCAGCCAGGGCGGCAAAGCGGCCGACGTGGCCCCGGCCTTCGACGAGAGCGGCCTGGGGGCGATCGTCAACAACTCGCGGGGACTCATCTTCGCCCACGAGCGGAAGGAGTTCGCTCAATTCGGGGCCGCCGGGTGGCAGCGGGCGGTCGAAGCGGCGGCGCGGGAGATGATCGCGGAGCTGCGGGCGCACACGGCGGCGGGAAAGCTCGCGACGTCGTGAGCGCGGCGGTGCGCTGCGCTTCACGCACCTTGCGGCGAGGGTGCATGGCGCGTGATAATCCACATGTAGCTTCCGCCGCCTCACTTCTTTTCGGTGCTCTCCGCCGCGGAGATCGTTGGCATGCGCAGAGACGCCACATTCGGTCAAAGGGTCGCTTCCGTGGTGGTTTTGGTCATCGTTGGCCTGGTTCTCATGGCGATGTTCTTTCCGGCGGTTAATGGCAAGCCGAGCGCCACAAACACCTGCCGCAACAATCTGCGCAACGTCGCCTTCGCCGTCATGGCTTACGAAGACCGCCACGGCAACTACCCCGGCTTTTTCGAGTGGGACGCCAACGCCAAAGGCCAAGTGCTCTGGCGGCCGCTCGTTTACAACCTGCTGCCAGACCTCGAGCGGCAGGATCTGTACGAGGCTTGGAATCGCGACAACCATCCGCAAAACACCTGCCCGGGCGTCTTTATGAACATCTTCATCTGCCCGAGCGATCGGCAGGAGACCGGCACGCCCACGTCCTACGTCTTCAATGGCGGCCGGCCCGACGACGAATATCTCGACAACCCCGCCAACGGCGTTTTCGTCCATGCCGCGCTGGCCGGCGGCAAGACGTGGAACTACAACAACACGAAGGCGTTCATCGCCGAGCACGACGGCACGGCCACCACGCTGCTGGTGAGCGAAAACCTCGACGCGGGCAACTGGAGCGACTGGTCGGAGGTGCGCTGCGGGTTTTTGTGGGACGATTATCCGAAGTCGGTCTGGCCGCAAGTCAAGATCAACGGCGACAACAAGGGCGAGTCGCCGGGGCAGGTCGCCAACCACGCTTACTTCGCCAAGCCGACGAGCAATCATGCTGGCTACGTGAACGTCGCGTTCGCCGACGGGCACGTGCGACCCTTGAGCGAGACGATCGACTACACGGTCTACGCCCACCTTTGCACGCCCTGGAGCGCCGGCGCGCGGAACGCCAACGACAAACCGATCGTCAATTTCCCGCTGAATACGCAGACGCTGGACGAGCGAGACATCCGCTAACCGCGCAGGTCGACTTCGCGCCAAACGCCCCTTACGCTTTCGAGCGCTCGTCGCAGCCGGTATGATCCGCTGAGATTCGTTGCGTCGAAAGCGCGCGGAGCAACAGGGCGCCAGAGATGGCCGACGGCGGAAACAAAGTCGCCGCAATGATGCCCGGCGCTGCAGCGTCGCCACGGCCAATGCTCGCGGCGCGGATGCGTAGCGCACCGGCCACACCGCTCCACTATCAGCCCCTCCTCCTCGTCCTCGCCGCCGTCGCGCTCGGTGTCTGCGCCGATCGCCTCTGGGCCATACCCCCCATCGTTTCCTGGGGTTGCGGCGCGATGCTCGGGGCCGTGTGGCTCGTCGCCTGGGCATGGAAGTTCGAGCGTGTGGCGAGCGTTTTGCTCCTCGTCGCGTCCGGCGCCACGGCTGCCGCCTGGCATCATGACCATTGGAATTACTGCGCGGCTGACGACGTGGCGACCGTCGCTGGCGAAGAAGCGGGACCGGCCGCCGTAAAGGTCGTCGCCCGGTCGGGAAGCCGGCGTGTGGCGGCGACGCCCTACGATCCCTTGCGCGCCATGCAGCGCGGCGAGCAGACGCGCCTCGAGGTCGAATTCACCGCGATTCGCGACGTGGCGGACTGGCGCACGATTTCCGGCGACACTTCGCTCCTCGTCGAGGGCCCGCTGCCGGACATCGCCGCCGGCGACGAACTTCTCGTCTTCGGCCAGCTCGGCCGGATCCGCCCGGCCGGAAATCCCGGCGAGATCGATTTCGCCGCCCACGCCCGAAGCGACCGGCGGCGCGTTTTCCTGCGGGCGGACTTTGCCGACTCGGTGAAGGTGCTCTCGCGCGGGTCGGCCTGGGACGTTCGGGCCTGGCTCGACGAAGTGCGCCGCAAGGGCAACGAGCAGCTTTGGCGGCACATCGACCCCGAGCGCTCCGGCTTCGCCGCGGCGCTTCTCCTCGGCGACCGCGGGCAGCTTGAAGCCTCGCGCTCCGAGGCGTTCTTTCACACAGCCACGATCCACTTCCTGGCGATCTCCGGCCTGCACGTGGCGATCCTGGCCGGGGCGCTTTTCGTCGGCCTCAGGGCCGGGCTCTTGCCGCGCGGAGCGGCGCTCTTGTGCGTGGCGGGCGCGACGGTGCTCTACACGCTGCTCACCGATTCGCCGCCCTCGGCCGTCCGCGCGATGGTGCTCGTGCTCATGGTGTGCCTGGCGATGTACGCGGGCCGGCCGGCTTCGGCGTTCAATGGCCTGGGCGCGGCCGGACTCATCGTTCTGGTCCTGAACCCCGCCGACCTGTTTCGGGCCGGGACGCAGCTTTCGTTCCTGGCCGTCGCGGCGCTGGCCTTCATGGGACCGCACTTTGCGCGGTGGCAGGAGATGGACACCCTCGACCGGCTCGTCGCCCGCACGCGGCCGTGGCCGGCGAAGGCCGCCCGCTGGTGCGCGCGCTGGCTGTGGAGGACGACGGCCACGACAACGATCGTGTGGCTCTGCGTGTTGCCGCTCACGGTCGCGCACTTCCACGTTGTCTCGCCCGTGGCGATCCTGGTCAGCCCGATCATCTCCGCGCCGATCGCGGTCGCGCTCTTGTCGGGGTTTGCGGTGATGCTGCTGGGACCGATTTCGCCGGTGTTGGCGACGCCGTTTGCCTGGGTTTGCAACAGTTGCTTGTGGTTCACCGATTGGGCGGTGGACGTGGCGGCGAGCGTACCGGGCAGCCACTTTTGGGTGGCCGGGCCGGGCTGGGGTTGGACGATCGCACTCTATGTCGGCCTCGTTGCCTGGGCGGCGCTGCCGGTGATGCGCGTGCCGGCCTGGCGGGGCGTCGCGCTCTTGGCGGCGTGGGCGGTTGCATCCTACGGCTGGTCGTCGCTCGTCAACCGCCCGGATGACAAGCTCGAGTGCACGTTCCTTTCCGTCGGCCACGGGTGCAGCGTCGTCGTGCGGTTTCCCGACGGGAAAGTGCTGCTTTACGACGCGGGAAGGCTCGGCTCGCCCGAGGGGGCGGCGCGGGCCGCGGCGAGCTACCTCTGGCACTGCGGCATCACGCGGATCGACTCGGTCGTCATTTCGCACGCCGACTTGGACCACTACAACGGCGTGCCGAAGCTGTTGTCGCAGTTCTCCGTCGGCGAGGTCTACGTGTCGCCACAGATGTTCGCCAGGTATTCGCGGCCGCTCGCTCTGCTGGCCGGGGCGATCAGCGAGCAAGGCGTGCGCAGGCCGCTGACCTGGAGCGGCCAGGAGCTGCCCATCGCCGAGGGTTGCCGCGCCCTCGTGCTGCACCCTCCGCGGGAGGGTTCGCCCGGCACTGACAACGCCAACAGCATCGTGCTGCTCATCGAATATCAGGAAAAGAGAATCCTGCTGACGGGCGACCTGGAGACGCCGGGCCTGGAAAAGCTGCTCAAGAGCGAGGCGATCGACTGCGACGTGATCTTGGCGCCGCACCACGGCAGCGCCCGCAGCGACGCGCCGGGCTTGGCCGCCTGGAGCAAGCCCGAGTGGGTGGTGATCAGCGGCGCCCGCGCCAGCGACAGCCGGGGCGTGGCGGCGGCCTACACCAAGGCGGGAGCGCGGGTGCTGCACACGGCCGAGGACGGCGCGGCGACTTTCTTGATCGACGGGGAGGGCGTGACGGCGAGGACGCACTTGCGAGGGCAATTGGGACACCGTTGAGCTTTCCGTTGAATCGACCCCGTCAATCGTCAGTGCCGGCAATGGCGGTGAATCAAATGCTTGTGCGACCGCTTTCGGAACACGTTGCGCGGTTGATCGAGGATTTCGCGGTTTTTGAAGTCGTGGATCAGACCGTTGTCATCGCTACAGAGCAGCCGAACACCGGATACGCGTGCCAAGGCGATAATGTGCACGTCGTTGGACACACACCTGCGCTGGGCCTCCAACCGGACCTGCTCGGCATCGACCTCTGGATGCGGCCATTGCTGGAAGATGCCGGCGCGGTCGTACTGCGCCAGGCGAGGCCCCAACGCGTTCCGATACTCTTGCGTGAGCTTCTTTCCGCCGTAAATTGCCCGTGCCGTCTTGCGAAGGAGGGCTGTGTGGACGGGCTCGAATTCCGAATGCGGGTTGCCTGGCGGCGCCGGCAACACGCGCCCGAGCACACTGGGATCGACAATCAAACACATCAGTCACCAGTGCGCGTCAACAGATTTGTTTCCTCTTGTAGGAAGAAGCTGCGGTAGCTGCGGGGCGGATTCTCGACGTTGCCGTACCGGTCCAGCGTGATCGTATGGATCGTCGTCTCGGCCTTGGGCTTGTCGAAGTAAAGGATCTGAACGTCCTTTGCCTCAATCGTCCCCCTGGCGATTTCCTGGCGCACGCGGTCGACGAGGTAATCGCTGTGCGTTTCGACCAAAAATGTTCGCTTGCCCTTGGCGGCAACTTCGGAAAAAAACGTCCCCAGGGCCGACTGTGCGCGCGGATGGAGGTGAACCTCCGGCTGCTGAATGAGCATCACCCGATGGTGCTCGTAGCCCATCACGCTCTTGACGATGACGCCGAGCACCTGGCTGACGCCGTAGCCGACATCCACCACGTTTCGCCGGCCGCCGGGGACTGCAATCTGCAACTCGAAGGGGCCACCGCGTGCGCGACGAAAGCCGACGACGTCGACGTCCGCAAACAGCGCCGCCTCCTTGCCGAATCGTCGAATCCACTTGCCAAGTTCTTCTGCATCGCGGGGCGACGCCTTGGCAAGCAGAAAGTGCGCAAGGACAAAGGGCGTGTCGTCATGTTCCGCGACTTCGGCGGACTCCTCATCGCCGTAGATGCGTCGCGGACGCGAACGAATCGGCCCGACGGAAATGGCCTGCGTTCGCGCTGGAAAGTCCTCGCCTCGAAGCACGTCTTTTAGCAAGTATTCCGATTTGTCACCATGCGAAAAGTCCCGGAGCCAGTCACCGCCCTCGAAGCCCCCGGTGTCCTTTCTCTTGAGCGTGCACAACTGCTGACGGGAGCCTTGCCGTCCATTCAGCTCGACAAATCCGCGCTTCTTGTCGGCGGGAAGCAGCACGCGGTATTGGCGACCGTGCGCATACCAATGGAATTCCGCCGGCTTCGGACGCAGGAAGTCGTCCTTGAAGACCACGTCCAGGCGATCGACTTCGAAGTTGTCGACCGAACAGCCGATGGAGAAGGAGCGCGCATGCGTCCCGGACGCCGAGACGATCGTGTCGAATTCCCCGAGGAAATACGGAGGGTCGTGGAACTTCACCCGCCACGGAAACCGCTTCTGCAAGACGCACGACGTGACGGCCAAAAACGTCGTCTTCCCCGAGCTATTCTCGCCCACCAATAGATTCAGCGGCCGCAGCTCGACTTCCTGCGGCTTCACGAAGCTCCGGACGTTTTCGACGAAGATCTTCATGCGCGATCGTTGGCGGGAGACGGCCTTTTTGACGAAACGAGAGGCCAGTGCCTTCGCAGAATTATAGCACTTCGCGGACTTGAATTCCGGCGGTACCGATCGTCACACGTACTTCTTCCGTTCCGCCGTCACCATCTCTGCGATCTTCCGCGCCGCGCCCGCAAGCGGCAGGTGGCTCGCCTGCCCCTCGTGCCGCCACTTGATCTCCAGGTTGCCGTCCTTCAGGCTGCGGCCGCCGACCACGACGCGCAGCGGGATGCCGATCAGGTCCGCGTCCTTGAACTTCACGCCCGGCCGCTGGTCGCGGTCGTCCAGCAAAACGTCGATCCCCTCGGCCAAAAGCTCGTCGTAGAGCTTCGTTGCGGCCTGCATCACGTCCTCCTGGGCGACGTTGAGCGGCGAGAGGATCACCTCGTAGGGCGCCAGCGACATCGGCCAGCGGATGCCGTTTTCGTCGTGGCTCGTCTCGATCAGCGCCGCCAAGATGCGGTTCACGCCAATGCCGTAGCAGCCCATGATGACGTCGTGCTGCTGCTCCTTGTCGTCGAGGAACTTCGCCCCCAGGGCGGTCGAGTATTTCGTGCCCAGCTTGAAGACGTGCCCCACCTCGATCGCGTGCCGCAAATCGACCTTGCCCGAGCAGCGGGGACAGGGGTCGCCGTCGGCGGCGTTGCGCACGTCGGCAAAGTGCTCGACGGCGGGGGCGAAATCGCGGCCCAAGTTGCAGCCGGTGTAATGCTTGTCGGCCTGGTTGGCGCCGACGATCATGTTGGCCATCGCGGCCAGGTCGTGATCGGCCCACAGCGGAACGGAAAGCCCGACCGGCCCGGCGAAACCGACGGGGGCCTTCGTGACCTTCTCGATCACGTCGACCGGGGCCAGCTCGAGCTGCTTGGCCCCGACGGCCCGGCGGACCTTGTTCTCGTTCACGTCGTGGTCGCCGCGCACCAGGACGGCCAGCGGCTGCCCGTCGGCCAGGTAAATGAGCGTCTTGACCATCTGCTCGGGCTTACAGTGCAAGAGCTTGCTCACCTGCTCGATGCTTCCTACCTGGGGCGTGTCGACGAGCGTGAGGGCCTGCGCCGCCTCTCCCGACTTTCTGCCGCCGCGTTTGCCCGTCTCGGCCCGTTCCAGGTTGGCCGCGTAGCCGCACGAAGCGCAGTGGACGACGACGTCCTCGCCGTTGTCGGCCAGGACCATGAACTCGTGGCTGGCGTCGCCGCCGATCGGCCCGCTCTCGGCCTCGACGGCCAGGTACGCCAGTCCGGCGCGCGAAAAGACGCGGCAGTAGGCGTCGTACATTTTTTGATAGCTTGCCGAGAGGCCCTCGACGGACGCATCGAAGCTGTAGGCGTCCTTCATCAGGAACTCACTTGTCCGCAACACGCCGAACCGCGGCCGCTCTTCGTTGCGGAACTTCGTCTGAATCTGGTAGAGCGTGATCGGCAACTGGCGGTAGCTGGAGACGAATCGCGAGACGAGATCGGTGACGACCTCCTCGTGCGTGGGACCCAGGGCCATGGGCACGTGCTTCCCGGCCCGACTCACCTTGAACTGGATCAGCACGTTGCCGAAGGCCGTCACGCGCCCGGTGCGCTCCCACAGCGAAAGGGGTGTGATCGCGGGCATGAGGACTTCGATCGCGCCGGCCCGGTCCATTTCCTCGCGCACGATCCGTTCGGCTTTTTTCAATGCCCGCAAGCCGAGCGGGAGGTAGTTGTAAGCGCCGGCCATGACCTGGTGGATGAGTCCGGCGCGGAGCATGAGGACGTGGCTGGGAATCTCGGCCCCCTCGGGCGATTCCTTCATGGTGGGGATGAGGGTCTGGCTCCAGCGCACAGGGCTCTCCTGAGTGTTCGCAGTGACCGCATTCCGTTGGAGTCCCGCCTTCAGGCGGTCCCCCGTTGGTAGTGGCCGCATTCATGCGGTCGGATGTACGAGGCCGTGACATCGGACTTTCGGATCGACAGCCGAGGCCAGGGCGTGGTTCGGCCTCGGCCTCGTTCGTTGGGACGCTCATTGTGCCCCGGACGCGCGGAAACCGGCAAGGGGAGGAAGTAATCGCACGAGCCGAGAAAACGAAGGCGCTGTTGATGGATGACTCTCCCGTCACGGCATGGCATGGTAAAATACATCGTGTGGCATCCACGTATTTGGACGTTGATCCGCGCGAGCTTAGGGTCCCGTCGTCTCGACGCACGGGTGCCGACCCGAGCAAGCTGCACAGGCAGATCGCTCGTTTTGGCGCCGCAGACGCAGGCATGCCTGCCATCTGGGTTCATGAGGCCTTTGACGGCGTGCTCGTGATTGCAAACGGTGTAACACGTGCCACGCGAATGGCCAAACTCGCGCCGGGAAAGCTGGTTCGCGTGGAAATCATCGGGAGGTTGCGTCGCCCTTGCAGGCAACTTCCAAAGATCGGAGACTTGCTCCCATGATCGATCCCGTGCGACAGGAAATCCTCACGCAGTTGCGTCGCCTCAGCGAGCTTGCGCCGGATGTGCGATTCGGTCAGTTGATCGCGAACCTGGCGTTCCTGGCCGAGGGCCCGTGGAACGAAACGCTGTGGGACCTCGAGGACGAGAAGCTGCTGGCTGCGATCCAGAAGCACGCGGCCGATCTGTCGCAGCGACGGCAGGACGTTGCGTGAGCCGTCAAGTCGACGTGTCCGTCTCCGAATACAACTCGCTATAGCCCGACAGCCAGTTGATCGCCAGGTGCCGCTCCATGGCGGTGCTGTGTGCCCTCTCGACGGCCTCTTCCGGCGCCTCTGCAATCGCCGCGTCGCCAATCGCCAGGTCGCCGGCGATGACCCGAAAGCGCGACACGTCGAATCCGCCGAACCAGCAATCCTTCGAGAACTGAACAAAGTCCATCGGCTCGGGGCGGATCGAAAAGTTCCTCAGTCGCCAGTGGAACGCCAGGAAATGGGCGTTCATCTCATTCAGCTCGTCTTGCGATCGCAGTTCAGGGGACGCGAGCAGCGACGCGCCCGCCTCGCTGGACATCAGGCCCAGCGCATCGTAGAGATCCGGCGGCGAGACAAGCTGGTCGTAGGGCGGCAATTCGTAAAGCCGAAGCGCCCAGGCCAGCACGCCCAGACCCTCCACGCGCCACATGGCGTTGATCATGGCCTGTTGGTCGAGCGTGCCTACGGGGCGCTGCAGGACTTTCCACTCCTCCGGCTCCAATTCGTCGCCCAATTCCAGCTCCTCAATCCAGGCCAGCATTCGCTCGCGCGTGCCGTCGGGATCGTCAAACTTTTCGGCCTCGTTTTCGATCAGCGCCCGGTTGGACACGGCGGCCAGCACCATGGCCCGCCGCATGACGCGCAGGGGCGTCGGTGGCGCCAGCTCTTCCTCGTCCGCCGGTTCCGTTGCAGCATCCTCTTGGTCCGCCGGGGTATCGGGAACGGCGGGCATCTGCGGCAACCTCGCTTCCGGCTCGGAGTTCCCGTGGCAGTCGATGATGATCTTGCCCGACGCGTCGTACAGCGACCCGGGAAGAAAAAACACGCCGTCGAGATGGCGGCAAACGGCAAAGACGACCTGCAGGCGTGGATCGGCGGTGTGGATGTCCAGGTCGTACTGCAGCACGCTGATCGAAAACCGGAACGTGGCGATAAGCCGCAAGGCGTCGGCCTTCCGCGGCGAGTCGGGGAACTGCGAAAAATACCCTTGCATGCCCAGCATCTGGCGCGGCCAGCGGGGCCCGTCGTAGTATTGCGCGTCGTGGCTGAACTTGAGCGGCTTGGGCCGACGCAGAAATCCCGACGGAACCTGCACTTCGATTTCCTGCCAGTCGTCCTCAGGTCCTGTCATTTGAAAATCGCCCCCCAGCGACCTCAGCAGTTGCGCCACGCCACGCGGGTCGATGCGCCGCGAGAAAATGCAAATCGGAGGAAGGTCCACGGTTGCGCCTCCAACTTTGTGAACGGCTCGCCCGCCCAAAGACCGTCGGCGCATAGTATTGCAGTGCGAAACCGCCGGCGAAAGTAGCGACCGGTCGCCGCACTCCAAAAGGCCCTTGCAACCTCCCGCCGACTCGCCAAATTGGAGGCCGACACCAGACCCCTCTCACCCAGCGGACACAACATTATGGCCGAACCGGCAATCCTTCTGGGCAAACTCACCCGCCGCGAATTCCGGCAGCGGATGCAGTCGGGCGAGCTGCGCTGCTGCATCATCCCCGCCGCCGCCGGGGTTCTCCTGGGAGCTAAAGCGGTGCCAAGTCGCCGCACTCCCAAGCCGCTTGGAAGCCACCGCCTAGGGATTCTTCTCCCGCCAGTCGCGCCACTTCGTGAGGGCGGCATCGCGGGCCGTGTCGGAGAGCAGAAGCGATGGGAGCTTGTAGAGCGTGGCCGAGTCCTTCTCGGGCTTCTCGAAGCCGTAGGCGTCGAGCTTCTGGCCGGTCAACTGCACGAGGGCCGCCAGGGCCACGTCGCGGACCTGGACGTTGACCTGCCCGTTGACGGTGCCGAAGGCGACGGATCCTTCGTGCTGCAAGAGGCCCTCGATCGCCGCGAGGTGCGACTTGTCGCCGAACCGGGCCACGCACAGGGCCGCATAGCAGAGGTAGCTCGGCTGCCCGGCCGGTTGGTCGATCAGCTTGAGCGCCGGCTTGACGCCTTCCTTCAGGCCGTAGCTCAGGGCAATGTACACCGCGGGGCCGGGGGGCGCCGTGTCGGCCGTGTGGCCGATCCAGCGGGCGAGCACGCGGCCCAGGAACTCGCCGCGTTCGCCGGAGGCCCAGTTCGCGCGGAATTCGCGGTCGTTGACGAACCCTTGCAGATAGCCGAGCGCGTCGGCGCTGGGCTTGGCGTCCTTTTGCAGGCTGGCAAAGAGCAGGGCCGTCGTGGTCTGAAAGGAGATGCTGCGGACCTGGCGGTCGCTGGAGAGCTCTGCGGCGCGCGATTCGATCATCTCCGTCAGCGCTTCGGGGGGGCCGTCGAGGCGGCGCATCAGCTCCGGCTCGGCCCGGTGCATGCCGGCGAAAACGCCGCGCAAAGCGCGGTCGTCGCCGAACCAGTCCTTGAATTGCTTCCAGCCGGGGACATTGGGATCTTTGTCGTTGTGGATGTCCTGCTCGAGCGCGTCGAGCCGGGCCAGGTAATCGCGCTTTTCGATGTGGTCGGCCAGGGCGCGGCAGCGCTCGCGGACTTCGGGGTCCTTGCTGGCCAGGCCCTCCTCGACGGCCTTCCGCGCCGCGCCGCCCAGGCGCGCCAGCTCGGCGGCGGCCTTTTCGCGCTGCAGGAAGCTGGCGTCGCCGAGCTGCTTCACGAGCTGCGCGGCGCGATCTGCGCTATTCGTATCGCGGGCCCGGGCGGCTTGGGCGAATATGAATGCTACGAGCAGGACAAGGAAGGCGGCTCGAAACATCGCGTTGGTTTGGGGCATGGGGGCGCCGTGGAAGCGCGCTAAACGCCGCAGCGGTTCTGCGCCCAGTGTATGTCGCGTTTCGGCGGAGGTAAAGCGCAACCTATCCGCCCTTTCCCGCCTCGCTGATCCCGCGCAGCACGTAATCGCGCACGGCGGCCGCGTCGACGGCCGTGGCGACCTCCATGTTTTTCGGCCAGTCCCTGTTGGGCCGCTGGTCGAACACGGTGGCGCCGGTCGTCAGCCGGCCGAGGTCCTCGACGTCGCCGGCCATTTCCTCGGTCTGGAACAGCTCAGGGTGGGCGACGGCGGCGAGCGCCACGGCGTCGTGCAAATGAATGCCCTCCAGCCCCAGCCGCTCGCGGTAGGAGCGGAAGAGGAACGGCAGCACCTTGCGCAAGAACCGGCCGGCGCGGGTCGTCTCCGGCGGCAACAGGTCCAAGAGCGAGAACGTGAACGACACCTGCGTCGTCACGTCGAGCGGGATCAGCGTCTTGGGGATCGGCGCGCGAAAGACCGTGCGGGCCGACTTCGGGTCGCAGTAGAAATTGAACTCCGCGGCGGGCGTGACGTTGCCGGGAGCACGGACCGTCCCGCCCATGATGACGAGGCGGCTGACGCGAGTAACCAGCTCCGCATCGCGCAGCAGGGCCGCGGCGATGGTCGTGAGCGGGCCGAGCGAGACGATCGTGACCGGCTCGTCGGTGGCGCGGACTTCGTCGGCGATGACCTTGTCGGCGGGGCGGCGGTTGTGCAGCTCGACGTGGCGGAAATCGGAGTTGCCCAGGCCGTCGTTGCCGAAAATCGAGGCTGCCAGCTCCGGCCGCCCGGGGTCCGGATGAATCGCCGCCCCCAGGCGCGGCAAGCGCGGCGGGTCGAGCAACTGGACGATCGTCTCGACGTTCTTCGTCGCCTGCTCGGCGGTGACGTTGCCGCCGACGGCGGTGACGGCCACGACGTCGATGCGCGGATCGAAAAGCGCCAGGCAAATCGCCAGAGCATCGTCAATCCCCGGATCGACGCTGAGGATCACCTTCCGTGTCATGGAGCATCCTGCGCGAGAGGAGGGAGGGGGCGCGCGGGGGCCATCCGCAGATTCTAGGGGCCCAACTGCGGAGGGGCAAGGAACGGAGGTAGGCCGATTTACCGGACGCCAGACACGGGTGGATTCTTGCCATCGATGTCATTGACGTATTCCCATTTTTCGCCGGTGCTCACTTCGAGCAAGCGCAGAAAGTAGCCCTGCGAAGGCTGCGTCGGATAACCCTGTTCGTACAACCAGTCGCGGACGTTGTCCTGGACGTTTCGGAGTGTGTCCCGGGTCGGCGGCACGGACGCGACAGGCGCAGCGCGATTGAAGAACAGGCAGTCGAGCGCGATCATCGCGACGACTAGAAAGAACAGTGCCAATAGCCAGAGACGCATGACATTACTTCGCCGGCGCGTCGAATTCGATTTCGGTGAACGCGGCGTCGAGTTGCAGGGACGAATACTCGTAATCGATGAGGACCGTCAGCCGACCCGGCGGCCGATCCACGAGGCCGCGGCGGTACAACCACAAGTGGACATCGTCTCGTGTGTCTGCGAACGTGCGCCGCGACGGCTGCGGCTGAATGGCCGCAACAGGCGCGGAGCGACGGAGGAGCACGCAGTCGAGTGCGATCATCGCCACGACGGCTAGAAAACGCGCAATGAGCAGCCACGTTCGGCGCATCGGAATGGAGTCGCGGGCAGTTGAATCCAACGCGAGGAGGGCGGTGGTATCGATCAGACATCGAGCCTTCGAATCTCCTCAATGATCTTCAGCATCACGTGACCCGGCACGGTGCCAATCGACCTTTCCACGTCTGCCGGGTCGACGAAGACGCGCCAATCACACTTGGCGACGCATGGCCTCGTCAAACCTGTGCGAGCTCGACCTTTTGCGTGCCATGGCAGAGGCACATGATGTTCAGGGCATGGGTTCTCAATGCTCGTTGAAATCGCGACGCCGACATATTGGAGGTTTGACGCGTTGGGTTCGGGCGCAGACACAATCACGACCGGCCGTGATTTCGGGTTCGCTCCGCTGGGATCGGAGACCTTGATGACGACGATCTCGCCCCGCTGAAGCACGGCACACCTTCGTGGCGTGGGTCAGTACGGTTGCGGCTTTTCTTCAAGCCATTCCGGGGGGGGCGGGAACCGCGGAACCGCACTGCGCAGCTCGGCGTTCGTCGGTGCAATGCGTTCAACGGTTTCCCAAGCCTCGGCATCATCGCTCTCAACCTCGGCCAGACCGAACGCCGACAAACACGTCGTTGCGAAACCTGCGAAGGACCAGGTGTGAACCGTGCGTTCACCATTGCCCTGGCGCGCTCGCGCCAGGACCTGTGCGAGTTCGCCGGCCGAGAGTGACCTTGGACAGATCGGCCAATTGGACGACGCCGGACTGGTGATGGATGCGATCCTCACTCTCGCCATTGGCCTAGCCCTCGTCGCCTTGCGATGCTCCTGCACCGTTCGATGCGCCTGTCGGGTACTGAAACCTCTGAAGGCTCTCGGAAAGAACGATGATCAGCTCTTCAACTCGTTTCCTCGCGAGCACGAGCCGAGCGACGCAGTTGGCATCGACATGGTTGACTTCGCCGGAGGCCTTGCGAGGCGCCTCAGGTTGCGAAAGCAAAAGTGGCGGCACGATCTCGAAAAATGAGACGTGAAATTCACCCGCCGGGCTGTGCTGAACAACGAAGTGGTTTGCAAACGAGGATTGCAGTTCTTGGGGGTAGTGGTGCTGAATCGGGACGGTCTTTTGTTCGCGCGTCACGTTGGCACCCTGACGAAGTCGATTGGAGCGTGGCGGTCCTGCACGCCTGCTGCATCAAACTATATCGCGCTGGCAGGCGTTCGGCGAGGCGGGTAAATCCAATTATGGCGTGTCGTGTCGAAAGTGCTTCCTCAGCAGCCAACGGCGGGACCCGCAATCGCGATCGCTACTTCTCCAGCCGCCGGTACTTCTCCTGGTACTTCTCGTACAGCGTCTTCTGCCGGTCCGAGAGGTCCACGGGCTTCCCCTGGATGAAGGCCTGCTCGACGTGCGTCGAAAGCTCCAGGATGTCGCCGTCGGCGACGATCAGCGTCGCGTCCTTGCCCACGGTCAAGGAGCCGAGCCGGTCGCCCACGCCCAGGATTTCCGCCGCCGAAAGCGTGATGGCCTTCAGGCCCTCCTCCGGCGGCAGGCCGTAGGCCACGGCCGTCGCCGCGTGGTGGGGCAGGTTGCGGACGTTGGCGTTGCCGCGGTCGCTCGACGAGAGGCAGAACTTGACGCCCGCCGCGTGCAGCTTCGCCGCCACCGTGAAGGCCGCGTCGTAGTCGTCGTCGCGCCGCAGCGGCAGCCGGTGGACGCCGGCCAAAATGACCGGGATGTCGTGCTTCTTCAAAAGCGGAGCGCAGAGCGGCACGTCGTAGCCGCCGACGATGATCGCCCGCACCTCCTGCCGCACGGCAAAGGCCACCGCCGACTCGATCTGCCCGATCTCCTCGGCCGAGATCAGCACCGGGAGCTCGCGCTTGAGGACGGGGAGCATCGCCTCCCAGCGCGAGTCGAAGGCCGCGGCGGCTGCGCCGTTTTCGCCATTGGCTTGCCGCGCGGCCTGATAAGCTCGGGCCGTGGCGAAGGCATCCTCGATCGCCTTGGCGTCGTCGCCGCGGAACGGCCAGCGGACGTGCAATCCCGCCACAGGCAGCACGGCCATTTCCTCCCAGGTCCAGCCGTCGAGCGAAATGACCGCCGACAGGCCGGAGATGGCGCCGCCCCGGGGCGCCGTCAGCGCCGTCAGAACGCCTCCCGACCGGCCGACCGGGATCAATTCGCTTTCGGGATTCACGGAGACGATCGCCTTCACGTTGGGGTTGATCGCCCCGACTTCCTCGAAGTCGCGCGTCGCCCGCACCGAGGGAATCTCCACCAGCCCCAGCTCCGTGTCCGGGTCGATGAGGCCCGGATAGACGTGCTTGCCCTTCACGTCGATGACGTGGACGTCTTCGGGGAGTTTCACGTCCTTGCCCAGGGCGGCGATTTTTCCCTTCACGAAAAGGAGCGTGCCCTCGGGAATGTCCGGGCCGTCGACGGGATGGATCGTCCCGCCGACCAGGGCGACCGGGTGGTTCTGCGGCTTGCCGGGGATGGGGTTTCCGCGCGCCGTGCTCGCACAAAGCAGCAAGGCCGCCGCCGCGAGTGCCAAGGTCCGCTGGATCTGTTTCATGTTGCACCTTCATTGCCGGCAAATTCGCTGTTCTCATTGGCAAGCGAGCTTCACCGACGGATTTTCGATTTTAGATTTTTGATTTTGGATTTGCGGAACTACTGCTGGTACTGCTCGCGCCCCTCTTCGTCCCCGTGATCGTGGTGGCCGCAGTACAGGTCTTCGCGCGGCCAGAGGAGCCGGCGCGAGATCGGCTCGCCCGGCTCGGCCATGGGGGCGTTGGTGGCGAGGATGCGCTGGATCAGGGCGGCGCGCATGGACTCGCGATTGGGCCTGGCCGCGATGTCCTCCTGCCGGTCGAAGAGCTTGCGGCCGTCGACCCACGATTGCTCGCAGACGGCGCGCGACGAAAGCGGCGGCGCGCTCCACACGGCCAGGTCGGCGTCTTTTCCAGGCTCGATCGAGCCGACGTAGCCGTCGATGCGAAGCTGCCTTGCCGGGTTGAGCGTGACGAACTTGAGGGCCTCGACTTCCGAGACGCCGCCGTACTTGACGGCCTTGGCGGCCTCGGTGTTGAGGCGGCGGGCCAGCTCGGCGTCGTCGGAGTTGAACGACACGACGACGCCGGCGCTATGCATCAGCGCCCCGTTGTAGGGAATCGCGTCGAGGACCTCGAACTTGTAGGCCCACCAGTCGGAGAAGCTCGATCCGCCGGCCCCGTGCCGGGCGATGATGTCGGCGATCTTGTAGCCTTCCAAAATGTGCTGCAGCGTCCCGATCCGCACCTGGTAGCGCTCGCACGTGCGGATCAGCGCCACGATCTCGTCCTGCCGGTACGAATGGCAGTGGATCAGCCGCTTGCCTTGCAGAATCTCGAGAATCGTTTGCAGCTCCAGGTCCACGCGCGGCGGCAGGCCGGCCTTCGTCTTTTCCCACTCCTCCCACCGCCGGCCGTAGGCCAGCGCCGCCTCGAAGGCGTTCGGCACAAGCTGCTCGACGCCCATCCGCGTTTGCGGATAGCGTGTGTTGAACTTGTCGCCCCAGTTGCTTTGCTTGACGTTCTCCCCGAGCGCGAACTTGATCCCCTGCGGCGCCTGGGCGAACTTGATCTCCTCCGGCAGAGCGCCCCAGCGCATCTTGATGACCTGGTTCTGGCCGCCGATGGTGTTGGCCGAGCCGTGCAGCACGTTCGCCGCCGTCACGCCGCCGGCAAGCTGCCGGTAAATGTTCACGTCGTCGCAATCCACGAAATCGCCGATGCGGACCTCGGCCGTGATCGTCTGCCCGGTCTCGTTGATGCCGCCGTCGGTGGCGATGTGCGAGTGACAGTCGATCAGCCCCGGCGTCAGGTGCTTGCCCGAAAGGTCGATCACGACGGCGCCCTCGGGCGCCTCGATCTCCTGGCCGACGGCGCGGATCTTGCCCGACGCCACCAGAACGGAGGCGTTTTTCAGGGTGCCCTGGGGGCCGGAGGTCCAGACCGTCGCGTTCTTGAAAAGCACGAGCCTTTGCTGCTCGGGCATCTCCGGGCGGCCGAAAGCGCCCAGCGGATAGTTGACGGGGAACAGGGCCTCCGCGATTTCGGTCTTGGGCGGCGCCTTCGCTTCCGGCTCAGGGTCCGTGGGCGATTCCGCCGGCGCAAGATCGGCGGTGCGCCGGGCGGCCAGCGGCCACTCGCCCCCCTCGGCCAGGGCAATCCGCCCCAGCATCGTATCGCCATCCGGGCCGAGCGTGACGTTCGCGCTCAGCCGCGAGACGCCCTTGCCCAGGATTTCGTCGGCCGTGACGCGGAATTGCAGCTTCGCGCCCTCGAGGGTTGGTTCCGCCAGGTCGGCCTTCTTGTCGCCCTTGGACAAGGTCCCGGCCAGGCTGCCCGGCTCGCCGCGCAGGCCCAGCGAAAGCGTTTCGCTCGTGCCGTCGGCGCGGACGACCGTCACTTGCCAGATGCCGCGGACGTCGATCGCCGGCGACGTGACGATTTCATACCGCCGGCCGTCGACCCACGTCTCCACGATCTTCGTCTTGTCCTCAAAGAGCGGACCGTCGGCCACGATCAGGCTGGCGGACTTGCCGACTTCGAGCGTTCCCAGGCGGCTCTCCATCCCGACGATCTCGGCCGGGGCGGTCGTGAGCGCAGCGAGGGCCGCGTCTTCCGTCAGGCCGCGCTTCACCGCCTGGCGCAGCTTGCCAAGAAATTCGCCGGCGTCGGGCAGGCCGTGCGAGGTGAGCGCGATGCGCACGCCGGCCTTGGCGAGCCGGCCGGGGTTTTCCGGCGCCAGGTCCCAGTGCAAGAGGCTCTCCAGCGATGCCCGACGCGCCGTCTCCGGCGTTTTCACGTGCGGCGCCTTGGGAAAATTCACCGGCACAATCACGCTCCGGCCGGTCGCCTTGATGGCGTCGAGCCGCCGGTACTCCCGGCCCGAGCCGCGAATCAGCACCTTCAGCCCGAATTCGCGCCCGACCTGATCGGCCCGCAGGAAATAGAGTTCGTCGGGCGCGTCGATGACGACGAGCCCGCCGCCGCGGCCGCCGCTGGGGCCATTGTCGGCGAGGAACGGCTGGACGGCGGCCAGGGCGTCGTTCCGCTCGGGCCGCGGCAAGCCGGGGTGCGCTTCGTAGGCGTCCCAAACCTGGCGATACCACTGGGCGTCATAAAAGACCTGCCGCATCAGGGACAGGGCGCCCATCGGCGAGTTGGGGTATTCGTCGCGCCCGACGGATCGCGGCGAGAGGCGCAGGTGCAACGCCACTTGTTCCTTGAGAAGTGACCGCGACAGCTCGTCGTCGCCGGTGGTCACGAGCGCGCTCGTGCCGTCCATCAACCGGCCGCTCGGCGCCGCCACGCGGGCCGCGATGCCCTGGCTGCGCAGCTTGCGATTGAGGTCGCGGTTCAGGGTGACGAGCCGGTCGGCCCGCACCTGCGGCGCGATCTGCGTGTTCCAGTAGGCGGCCCCGCCCAGCGATGCGCCGGCGGCGTCAATCTCGCTCAGAAGGTCGATGAAGCCCGGATAGATCGTCCGGCCGGACAGGTCCCAGCGGCGGGCGTCGTCGGGCACCGCCACCTCGGTTTCCGGTCCGGCGGCGACGATGATCCCCTGCCGGATCACGAGCGTCCCGCGATCGATGACCTTTCCTGGCGCAACGACCAGCCGCGCCCCGACAAGGGCCTGGGCGTCGGGGTTGTTTTCCCGCAGGCCCGGCGGCGGGGCGGAGCTTTTCCCATCGGCCAGCACGACGGCCGGCAGAAGAACCACAAACAGGGCGATGATTCGGCTCATGGCGGGAACCGTGACTGAGAGGTTAGAAGAATGGCATTTCCTTGCCTTTCTAGCTTCGCCACTCGTGCGGCGATGTCAACACTCATAGGCCTACGGACCTTGCGTCGTGCACCGGCGGAAACTCCCGCGCGGCGCTTCATGCGCCCGCAACCCCCCACCCCAACCCTC
>JACOUI010000265.1 GCA_016177915.1 Planctomycetia bacterium
AGCCAGGCTCAACCATCCGTGTCATGGCGGCACCGCCTTTCGGGGCGGTTCTGGAGGATGGGCTAGATCGAGTAGTCGGGCACAAACACGCGGGCGGTCTTGGGGAACACGTAAACGTCCATCGCTTCGCGCAGATCTAATTCGCGCAGGCGCTCAGCGGGCAGGTCGACCGTCACTTCGCGGTCGTCGTCGGCCAGCAAGAAAACACGCGCCGTGGGTCTCGCGGAGTTGATGCGGCGGACGCGGGCGGGGAAAGACGGCTCGGCGCTGGGCGACGTGCGGATTTCCAATTCGTGCGGACGCATGTAGACCTTGGCCGGCAGGTCGGCCGCGTCGGGGTAGCCGGGAACCTGAAGCGACAGGTCGCCGAAGGTGGCGCGGCCGCCGTGCATGCGGCCGTGGAAGACGTTCAAGAGCAGCTTGACCCAGGCCGGCTCGGTGGTGGCGCGGAGGGAGCGCGCGGGCGGGAGCAACGTAGGGTGGGTCGAGCGGGCTTCCGCAGACAGGTGGGCGTCGCCAGGCGTGGTCGATTCCTTGCCGCGACTTTGCGCCACGGACGACGAGCGAAGGCCCCCCAGTTTTTGGGTTTGCTCCGCCCACCCTGCGGCCACAGTTTTCACGACGACGCTCATGTTATGCCGCTCCTCGCAGGCGGCGGCCGAACGCTCGGCTAAGCTGCCGGGGCCGCCTGCTAGGAGGTTGAAGCTCGGAAAACCAGGATGGCGGCCCCGGTCAGCTTCAGCCGTTGGTTAGCCGGCGACTTTGGTCCCTGATATAGGATAGGATAGTCAGGTGTGCCGGTCCGTGGCAGATGACTTTCGCGTTCGGATCGCAACTCGGTTGTAACGCGGACGCCCCCGCCAGCGACTAAACGGGTAGGAGAGAACGCAACGCAACATGACCGACTGGTCATTCATCTTGGCGGAACACGGCGCGACGGTCTGGCGAACGGTTTACCGGCTGCTCGACCACCACGCCGACGCTCTGGACTGCTACCAGGAAACGTTCCTGGGCGCCTGGCGGTTCGCGGAGCGCGAGCCGGTTTCCGATTGGGCTTCCTTCTTGATCAGTCTGGCGACGCGCCGGGCGATGGACCGGCTGCGACAGCGCTACCGAGACCGAGCCCGCGTCATCGCCCTCGACAGCCTGGGTGAACCGACCAGCGAGGCAGAATGCCCGGTTCGGCACGCCAGCGCCAAGGAACTCATGGACCGCGTGCGCAAAGGCATAGCCGAACTGCCCGACAAACAGGCCCAGGTGTTCTGGCTAAGCTGCGTTGAAGGGATCTCCCACCAACAGATTAGTGACCGCATCGAAATCCCGCCGGGCGAGGTGCGCGTGCTCCTGCACCGCGCCCGCACCCAGCTTAGCGCGATGCTCGACCGCGGCGCCAGGTGCAAAGGAGAAGACAATGAGCGAAAATCAGCAGCCCAACCATGACCTACTGGAAGAGGCGATTCACGCCTTCCAGCGGATGAGTGTGCCCGAGCGACCGCTCGACGCGGAGGTACTCGCGCAATTCGGCAGCCGCCAGGGCGACTTGTCTCGACCGTCCTGCATTCCCACTCCATCGAAAAGGAGATACTTCATGCACGTCTTGCTTTCTTCCACCGCGGCTGCCGTGCTCTTGTTCGGCGGTCTCGCGCTGTTTCTGCGGAACAGCTCGCCGGCGGAATCGGCCCAGGTGGCCGCAAATCCTTCGTCAGACAAGGCGGAAGATGTTGCCGTGAAGGCTCCGCCAAGGAACACGCGTCTCCTGAGGGAGGGCTTGCCTCCGTTTGAGAAGCAGGTGGCTGACGCGCAGGTCATCGTCGTGGCAACTGCCTTGGATTCGGCTCCGGCGCCGCCGAAGAGGCCGGGCGACCTTCCGGAGGTCTTGATTCGGTTCCAGGTGAAGCGCGTTCTCAAGGGCGAATTGGCCAAGAAGGAAATCACCACTCGAACGCCCACGGCGGCTGACGAATTCATCGGAAAGGATTGGGTCATCTTGCTTTCGCCCGATTACATGGCGGGAAAGTATCAATTTGCCAGCCACATCAATGTGAAGCTCGAACCGACCGTGAAGTCGTATCTCCCCAAGGACAAGAAATAAGCCACGCGACCGGTCGTAGGCGTCGGCAGGATCGGCCCGCCAGGCTGCCGGCCCGTCGTCGGGAGCGCCGGGCTGAGACGCCGTGAAAACGGTTCTCTTCACCGACGTTGCGGGAGGAACCGTCACAACCGGGGCGTGTCGTCGTCAGCTTTGCCGCAGATCGCGCCAACCTGGACAAGCTCACCCTGAAGGTGGTGGCGCAGCATAGTGCCAGAGACAGGACCGGCTACGTGATCCGGATCAAGGAATTCGTTGATCTCGAGAAAGTCCGTTGACGCGCCGCCGAACAAGGCGCTGCAGCAGGCGGCGGCCGCGATCCTGGTTTCCTCGGCGTTCACTGTCTGTGAGCGCGGCCGCCGCTGCTGAGCTTCACCGTTGAACTAAACCGCTTCGCGGAGGGGACATGAAACCTAATCTGTACCGACACACCCTGACTCTACTCGGCGCTGCCCTCGTGCTTGTCGGGACCCTCGTGACGGTGGTCCTGGTCCCTTTGGCGGACGCCACGTCCGGGGAGCAACCCGCTCGGGTAAGGCTGGCGATGGCCTCACCGGACGACGCCAAAGACGGGAACAAGCCGAACGGGCAGAAGCACGCGGGCGACCCCCTCAAAGCAAAGGACGCGGCGCCGCTCGCACAACCCGAAGTGTTGTGCGAGCGCGTCCAGTTCGCTGAAGAGGTGATAGCCACCGGCGATCCGTCTATAGGCTACAACTGCGAACTGGTGTCGGAAAAGAACAAGAGCACCACGCGCGGGTACAGCCTGTCATCCGTGACGGTTCCCCAGGCCGGGTGGAAGGTCCACAGCCTCGCGATCTACACCATATCGTACCAGCCCGAGAAGTGGCTGAAGCTCCGGCGGGCACGCCTCAACGTCTTCGCCAAGAAAGGAGACCTGCCGGCCGCCGACGCGGATCCGCAGGGAGGCCGGGAGGTCGAAGTCACCGTGCGCAGGATCAAGGAAGGGGTGTACGAGGTGCGGGCCTCCGACCTCAAGCTGGACCTGAAACCGGGTGAGTACTGGATCGGCTTGACGCCGATCTCTTCCGACACGGTCGGGTGGGGGAGCCACTTACTGGTCCACGCCCGCGACGCCCGGTTCGACGACGTCGGGTGGAGCCCAGGCCGGGAGAAGGGCCGCATGGACGGGGGCGGTAAGTGGACCCCCGTCTTCCCGGACAGGGTGGACCAGCACCTGTCCGTCCGCATCGAAGGCTGGTACGTCCGCCGCGGGCAGCTCCTCGACTGGCCAGCGGAGAAAGCGAAGGATGCGAAACTCCTGCACCTGCGATTCGGCACTTTTGATCCCGTAACAGATCCCCCGAAGGTTCCGAAGGAGCTGAGCGCACCGGCGGACGGAACGCTCTGGATCGTCCAGTACCGCGAGACCGTCGATGAAAAGGTCCGGGGCCGACTTACGCAGGCCGGGGCGACCCTCCTTCGTTACCTCCCGGACGACGCCTACGTCGTGCGGCTCGCACCGGATGCGGCCGAGGCCGTGCGCCGTCTTCCCGGGGTGCGCTGGGTCGGCCCGTACCACCCGGCCTACCGACTCGACCCGAACGTCTTCCCCGAGCCGGAGCCCATCTCACAATCGAGCAGCATTCTGACCATGCGTTCGCAGTTTCGGGAGCGCAGGCGCGATGGCTGGCGGTACGTCCTGGTTCACCTGTTCGGTCGCGACGAAGCCACCAAGAAGGCAGCCGCCCAAGCCGTCCGCGACGGCGGCGGCGAGGTGGTGTTTGAGAGTCCCAAGGGGTACTACCTCGCGGCCAACGTGCCGCTGGACAAGCTTGCGGCCGTGGCCAAGTGCGATGCCGTCTCCGCCATCGAGCGGCGGTTCGGGGCGTTCGAGCACCAGCCCCCCGGCAAGGGCGGTAACGGCCTCCCGGTCCCCGCGAAGGGTGAGAAGGGCGAGAAGGTCTTGATCACGCTCGCCCAGATCCGCGAGCTGTGCGGGGCGGACGCGGTCAAGAAAGGGGGCGGCTACGAAGGGCTAGGCGTCCGCGTCGCCTTCTGGGATTGGGGGGTTCGCGAAGACCACGTCGATCTGTTGGCCCGCCCGCTCACGGTCGTCGGGACGGGCCGGTCAGCCTCCGCGATCCACGGGACTGAGGTCGCGAGCATCCTCTGCGGCGAAGGACGCGGCGACCCCCGGGCTCGGGGCCTCATGCCGGCGGGCGGGTTGCTGTTCGCGGTGGACAATTTCAATCACGTCTCCGAGGACCGCTACGGCCTGGTGGACCGATTCGTCCGGGACCACCGCGCCGTGTTGCTGTCCTCTTCCTCCAGCAACTGGGGTGGCTGGGAGAATGTCAAGCACTACGACGGCTACGCCCTCCTCCTCGACGACCTAGTGTTGGAGTACGACCTCCTCATGTGCGAGGCGATCGGGAATCAGACCACCGGCAGCGGCATCGGCCAGTGCGGCTCGTGGTCGAAGAACGCCCTTCTCGTCGGCGGCGTCCACCCGCGCGGGAGCCTCCGCAGAGAGGAGCACCGCCCCATCTTAGGGAGAGGGCCGGCGGCGGACGGCCGCGTCAAGCCGGACCTGGTCCACTTCGCGAGCGACGTGTTCTGCGCGAACGCCTCCTCCCCGAAGGGCTACGGGGAATTCGGGGGGACCAGTTGCGCGACCCCGCTCGTGGCCGGCCACTGCGGCCTGATGATGGAGATGTGGGCGGACGGCGCCTTCGGCAACCTGCCCCTCGGCCGGACGGTGTTTGATCGAAAGCCCCACGCCGCGACAGCCAAGGCGCTGATGATCAACAGCGCCTACCGCTACCCGATCGACGGGGAGAAGCCGTTCTTCACACGCTTCAATCAGGGGTGGGGGATGCCCGACGTGGGGCGCCTCTACGACTCCCGGAAGAAGCTCTTCGTGGTAGACCAGGAACTTGCCCTGCGCGACCGCCAGGGGGTCGAGTACCGGCTCCATGTCCCCGAGAACGAGCCGGAACTGCGGGCGACGATGGTCTATACCGACCCGTTGGGTACGACCGCGGCCGCGAAGGCGTTGGTGAATGACCTTGATTTAATCGTGATCGCCCCGGATGGAAAACGCTATTTCGGCAATCACGGCCTTCTGGAAGGGAAGGTCTCGCGCGAAGGCGGAGCACCGGACCGGATCAATAACGTGGAGAACGTCTTCCTTGAAAAGCCGGCTGCAGGCGTCTGGCGCGTCCTGGTCGCTGCCCACCGAATCGCCTGGGACCAACATCGCGGCACGACCGCCTGGGACCAGGATTTCGCCCTGGTCGTCGCCGGTGTGGTTGGTTCCGGCGGCGGCGACGGAGTACCGTTGAGTGTGGGGGGTGCCACGGCTGTTATTCGAGTAAGTGTCCGAAGGCGCAGGGCAGGCTGGACGCGGGGTCGGTGGAGATCGTCACTCGATGACGACCACCAGGTCGCCCGTCTCTACCTGCGTGCCCGGCTTCACTAAGGCCTGCGTCACCTTGCCGTCGCGCGGCGCGAAAATCGTCGTCTCCATTTTCATCGCCTCCAGGCTCAACAGCTTCTGGTCCTTGGCGACCGAGTCGCCCGGCTGCACCGCTACGTTCACCACCATGCCCGGCATCGGCGAGCCGACGTGGCCCGGCTTGGTCGTGTCGGCCTTGGCCCGCTGGGCGATGCGGGGCGTCTGCGCGCGATCGACGACGGTCACGTCGCGCGGCTGGCCGTTCAGCTCGAAAAAGACCGTGCGCCGGCCCTCGCTCGTCACGTCGCCGACGGTAAGCAGGCTGACGATGAGCGTTTTTCCCGGCTCGATCTCGACGGTGATCTCCTCTCCCACGTCCAGGCCCTGGAAGAAAACGGACGTGGGCAGCGTGCTCGTGTCGAGATAGGTGTGCTGATGGCGCCAGAATTCCTGAAAAACTTTGGGGTAAAGCAAGAATGTGACGACGTCGCGCTTGGATGGTTCGCGCTGCATGATGCGCTGGACTTCGGCCTTGGCCTTCTCGAAATCCGCCGGCGGCAATGTCGCCCCCGGCCGGCCGCGGAACGGTTTTCGCCCGCGCAGAATCCGCGCGCGGATCGCCTTGGGAAAACCCCCGTGCGGCTGCCCCATGCCGCCGCTCATCAGGTCGATGACCGATTCAGGAAACGCCAGCTCGCGCTTGCCCTCGAGCACGTCCTGCGGCGAAAGGCCGTTGGCGACCATGAAGAGCGCCATGTCGCCGACGGCCTTGCTCGTGGGCGTGACTTTTACGATGTCGCCGAACAGTTGATTCACTTCGGCGTACATCCGGCAGACTTCCAGCCAGTTCTCCGCCAGCCCGAGCGCCTTGGCCTGCTGATAGAGGTTCGTGTACTGCCCGCCGGGCATCTCGTGGCGATAGAGGTCGCTCGTGGCGGGCATCGCCTCGCTCTCGAACGGGGCATAGAACTGCCGCGCCGCCCGCCAATACTCGGCGATGGCGTCGAGCGCCTCGCGCGCAAGGCCGGTGTCGCGCGGCGTGAACCGCAGCGACTCGACGAGCGTGTTGAGGTTGACCTGCGACGTGCCGCCGGAGAGGGGCGCCATGGCGGCGTCGGCGATATCGAGCTTCACGTCGGCCGCCTTCAAGATCGACGCCGTCTGAATGCCCGCCGTGTCGTGCGTGTGAAAATGGACGGGGATGCCGACTTCCTGCTTGAGCGTTTTGACCAGAAGCTCGGCGGCCGGCGGCTTGCAAAGCCCGGCCATGTCTTTGATGCCCAGGATGTGGGCCCCCATCCGCTGGAGCTCTTTGGCCAACGAGACGTAGTACTTGAGGTTGTACTTGGTCCGGGCGGGGTCGAGGATGTCGCCGGTGTAGCAGATGGCCGCCTCGCACAGGGCGCCGGTCTGCAAGACGGCGTCCATCGCCACGCGCATGTTGGCCGTCCAGTTGAGCGCGTCGAACACGCGGAAGAGGTCGATGCCGGCCTCCGCCGCCTCGCGGACGAACGCCTTCACGACGTTGTCGGGATAGTTCGTGTAGCCGACGGCGTTGGAGGCCCGCAGCAGCATCTGGAAGAGGATGTTCGGGATTTCTTGCCGCAGCTCGGCCAGGCGCTGCCAGGGGCACTCCTTGAGGAACCGCAGGGCGGTGTCGAACGTCGCCCCGCCCCACATCTCGATGGAAAACAGCCCCGGCAGCAGGCGCGCGTACGCCTCGGCGATGTTCACCATGTCGCGGGTGCGCATCCGCGTGGCCAGCAGCGACTGGTGCGCGTCGCGGAACGTCGTGTCGGTGATCAAGAGCGCCCGCTGCTTCAAAATCCACTCGGCAAACCGCTCCGGACCGAGCTGATGGAGTTTCTGCCGCGTGCCGTCCGGGACGGGCTGCGCATGGTCCAACTCCGGGACGGGCGCCGGCTCGCGCCGCGCGACCGCGGGCCGGTCCTTCACGAGCGGGTTCTTGTTGACGACGGTCTCGCCCAAAAAAGTGAGCAGCCGCGTCGCCCGGTCCCGCCGCTCCGGCATGGCGAACAGCTCGGGCGTGTCGTCGATGAAGCTGGTGGTCGCCTCGCCCTTGAGGAACGTGGGGTGCGTGACGAGGCGGATCAGGAATTGCAGGTTTGTCTTCACGCCGCGGACGCGGAACTCTTGCAAGCAGCGCTCCATTCGCCGCGCGGCGTCGATGAACCGCCTGCCTCGTGCCGTCACCTTCACCAGCAGCGAATCGTAAAAGGGGTTCACGACCGCCCCGGAAAACGCCGTCCCCGCGTCGAGGCGGATGCCCATCCCGCTGGCCGAGCGGTAGTGGGCGATGCGGCCGTAGTCGGGCGTGAAGTTCCGCGACGGGTCTTCGGTCGTCACGCGGCATTGCAGCGCGTAGCCGGTCGTCGTCACCGAGGCCTGCGAACCCAGGCCGATTTCCGGGTCCGTGAGCGGCACGCCCTGGGCGATGAGAATCTGCGCCTTGATCAGGTCGATTCCCGTCACCTCTTCCGTGACGGTGTGCTCGACCTGGATGCGCGGGTTGACCTCGATGAAAAAGAACTCGCCCGTGTCGCGGTCGACCAGGAACTCGACGGTGCCGGCGTTTTCGTAGCGCACGGCCCGGCCGATCGAAAGCGCCGCATCGCAAAGCTGCTTCCGCAGATCGGGTTCGAGCGCCGGGGCGGGGGCGATCTCGACGACCTTTTGGTGCCGCCGCTGGATGGAGCAATCGCGCTCGAACAGGTGAACGAGGTTGCCGTGCTGGTCGCCCAGAAGCTGCACCTCGACGTGGCTGGCGCGCGTGACCAGCTTTTCGACGAAGACTTCCTGGCTGCCGAAGGCCGTCTCCGCCTCGCGCTGCGCCTGGTCGAAGGCCGCGGCGAACTGCGGAGGGTCGGTGACGATCCGCATCCCTCGTCCGCCGCCCCCCTTGGTGGCCTTGAGGATGACCGGGTAGCCGAGCTTTTGCGCCGCCCGTTCTCCTTCGGCCCGCGTGCGCAAGGGGTGGCTGCTTCCCGGCAGGACGGGCACACCGACCTCCCGTGCGATTTGCCGGGCCGTGGTCTTGTCGCCCAGGCGCTCCAGGATGTCCACCCGCGGGCCGACGAAGACGATGCCCGCCCTCTCGCAGGCCCGGGCGAACTGCGGGTTTTCCGACAAGAAGCCGTAACCGGGATGGAGGCCGTCGATGCCGTGCTTTTGGGCGAGCGAGACGATTCTCTCGATATCGAGGTAGGCGCGGATCGGCTCATGCCGCTTGCCCAGGAGGTAGGCTTCGTCGGCCTTGAAGCGGTGGAGGGCGTAGCGGTCTTCGTAGGTGTAGAGGGCGACGGTGCGGATGCCCAATTCATGAGCGCTGCGGAAAACGCGGATGGCGATTTCGCTGCGGTTGGCGCAGAGCAGGCGGGTGATTTTGGTCATCAGCGGCTGCGAACCGGGCGGAGGGCGGAGGCGGGGCAATCGAAACGCAACGGACGCCAAGGTCGGGGCAGATCGAAAGCGCCATGATAACTTTCGTCC
>JACOUI010000266.1 GCA_016177915.1 Planctomycetia bacterium
GGCCACGCGCTCCTGCACCTTCCCGGCCGTGAACGCCGCCGTGGCCCACTGGTCGGCCACGAAGCCGCGGCGGAGGAATTCGATCGAGAGCATGCAGGGCAGGCCGATGCCGATGAAGCAGGCCGGGCCCCAGACGGCGCACTGGTCGCGGACGATGTGCCGGTACCAGCCGCGCCAACGCTCGAGCGACTCCTTGTTGATCTTGAAGACGCAGCCCACGTGCGACAGCGCGAGCTTGTGGCCGCCGACGATGCTGGGAATCGCGCCCACGTGGCGGCCCATGCCCCAGCCCTGGTCGCGCGTGTAGTTGCTGATGGGCGTGTTGCTGAGTCCCCCGCAGCCGGCGATGGCCGCCAGCGCCGCGATCATGCCGATCAGCGACAGGTCGATCGGCCCGGCGAGCTTCCGGCCGGCGGCCGCGGCGACGATCAGGTTGTCGGTCTGCGGCCCGTCGCGGTAGCCGTCGCCGTTGAGGTCCGCAAACGTGTCGGGCTTTCCGTCGGTCTTCCCGTTTTCGTCGCGGATCACGTCCGGCCACGCGTCGGGTTGCCCGTCTCCGCGGCCGCCGTTTTCTTTCTTGTCGACGATTTCCTGTTGCTTCGCGCCATGGATCGCCGGCCAGACATCGAAGCGGCCGTCGCCGTCGGTGTCGATCGGCGCATCGGGGCGGCCGTCGCCGTCCAGATCGGGCCATTCGCCGCTTTGGATAACGCTGTCGATCGGAGGCAGCTTCGGCTCGACTTGCACGTCCAGTTTTCCGTCGCGGTCCCAGTCCTCGCCCGGATCGAGCACGCCGTTGCCGTTCCGGTCTTCGCCGGCTAGCACGGGCACGTTGCCGAACTTGAAGAAACCCGAGCCGATCTCCATCCACGTCGACCACGAGGAATAGAAGAACGCCAGCACGAGCAGGAAGCCGAAGACCACGACGATTTTGAACGTCATCACCGCCTTGAGCGAGTTGTAGACCTTGCCGCCGAAGAAGAGCGGCACGAGGGCGAGGAGGAAGATGCCGTAGCCCAACACCTTCATGCAGAAAAAGTCGGAGGTGAAAAAGCCGGGTTCGCCGAAGTTCGACCAGCCGCCTTTCACGCTGGGCAGCGTGCCCAGGAAGATCAGCACGAACAGAGGCGTGGCCGCGTAGGCCGCTAGGTAGGGAAAGATCGACCCGCAGTCGAGGAACAGATAGACCCAGACCCAGACTTTCGGGCCGGGCCGGGTGCGGAACTTGCCGGTGAAGATCGGCTCGCCGCTGTAGAGCGTGTAGCGGCTGATTTCGAGGTTGTAGACGACCTGACCCAGGATGCTGAGCGTGGCGAGCCACAGGAGGGTGCCGCCGTAGGTGGCGCTGACGAGCGGGCCGAGCAGCCATTCGCCGCCGCCGATGGCCGACCCGCCCAGCACGAGGCCCGGGCCCAGAAGGGCGAACCAGTTTCTGAGACCGAACTTGGGCGCCGCGACCAGCTCGCCCGTGCTCCAGGGGGGCATGGCCGCGCTGCCGCGGTGGACGGTTTCCTTGGGCGGCTCGGCGACCGCGGTGGCGCTGCCGTGTTTTTCGTTGGTCTTAAGAACGTCGTCGGCCATGATCGTCCGCCTGGCATGCGACTGCGAAGTTCTTCGATCGGCTGCCCGATCGGGGGCGACACCAAGGTAACAAATCCTGAGGGGCGATGTGGAACCTTTTTCCGGGGATTGCCGGGACGGTAGAATCGAGTGACAGATTGGCGAGCCGGGGGCGTTAGCCCCCCCGGTGATTTGCCAGCCGCACTTTAGGAGCGGCCGAAAAATAACTTCCCGAATCGTCGCCTTTCGCGGAGCGAAAGACGACACTCATTTTCGTTCGACCCTTAGGCCTTCGATGACCGCCACGCGCACCCTCGGCACACGACGCTTTCTGATCACGCCGGCGGTCGAGCGTCTGCTGCAGGCCGCCGCCGCCTGGGCCGGCGACCGGCCCGAGGCGGGGGCCATCGAGATGCTGCTGGGTATGCTCGACGAGCCGGAATGCCGCGGGGCGGCCATGCTGGCCGGGCACGGAGTCGACCGGGCCGCCGTTTTGGTGCAGTGGCCGCTGGCCGTTGTCGGCGACCGCGACGTTCCGACCCGGCCCATTACCCGGCACGTGGCCGCGGCCCTGCAAGCCATGCAGGACTGCCTCGCACACCACCCCCAGCCGCTCGCCGTGGCCACGGAGCACGTCCTATTGGCCCTCGTCTGCGGCAACGACGACGTGGCCGAATGGCTGCACGAGCGCGGGCTGACGGCGGCCGCGTTGACCGTTGAGATCGACCGCATCTACGGCGTCTCGGTCGACCGCTCGCCGATTCCGATGGAGGACGTGGCGACGACGGGACGGGAAGCGGCGGCAAGCGAAGGGCTCGCTGAACGAAAAGAAACGCCGCGGACCAGCGCGCCGCGCGAAGTGGGCGCAGGCGCCGACCGGGCCGCCGTGCTGCGGATCATGGACGCTTCGGCCAATCGCGCCCGCGAGGGCCTGCGCGTGGTCGAAGACTTTGCGCGGTTCGCGCTCGACGACCGGTTTTTGACGGCGCAGCTCAAGGAGCTGCGGCACGACCTGGCGGGGCTGCTGTCTACTATTCCGCAGGGCGCATTGCTGGCGTGCCGGGACACGCTTTTCGACGTGGGCACGACGATCACCACGCCGTCGGAGTTGCTGCGCGAAACGCCGCTCGACGCGGTCTCGGCCAGCTTCAAGCGATTGCAAGAGTCGCTGCGCAGCCTGGAGGAATTCGGCAAGACAATCGACTCGCGGCTGGCGTCGGGCCTAGAGCAACTTCGCTATCGCGCGTACACGCTGGAACGGGCCGTCGTAACCACGGCCGCGAGCTTGAATCGCCTGGCGACAGCGCGGCTGTACGTTTTGATCGACGGCCGCGGCTCGGCGGAAGAGTTTTCGCGGCTGGCAGAATCTCTTGTGACGGCGGGCGTTCACGTCTTGCAGCTTCGCGACAAATCGCTCGACGACCGCAGGCTGCTGGATCGGGCGCGGCTGCTCAAATCGATCACGGCCGGGACGGGAACGCTCGTCATCGTGAACGACCGGCCGGACCTGGCGCTTCTGGCGCAGGCGGACGGGGTTCACGTCGGACAGGAGGAGCTGCCCGTGCACGAGGCGCGGCGGATCGTCGGCGCGGCGCTGGTCGGACCTGGGCGGCTGGTGGGGGTTTCGGCGCACACGATCGAGCAGGCGCGGGCGGCGGTGCTGGGCGGCGCCGACTACATCGGCGTCGGGCCGGCGTTCCGCTCCGGCACGAAGAAGTTCGCGTCGTTTCCGGGCCTGGAGTTCGTGCGGCAGGTGGCGGCGGAAATCCGCTTGCCGGCCTTCGCGATCGGCGGCATTACGCTAGAGAACGTCGATCAGGTGCTGGCGGCGGGCCTTTCGCGCGTGGCGGTCAGCGGGGCGGTGCTCGAGGCGGGCGATCCGGCCGGGGCGGCACGGCAGCTTCTCGCCAGGCTCAGGAGCGCGACGAATGGACCTCACGCAGCGTAAGCTGATGCGAGCGATATCGCAGAACCTCTCGCTCAGGCAAATCAAAGGGCGCCGGTTTGAGGAGGAGCGCGATCACGAGGCATTTCTTCGTGAAATCGCCAACATCAGCGATGCAAAGGAACTTGCCGTCGCCACGTTGGTGATGCTGTGTGAAAGCGAAAAACCCGACTTCATCGATCGAGCCATTCTCGTCGCCGTCGTCGATTTTCTCGACGACGCGATTGGCGTGCCGAAGAACGACGAACCGAAGCAGCGGCTAATCGATTTGCTGAAAATGTACCCCAATAGCGCCCAGCAATACCGAAAATGGGCCGACAGTTGGTACGGCTAGCTCGTGCGGCTGCGGAAGAACTTGTCCGCGACTTTGTTCAACTCGGCCAATCGGCGATTTCGTTCTCGAAACTCGCGCTCCGGGATGGTGTCGAGCACCAGGTCGAGCTGATCGCCGTCCTTGGCTTTCTCCCAGGCCCGCGACTGTCGATGGGAGGCCTTGCTCACCTTCGAGGCGGATTTGTTGACGACGGCCGCAACGCCTTTCTTGATCGCCTTGCGTTCGTCTGCATTGAGTTCACCTTCGTAGGCGGACGAGTCCGCCAAATTGAAAACGAAGGCAGGATTTCCGCCGATGATTCTCTCTTCCGGCTCAATGATTCCTTGAGAAATCAACTCGCCCAGGAGCTCGTTGAAGCGGTCGATCCCAGGACCCTTGGGCATGCGGACGATCGGCCAGTTTGAAAGCGGCATGACGTGTTTGCGCGCGTATTCCACGTGCGCTTTCCAGAACGCCTTGAAGAGGTTCGTTTTCTGAGCGAAACGACCGCCCGCTTGTCGAACGATCTCGACGATGATCCTCTTGGCGCGCTCTTTGTCTCGTTTTCGCGGCATGGTTCGAGGCTCCGGCGAAGGGAGTCGTCCTCCCATCGTCATCTTACCGGATAAAATGGACGTGTTCAAACAAGGCGACGTGCTAGGGCCCTTCCGCCGCGCGGAGCGTGTTGGCCAAGAGCATCGTCACGGTCAGCGGACCCACGCCGCCGGGCACCGGCGTGATTTTCGACGCGACTTCTTTGACCGCCGCAAAATCCACGTCGCCCACCAGCCCCGCGGCCGTGCGGTTCATGCCCACGTCGACCACGACCGCTCCCGGCCGGACCATCTCGGCCGTCACCAGCTTCGCCCGGCCGGCCGCGACGATGAGGATGTCGGCCGAGCGCGTGATTTCCGCGAGCCCGCGCGAGCGGCTGTGACAGACGGTGACGGTCGCGTCGCGCCCCTTTTGCAGGAGCATGTTGGCCATCGGCTTGCCGACGATGTCGCTGCGGCCGACGACGACGACGTGCGCCCCGGAAATCTGGACCCCGCTACGGACGAGAAGCTCGGCGATTCCCGCGGGCGTACAGGGCAGATAGCGCGGCCGGCCCTGCACAAGGAGGCCGACGTTCTCCGGGTGAAAGCAGTCCACGTCCTTGAGCGGATGGACGGCGTCGAGGATTTTCGTCGCGTCGATGCCCGCGGGCAGCGGAAGCTGAACGAGAATTCCGTGGACCGATGCGTCGCAGTTCAACTGCTGGACCAGCGCGAGCAGCTCCGCCGCGCCGACGCTCGACGAGAGCAACGTGACGCGGCTTTCGATGCCCGCTTTCTTGCAGGCCTGTTCTTTGTTGCGGACGTAGACGGCGCTGGCGGGGTCGTCGCCGGCCAGCACGGCGGCCAGGCACGGCGTCACGCCCGTTCGCGCGCGAAAGGCGGCCACGCGCTCGGCGATCTCGGCCTGGATTTGGCGGGCCAGCGACTTGCCGTCCAGAAGCTGCGCGGTCACGGTGCGGCTCCGAGAGAATGGATCGACACCAACCCGACGCGCCAGCGAGGGAAACGGTCGAGGCCGGTTTGGCGGGCGAGTTTATCCCACGGCGCGGGCCGACGAAAATCGCCTCTCCAAGCCGAGGCCGAGAATCGGACGTCAGCGATCGTCTCCCTCGCTTGCGCTTCGGGTTAGTATCGGAATGCGGGAGGCAGTATCTACCTGGCGCTTGCCCAACGCAACCGTGCTCATGGACGCGTCGCGACGCTACAGCGCCCGGCGGTACTTCTTGCGCTTCGGACCGGCCGGAGCCGTGCCGGGCGCAGCCGGCTTGGTCCACGATTCCGTCCCTAGCGTCGCTCCAGGCGGCAACTCCGATTCCTCCCACGGCCCGTAGATGTCCGGGCCTTGGGCCAGCGCCGTCGCGTCCAGCGTGGCCTGGGGCTTGGCGATGTCGTGGAAGCCCGGCATCTCCTGCCGCTCGAGCAGCCGGTCGATGCGCATCTCGATCCGCGTCAGCTCGTTGCCTTCCTCGGGCGTGACGAAGGTGTAGGCGACGCCCTGCCGGCCCATGCGGCCGGTGCGGCCGACGCGATGGACGTAGTCGTCGCAGAATTCGGGGATGTCGTAGTTGATGATGTGTGAGATGCTGGTCACGTCGATGCCGCGGCCGACGACGTCCGTCGCCACGAGCACCTTCGTCTTCCCGCCGCGGAAGCGCTCCATCACGTGGTCTCGGGCCTTCTGGGCCAGGTCGCCATGGATGCAGTCGACGTTTTGGATGTGCTTCCTCAGATTATGATAGATGCGGTCCGTCGCCCGTTTCGTCCGGCAAAAGATGATCGCCTGGTGCGGATTGTCGCGCGCGAGGAGCGCCACGAGCAGCTCGAATTTGCGCTTGGGGTCCACGGTGAAGTAATACTGATCGATCGTCTCGACGGTGATGTCCGTGGGCGACAGGTCGATCATTTCCGGATCGCGCATGTAGCGCTGCGCCAGCCGGGCGACGGGCGGCGGCACCGTCGCGCTCAAGAGCAGCGTCTGCCGCGACGAGGGACATTTCCGCAAGATGCGCTCGATGTCCGGCCGGAAGCCGATGTCCAGCATCCGATCGGCCTCGTCCAGCACGGCGAACCGCAGCGACGTGAAGTTCAGCGTTCCCCGCTGCATGTGGTCCAGAATGCGGCCGGGCGTGCCCACGACCACCTCCGCCCCGCGCTGCAGCTTCTCGATCTGCCCGCGGATCGGCTTGCCGCCGTAGACGGCCACGATGCGGAAGCGCGAGCCATGCGCCAGCTTCGCGATCTCCTCGCGGACCTGCACGGCCAGCTCGCGCGTGGGCACGAGGACCAGCGCCTGCACCGTGTGCTTGTGCTCCAGCCGCTCCAGGATGGGGATGGCGAACGCCGCGGTCTTGCCCGTGCCGGTGCGGGCCTGGGCCATGACGTCGGCGCCGTCGAGGGCGCGGGGGATGAGGCCGGCCTGCACGGGGGTGGGCTGGCTGTAGCCGGCCAGGTCCAGCGCCCCCATCATCGTCGGCGAGAGGTTCAGCGAGGCAAACGACGGGCCTTCGGCGGATTTTGCCGTTGCCTTGCCATCCGCCTTTTCGACGTGGGAATTCGACTGCTTTTCGGCGTGGGCCTTCTCCGGGGCCTTCTCCGGGGCCTTCTCCGGGGCCTTCTCCGGGGCCTTGTGCCGTTCGTGGGTGTGCTCGTGCGTCGGCGCCTTCTCCGGCAGAGGGCCGTCAGGCCCCTGCGGCAGGTGTTTTCCTTGGTCCGCGTCGCTGGCGGGCCTTACTCGCTGTTCATTCACAATCGTTGGCACTCTGATCTGAAATCGGGTCGCCTCGCGGGCCGCTCGCGCCTGACTCTTGAAGGCGATCCGGCATCGGGTGGGGGCGTCCCGGCTCGCGTCGCACAGACAAGATCGACCGGCAGTCCTTGCCCGCGTGCATGGCGGTGGGCCGCTCGCGAGGCCGGCGGGGCTCCGCCCCCGGCCCGTGGCGGTTGACGTATTCTACCACGAACTGCCGGTCACGGCGAGCGCAACCAGACGGTGCGGCGCTTTCTGCTCTCCACCGACCCTGCGTCGGTGGAAGCACGATTGGCGGCTACAGGCCGTCTTTCAACGAAGCCGGACTGAGTTGGCGCTTCCTCATGCGCAGCGGCCGATCAGGATTTCAATATTGCTTATACGAGTCGTAGGTCGTCGTCGCGAGGTAGTCGATCATCACGTGCGCCTTGAGCGCCTTGGCGTCGGGGGGCCACCAGGCGGGGGCGGGAACGCCCGCCGGCTGCCGCGGCTCGACGTGGCCGTCGAGGTAGGCCACGTTCGCCACGCCCCCCACGTGCCGGAAGTGCGTCCCCGGCTCCGCGAACCGATCGTCCGGCCCGGCGAGGTACCAGTTGTCCGTCGCCTTGAGCACCGGATCGCCCGACCAGGGAAGCTGAATCCGCGCCGAGTCGGAAAGCACGATCGTCCGGTGCGTGGCCGGAAAATTCCCCATCACCTTGGTGATGGCCTTGACGTTCGGCCAGTTGCTGTAGTCGGCCCCGCCGAGGTTCAGGTTGTAGCCGTAGCCGCCATTGACGCCCTTGTAGAGCGGCACTTCGAACGCGCCCGCGTCTGGGCAGTGATAGATCGCCTGGTTGCGCTCGACGAAGGGCGCGAGGAATCCGTTGGTCGGGTCGACCGTGCTCGTGCTGTAATTGACGACGCCGAACCAGGTCTTCTGCGTGGGCCAGGTGCCCGGCTCGTTGGCCGGGGGCAGCGTGTGGTACGTGTTCTCGTAGAGGTGCACCGCCAGGATGTTCTGGTGCAAGTGGTTGCCGCACTGGGTGCGCCTGGCGGCGGCGCGGGCGGCCTGCACGGCCGGCAAGAGCAGCGCGATCAGAATCCCGATGATGGCGATGACGACGAGCAGCTCGATCAGCGTGAATCCCAAGGTGGACGGCTTGGGCGTGAACGGCTTGGGCGAGAGCTGCTGGGAGGCGAAGCGCTTGGGAGCGTGCATGGAGAGGTCCTTGGAGCTGGTCCGGTTTCGCCCGTGGTGTGCCAGCTCCGCACGCCCACGAACGGCCAGGTCTCGTGGCGTTCGGGTCCTTCGTGATTCAAGGGCAGAGGTCTGGCTCAAGCGGACGCGCGTTGCCCCTTTCTCGAAGGGAGCTGTAGGACGGCCCTTCTGGGCCGTCGAGTGGACGGCCTGGAAAGGCCGTCCTACACGCGATTCCGCTTTTACAGTCGCGGACCGGCACCGGGTTTGAACCGGTTTCCCTGGCCTTGAAGCTCGCGGGCGACATACATCGCCGGCGAGCAAGTGGTCATCGTGTCTGATCGTGCTCCTTTTCTGAAGAGTAAGTTGGCGAGCCGGAGGCGTGAGCCGCCGGGTATTGCTTCGGACACGGAATCTTTTCGGCGATGCGGAGTCGCTTGTCAAGAGAGCGATGCGCGGCCTTGCACCAAACGCCCGTCGAGCACGCTCATCGCTCCCGGTCCTCGCGCAACAGTTTGGCGCTATCGCTGAAGGTCCGGCCGGACGCCGACAGGCGCTCATAGATCGCATCCACGCCAGCCCAGTCGGCAGGACTCTGGCTCTGCAAAGTCTCCGTCAGGATCGCCGTGGCCTCCTCCTCCGACGTTCGCCGGTGAACAATCGCCTGATCGCGAAGTTGGCGGAGAACGACTTCGCTTACATTGTTGAGAATAAGTGTGGGCATGTTTGGCTCGCGCGAAACGTCTCCTACTTCCAGAACTTCCACCACTTTGTCTCGCGATCCCGCACCGTTGGCAATCCAAGTGCCGATGGCGTCGAATCACCCAGCGCGTGTGATTCCCAATAGTTGACGTTGCTGAGGAGGGTCGCGAGGATCGCCTTGTCCTTCAGCGCTGCGACTTGCGGCACAAAATCGAGTTGGTGCGTGGCGTGCCAGCCGTCAAAATCGAGCCTGACCTTGTCCGTCGGAATCAGTCGGCCGTCGAAAACGACGTACTGCTTGCCGACTTCCACCTCCGCAAGAAAGCGCTTCATGAACTCAACCCATTCGTCGACGTCATCGTCGTTGGGTTCCTTCTCGAACATGGCCCGCAAGTCGCGGCGGCCGAGTTCCTCCCACGGTTCGCTGACCTGGACGCCGCGCGCAAACGTAAAGGCCTTCCGACAATCGATGCATGAAAACAACCAGCCGCAGCCGCACCACGGACAGTCAGCTTGAGGCGGATAGGCGATTTGTGCTTGTGGGCAAGGGCAGTGGGAGACTAGCTCGTTGTTGTCCTTGACGAGGTAAGCGTGGCTTGGCATGACAGATTCTCCGACGTGAACCTCGTCATCGTGGTCATTATTGGACGGTCATCGCGAACGTCTGTCAAACATCCCCCTGCAAAATACAAACGATTGCGGGCGCTCTCACGACGGCTGCAACTCGCCGCCCGGTCGATTATGCTGACGCCATGAAAATCACCACCATCACCCTCCACCGCCTCACCGGCGGAACGCCCGATGGCGGCTGGCCGGAAGGGCACAAGCCCGAGGATGACCTGCACACGCTCCTGGAGGTCCGCACCGATCAGGGATTGACGGGCCTGGGCAGCATTTACACGGGCCACGCCCTGTCGCAGGCGGCCCTCGATTTTTTGCGGCCGCTGTGGCAGGGGGAGTCCGCGCTGGAGCCGGAGCGCGTCAGCGAAAAGCTGCGGCAGAGCACGTTTTGGCAGGGGCGCGGCGGAACCGTCGAACACGTGATCAGCGGCATCGACATCGCCCTCTGGGACCTGTTTGGAAAAGCGTGCAACCAGCCCGTCTCGCGGCTGTTGGGCGGCTGCTACCGCGACCGGATCAAGCCTTACGGCTCGATCCTGTTCGACGAGCCGCCGCGGCTGCGCGACAAGCTGCAAGCAACGGTCGCCCGCGGCTTTCGGGCCATCAAGATCGGCTGGCGGCCGTTTGGACGGCGGAATGCGGCCTTCGACGAGCTTTTGATCCGCACGGCCCGCGACGCCGTCGGGCCGGACGTGGACCTCCTGGTCGACGCCGGCGGCAGCGAGCAGTTCTGGCCGCACGGCTACAAATGGGCCTTGAACACGGCGAAGATGCTGGCCAATTACCACGTGGGCTGGTTCGAGGAGGCCCTGCCGCCGGACGACCTGGAGGGGTTCGTCGAATTGCGGCGGCACAGCCCGGTGCCGATTGCCGGCGGCGAGGTGCTCACGCGGCGGCAGTCGTTCCAGCCGTTCATCGAGCGACGGGCGCTGGACATCGTGCAGCCCGACGCGACGAAGTGCGGCGGCCTGACCGAGGCCCGGCGGATCGCCTGGATGTGCTACGACCACAACATCCTCATGGTCAGCCACGGCTGGAACACGGCGGTGGGCGTGGCGGCCGATTTGCACCTGGCGGCTGCGATGCCGGTGGCGAAGTACGTCGAGTACCTCACGCCCTCGCCGTATATCGAGGAGATCGTGACGCGGCCGTTCCAGATCGACCGCGAGGGTTATTTGAAAATCCCCGACGCGCCGGGACTGGGGATTGAGCTGAACCGGGAGGCGCTGCAGCGGTTTTCGGGCAAGCCGTAGGACAAGTCGCAGCATGCGCTTTCGCCGCGGCTCGTGATATAATCTCTCCGTCGGCTCACGATCCGCTCTGCAATCAGGTTGCCTCTCCATGAGCACCATGCTTCACGACAACGGGACCACGGGAGTCGCCATTCTCAGCCGGGTTTTGGAACCGGGCGAGGAGACGCTCAGCCCTGATGCGGCTCGCGCGCTGCTGTCGCTGCGGTTTCAGAAGGCCGACAAGCGGCGGATGAACCAGCTTGCGGCGAAGGCGCGCAAGGGCACGCTCACGGCGAAGGAGCGGTTTGAGGCGGAACAGTACAATCTCGTCAGCCACATGCTGGCGTTTCTCCAGGCCAAGGCCCGCGGCGCGCAACGCCATGAGCGGAAAGGCTGCTAGGCCAGATGCGGGCGTCGCTCAAGAGGCGGGTTTGGCAGCGGGCGAGCGGCGCGTGCGAGTACTGCCGAATGCCACGTCGCCTTTACCTGGCCCCGTACCAAATCGACCACATCATCGCCGAGAAGCACAACGGCAAGACCGTTTTCAGCAACCTGGCGCTTGCATGCTACCACTGCAACCTGCACAAAGGGTCCGACATTTCCGGAAAGGATCCGGTGACAGGGCGAACCACGCGGCTGTTTCATCCGCGCCGCGATCAGTGGCACCGACACTTTCGCTGGCGGGGCGCAAAGCTCGTCGGTCGAAGCGCAGTCGGCCGCGCGACGATCGCCGTGCTCAACATAAATCACGAGGCGTACGTTCTCGTGCGACAGGCGCTAATCGCCGCCGGCCTATTCCCGTGAGCGGGAGCAGGTGACTCTTGCCGCGACGCAAAATCGAAGGCGCTCGCGCCCTCGTCACCGGCGCCTCCAGCGGCATCGGCCGGGCGATTGCGCTGGAGCTGGCGCGGCAGGGCGCCGACGTGGTCGTCGTCGCGCGGCGCGAAGAGCGTCTGAAGGAGGTCGTGGAGCAGATTCGCGGGATGGGGCGCAAGGCGGCCGCTGTTTCCGGCGATGTCACCAAGCCCGAGACGCGAAGCGCCGCGCTCGCCGCGGCCCGCGAGCATCTGGGCGGCCTGGATATTCTCGTGAACAACGCGGGCATCGCCGTTTTCGGCCCGCTCGTCAAGGCCGAAGCCTGGAAGATGCGGCGGATCATCGAGGTGAACGTGCTTGCGCTTGTGGAGCTGACGCGCGAGGCCCTGCCAATGCTGCGCGCAAGCCAAGGGGCGACGATCGTCAACGTCGGCTCGATCCTGGGGCGCCTGGGCATGCCGAACCTGGCCGTCTACAGCGCCAGCAAGTTCGCCATCCGCGGCTTTTCCGACGCCCTCCGCGCCGAGCTGGCCCGCGACAAGATCGGCGTCCTGCTCGTCAGCCCCGCCACCACCGACACGGAAATCTGGGACAAGATGCCAAAGGGCGAGTCGGCCATGCCGTTCAAAGCGAAGACGGGCGTCTCGCCGGAGCTGGTCGCCCGCAAGACGGTGGCGGGCATTCGCCGCGGCGCGCGGGAGGTCGTGCCCGGCGGCGGGGCGAAGCTGGTTTACTGGCTCAACGCGCTTTTCCCGTGGGCGGTTTCGTGGACGGTGACGCGAAAATGATGGGCCACCACGAAGTGACCGCGGGGCGCCATCGCTGCCGGCTTCAGCCGGCCTTCCTTCGGGCCGACGCACTCATCTTCTTGCGGTCGCTGTCGGCCATGCGCAGACTGTAACCTGATCGAGTTGACTCCCAAGCTGCTCCCAAGCGCCGGCACCATGCGCAGCATTCCTTCGCTGCTTGCTCTCGCAGCAATCTGTAGCGTCCTTTGCGCGGAGCGCACCTGCGCCCAGGCGCGGCCGGCCGCCGCCACCTCGCCCGAGGAGGCCGGGCCGGATTTCGCCTTTCAGGGCGAATACGCGGGCTGGATCTCCGGCGGCTTCCGGCAGCGGCGCGTGGGCTGGCAGGTGATCGCGCTGGGGCAAGGCACGTTCCGCGTCGTCGAATATCCCGGCGGGCTGCCGGGCGCGGGCTGGAACGGCGGCAAGAAGGCGACGTTCGACGCCGCCCGCGAGGGCGCCTTTGTCGCGTTTCGAGGGCCAGGCCATGTCGCCTCGATCGGGCACGGGAAAGCCTTGCTCTACGACGAAACCGAGGGGAGGCTCCGCGGCGTGCTGCCGAAGGTCGAGCGGAAAAGCCCCACGCTTGGCGCGTCGCCGCCGCCGGGCGCGGTCGTGCTCTTCGATGGCAGCGCTCCCGGCGACTTTCAGGGCGCGAAGGTCACCTCCGACGGCCTGCTCGAAGTCGGCGGCGTGACGAAGCTCGCCGTCCGCGACTTTCGCCTGCACCTGGAATTCCGCACGCCGTTTCTGCCCGAGGCCCGCGGCCAGGCGCGCGGCAACAGCGGCGTTTACGTGCAGCGGCGGTACGAGGTGCAGATTCTCGATTCGTTCGGGCTGGACGGACTTAACAACGAGTGCGGCGGCCTCTACAAACAGCGGGCGCCGGCGGTGAACATGTGCCTGCCGCCGCTTTCGTGGCAGACGTTCGACATCGACTTCCGCGCCGCCCGCTACGACGGCGCCAGGCAGACCGAGAAGGCGCGGATCACCGTCCGGCACAACGGCGTCGTCATCCACGACAACGTGGAGCTGGCCGACAAGACCGGCTCCGGCATGCCGGAGGGTCCCGAGCCGCTGCCGATCCTGCTGCAGAACCACGGCAACCCGGTGCACTTTCGGAACATCTGGCTGGTGGCGAGGGAAGAAGCGCTGGGCGGCAAGTAAGAGGCCCTGTCGCCCTGATTACTTGCGGCGCGACCCAAAATCCGTCGTCACGAGAAGATAGCCCGCCGACCGATCAATCTTCCCGGCGAAGCGTTCGCTGATCGCGTCGAGACGCTTGACGATGTCCGGCCTGTAGTCCCGCAGACGCACGTACAGCGTGAGGTACTCATCTGGGAATTCGGGGTCTCGATACAACTCCAACGAGAGCGTGGCCTCCGCGCCGAATTCGCGGCGTGCGTCAGCGCAGACATCGAGCAAAACCGGAATGAGTTCGGGAAAGGTGCCGACGTAGTTCAGCACGTCGTCTGGCTGCGGCATGAGAATTCCGGACGGCGCGAGCCGGTCGCGCAATCCGACGACCATTTCCTTGCTCATGGGATTCATCACCGGCGCCCTCACTCCGCCACGCGGTTGGCAAAGCAATACGTCGCCACGCCCGGCGCGTAGAGGTGCGCCCAGAAGGGCAGCACGGCGGCGAGCAGCGCCACGGCGCGCAGCAGGCTCTGGACCCAGTCGCCCGGCGCCACGAACAGGGCGAAGGCCGCGACGGCCCAGAGAACCTGGATTCCGATCCAGGCCCAGGACTTCCCGGAGCGCAGCTCGAACAGCAGAAAGACCTGCGCCGCGCCGCCCAGCAGGGCCGCCAGCACGGTCAGGTCCCAACTGGCATTGGTGCGAAAGAACCGGAAGTAGTGCCACGTGCCGCCCACCATCAGCCCGGCCGTCAAGGCGACGAGCGCGATCGTCCACACGGCCAAGAGCAGCGGCCGCGTCGCCGGCCGGACTTCGGTGTCGTCGGTGGCGGCCGAGTTGAGCGGCACGAGGTTTTTTGCGCCGCACTTGGGGCAGGGCCGCATCGTGCCCGCGTAGCTGCCCAGCACGGCGTACTCCTTCCCGCACGAACAGCGCGCCAGCATGTGGCCGCGGGGCAGCTTGTCGACGGCGTCGGCGGCGGCAAAGGCCAGGCCGGCCACCTGGCCCGCCTCCTTCCACGTCAGCTCGTTGTCGCTGACGAGGTGCACGGGCGCGAGCCGGCCCGTCTGGGCCAGCTTTTGCAGTTGCGCGAAGGTGAACGGGCCGGAGGTCTTGTCGGGAAACTGGACAAACCACCGCTCCTTTACGGCTTCGGTCATGGCGGGACTGCGATATGGTGATTTGCTCGCCCCAGTCAATTATGCGCTCCCGCCAAGAAGGCTGCCAAGTCGCGCAGGCAGCCTCGGCAGCCTCTGCGCTGCTTGCCCGCAAAGCCTCCGCTAATTCCCCCGGCCGGTGATCGGATAGAGCGGGTCCTGAAACCCCTTCCCGCTGTGGCAGCCCGGCGGCACCAGCCCGTCGATGAACGCCTCGTCCTCCGGCGCGATCGTGACCGAAAGGCAGCCCAGGTTGTCGTCGAACTGCTCCATCGTCCGCGGCCCAAGAATGATCGAGGTGACCATTGGATTCGCGAGGCACCAGGCGAGCGCGAACTGCGACGGCGCGACTCCCTTCTTCCGGCAGTGCTCCGCGATCGCCTGCGAAATCACGAGGCTCTCCTCCCGCAGCTCCGCCTGCTGGATTCGCTTGTCGTTCCGCGCGGCCCGGCTCCCCTCCGGAAACGATTCGCCCGGCTTGTACTTCGCCGTCAGGATCCCGCGCGCCAGCGGGCTGTAGCTCACGACGCCTACGCCGTGCTCCCGGCAAAACGGCAACAGCTCCACCTCGATGTCGCGGTTGACGAGGTTATAGAGCGGCTGCGTGACGGCGAAGCGGCGCAGGTTGAGCTTGTCGGAGGCCCACAGCGCCTCGCACACCTGCCAGGCCTTGAAATTCGAGCAGCCGAGGTAGTGCACCTTGCCGGATCGCACCATGTCGTCCATCGCCCGCAGCGTCTCGTTGATCGGCGTTTCGAGGTCGGGCGCGTGGACGTAGTAAATGTCCACAAAGTCCGTCGCCAGGCGATTGAGGCTGTTTTCCAGCTCCCGCACGAGGTGCAGCCGCGAGGCGCCCTTGTCGTTGGGCCCTTGCCCCATCGGCTGCCGGCCCTTGGTGGCCAGGACGACGCTGTGCCGCCGGTCGGCGATGGCCTTGCCCACGACCCGCTCCGACTCGCCGGCGCAGTACATGTTGGCGGTGTCGAGAAAGTTGATCCCCGCTTCGATCGCCTTGTGGATGATGCGGACCGAGTCGGCTTCGGTCGTTTGCCCGCCGAACATCATCGTGCCCAGGCAGAGGGGCGAGACCTTGACGCCGGTGCGGCCGAGATTGCGGTAGTTCATGGGAAGCCTCGTAGAAACCTCGTCGAGACGTTAGGCATGTTGTTGGCCGGCGCGGAGGAACATCAAACCTCTCGCCGTTCTCGCAGAATCGACACGCAGGGAATCGGGGGCGAATCGTCCGCTGGACGTCCCGGCGCCGGCGGGGTCCAATGCGCGGGTGCCATCAACTTGGCGCTGCCCTTTTGCCCGGGTACATTGCCAGTGCCGTTCTTGCGTTTCCTGTCTCATTGGTTGCGCTTCAAGCCAGGGAAAGACCAATGATCCGCCGCGCCTTTCGTTCGATTTTCGCGTGCCTGCTTTTGTCGGTGCTCGCCGTGCCGGGCCGCGCGCCGTCGTCGCTCGCGGAGGAAATGAAGCCCGTCGACTTGAACGCGATGATCGGCCAGAAGCTTACCATCGCGCTCAAGAACGGCAAGTCGCTGGAAAGCGCCGAGTTGACCAAGGCCGTCGCCGGGCCGCTGCCGCTCAGCGTCAAGTCGCTGACGGTGAAGACCGACAAAGGCCGGTCGCAAACGGTGGCGCTCAGCGGCGTGCAGGAGATCTACCTTGGCGACGAGACGCTGGACATCGTCTACGACCGCAAAACGAACACCCTCGCCCATTCGCCCGAGCGGCGGCAGAAGCGCTACGAGCACGCCGCGGCGGTGCGCGAGCGGCTGGCGGCGAAAGGCGGCCACCTGTGGGAGGATCTCTCCGACGACAAACAGGAGCAGTACGTCGCGGAGGAAAAGGAGTTTCTCAAAAAAGTCGAGCAGGGCTTTCCGCGGTTGCGGATGACGCTGTACGAGACCAAGTACTTCCTCTTTTTCACCGACATGCCGCAGCAGCAGATCGCCGTCTACATCGAGCACCTTGACAAGATGTACGAGTTCCTGGGGACCGCGTTCGGCGTCCGGCCGGGCAAGAATATCTGGCGCGGCAAATGTGTCGTCGTGGCCTTCATCGACGAGCGTCATTTCCTCGAATTCGAATCGACTTTCATGATGAACAACGAAGCTGCTGGGACCGCCCAGGGATTGTGTCATGGCTTCCCCAATGGGCGCGTTTTGATCTCGTGTCACCGGGGCGGTGACCCAGTGTACTTTGCAAAGATGCTAGTCCACGAAACGTCGCACGGCTACCTCCACCGTCATAAGTCGACCCCGTTCGTTCAGTCGTGGATCAACGAAGGGATCGCCGATTGGGTCTCCTATGCCGTCACGAAGCACGAGGAAGTCAAACGCCGACAAAAGGAAGCCTACCAGCGCATCGCCGCATTCCGGACGCTCGGCGGCGACTTCTTCACGAGCCGACGTCTGGAACGCTGGCAATACGGCCTGGGCTCGGGGATGGTGGAATACCTCCTCCGCGTCGATGCCCAGAAGTTCCGGCAGCTCGTCGACGGAATCAAGGAAGGCCTGACCTGGGAAGAGAGCCTCAAGGAGGCATACGGCGTGACGCCGGAGCAACTGGCGCAGGAGTTCGGCAAGACGGTCGGACTGCCGGGGTTGCGGCCGTAGCCGATGGCACGTAATCCTCTCTCCTGTCGCCGGCGCCTGGCAGAAGCACGGCATCCTGGGCAGAATAGGGTTCTGACAGCCCGGGTTGCTGCATAAACCTTAGGGTTATTTCGCCTTTGCTTCACGGAACGGGGTCACGAAATGTCACGTCCACTCCGCTACGTGCCTTTCCTGCTCGCCTGTGCTCACCTTCTCTTCGGAGCGCTTCCGCGCGTCTGCGGACAGGAGGAACGCGTAGTCTTCCTAGGGAGAACCAGCGTCACAGGGACCGTCACCGCCGCGTTCCCGCAGGAGATCCTTGTTCGCGACGCGGAAGGCGCCACACACAGGCTCCTCATCCACGGGGAGGAGGCCCCCGGAGTTCGCCTCAAGGGGCGCGAGAGGTTGCTGACACATCCGGCGAAGGCGAAGGTGACGGGACAGTTCCGGCCGGGGGATATCTCCCTGGGCAAGGTGCGGTTTGAAGCGAGGATCAACCGTCAGGGACAGACCAAGGACGCCGTCGCCGAGCTGTGGGTGGTCAGCGCGGGCGGGGGGGTGACCGTCAAGGAGGAGCCGCCCAACCGCGCCGATTACGCACTCTGCGAGATTGTGGGCGCGGTTAACCGGCTGCGCAACGACCGTCTGCTGATCAGAGTTCCCAAAAACGACTTCACGCTCAACACGACGCTGGCCGTCGGCCTTGCCAAGGATGCGGTCGTGCGTTTCGAGACGGACGACTACCGCAAGGCTGGCGCCGGCGCGAAGGTGACGAGCTGCACCGCCGTGCGCACGAATACAGGCGACCTCGTCGTCGAGCGGATCGAGATGGAGGTCGACGCCAAGTCGCTCCCCAAACCGCGCACCGAAGACGAACTGGAAGCCAAGTTCGCGGACCTGTCGGATGAGCCGCAGAAGCCGCGCAATGTCCGCTCGGCCCGTTTCATCCTGTACACCGACATTTCCGAGCGCCAGGCCCAGATCCTGCTGGCCAAGCTGGAGCGCATGGTCTCGTTGCTGGAGGAGTATTTCCGCAAACGCATGACCGGCGTCGTCTCCGGGTTCGTCGTGCGCGACATGGAGAACTTTCCGGCTTCCGTCTTCCCGGACCCGGAGGGGCGCATGAAGCTCCTGGAAGGCGCGGGACGGTGCGTCGGCAAAAGTCTCGGCGCATCGCGTAGCGCCACCGTGTACGCGATCGACGACCACGGGACCGTCCAGCACGAAGCGACTCACGCTTACTGCTGCCTTGCGTTCGGCAGCACGGGACCGACGTGGCTGGGGGAAGGCGTTGCGGAACTGGGCCAATACTGGAAGGAAGACTCCAAAGGCGTTGACATCAATTCTTACGTCGTCGAGTACATCAAACAGGCCGCACCGCGCCGGACCCTCTTGGAAATCGCCGTCCCCGGACGGGTCCCGGCCGGTAATTGGCAAGACTACGCCTGGCGCTGGGCCCTTTGTCACCTGCTGAGCCAGAACCCGAACTACGCCCCTCGCTTCAAGCCGCTGGCGATCGCCCTGATGAGCAAGCAGCCCAGCGCGTCGTTTGAGAGCGTCTACGGCCCGGTTTCGCGCGAGCTGGCGTTTGAATACGATTTTTTCCTGGAGCATTTCGACAACGGTTTCCGCGCCGATCTTTGCGCGTGGCAGTGGAACCGCCCATCCCGCACGCTCCGCGGCGACGGCGTTCTCAAGACGAAGGTCCTTGCCCAGCACGGCTGGCAGGCTGCGTCCGTGAAACTCAAGGCCGGCGAATCGTATGAGATCGTCGGCGAGGGAAAATGGCGCGTTGATCCGGAAGGGGAGCAATACGACGCCGACGGCGACGCTCAGGGGCGCGGCCGCCTCATGGGCTGCCTCTTCGCGGACTACAAACTGGGCCCGCCGTTTGCCCTGGGCGCCAAAGCGACCCTCCAAGCGCCGATGGACGGCGACCTCTTCCTCCGTTGCGCGGATGAGTGGCACCAACTCGCGGACAACAAAGGCGAAATGTCGGTCTCCGTCCGCAGGGCCGCCGCAACGGCCGAGTAGCCCGACAGCGGCGCACTGGGCGAGCCGCCGCAGGCGCCTACAACGCGACTTGCTGCCCCGGCGCCACGATCACCGGCTCGACCTGCGTTTCCCGCCGCACCCGCTCCGCCCAGGCTTGCGCGTCCTGCGCGATCACCGGCCAGGTGTTGTAGTGCGACGGCACGACGCGCTTGGGCTTCAAGAGCCTCACGGCCTCGATCGCGTCGTCCGGGCCCATCGTGTAGTTGTCGCCGATCGGCAAGACGGCCAGGTCGATTCCCGCCCTGCCGATCAAGGCCATGTCGCCAAAAAGCGCCGTGTCGCAGGCGAAGTAAATCTTGCCCGCAGGCAGCGTGAGCAGAAACCCGCCGGGATTGCCACCGGGCGAGCCGTCCGGCAGCACGGAGCTATGGTGCGCGACCGTGAGCTTTACCTTGCCGAACGGCTGCTGGCACTGGCCCCCCAGGTTCATGCCGTGCGTCCGCCGGACGCCGCGCTTTTCCAGCCAGGTGCAAATCTCGTAGTTGCTGATGACCAGGGCGCCGGTCCGCTTGGCGATCTTCTCCGCGTCGGCCACGTGGTCGTAGTGGCCGTGCGAGACGAGCAAAAAATCCGCCTGCACGGCGTCGGCCTTGACCGGCGCCGCCGGGTTGTCGTCCAGGAACGGGTCGACGAGCAAATGCTGCCCGGCCGTTTCGAGGCCCCACGTGCCGTGGCCGTACCAAATGAGCGTCGCCATGGCCCCCCCAATCCAAAATCACAAATCCAAAATGCTACAAGAGGTGCCGCGCCTTGATCTCCAGATAGTTGTTAATCAGCGGTGCCGTCAGCTTCTCGGGAAACACGTCCAGCGTCAAAACGCCCCGGTTGTGCATGTCGCTGATCACCTGGTGCCGCCAGGTGAGAATGTCCGCTGCCGCCGCCGCGCGGAAGAGCGAAGCCCCGTGCGGGTGCGGCACGTCCACCGCGTCGAAGAGTTGATGATCGCGCAACAGCACGCCGAGCGGCAAGTGCCGCCCCACCAGGTTGCACAAATACCGGTGCACCTGGTGCGCGTTGACGTCGTCGATCACGTTGGAAACGAGGATCACCAGCGACCGCTTGCGGACGTTCGACTTCAAATAGAGGAACGCCTGGTCGTACCGCGACTCGACAAGCTGCGGAAACCGGTCGAACGAGGCGTGCAGCAGGCGGTTCATCTGGCTGGCCCCGCCCTTGGGCGGCACGAACCCGTGGACCACGTCCGAAAACGTGACGAGGCCCACGGCGTCCCCCTTGTTGAGGGCCACGTAGGAGAGCATCAGCATCGAATTCAAGGCGTGGTCCAACAGGCTCAGGCCCGACGCCTGGTTCGTCATCATCCGCCCGCAATCGACCAGAAAAATGATCGTCTGGCTCTGGCTGGTCTGAAAGTCCTTGACGGTGAGCTTGCTGCGGCGGGCGGTGGTGCGCCACTCGATGTACTTGTAGTTGTCGTCGGGCGTGTAGTCGCGCAGGCGCTCGAACTCGTTGTCCTGTCCGACGCGCCGCGTCCGCCGCACGCCCAAGAGGTTCAGCCGGTTCTTTCGCGCCAGCACGGCGTACTCCGAAAGCTGCTTCATGTCGGGATACACGTGCAGCGTCGATTCGACCTGGTACTCGAAAAACCGCTTCCAGAAGTGCAGCCGGCTGAGGCCCTTGAGGAACACTTTTTTCAGCGTGAACGCTCCCCGCCGGGCGGGCTTCATCTCGTACTGCACGGTCGTCCGCGTCCGCGGGCCCAGGCGCAGGTAGAAATCCTCCGGCTTGGGGCAAAGCTCCTCGGCCACGTCGTCCTTGACCGCGATCAGCCAGGCGTGCGCCGAGCGATTGGTGAGGCACAGCGACACCCCGTGCGCCTTGCGCAGCGAGGCCGCCTTCCCCATCTCGCGCTCGATGGCGAACGTCGCTTCGCGCGGGACCAGAAACACGTCCACCACCGCCACCGCGACCACCGCCGCGTCGAAGAGGCCAATCACCGCCCAGGCCGCGATCTCGTACGTTCGGCCGCCGGGAATCACGAGCGCCAGCGAGAGCGCCGCGCCCAGGCCCACGAGCCACAGCAGCACGCGGTGCGGGTAGATTTTCAGATACCGCGCCGCGAGCGCCAGGGGAACGATCGAAAGCAGCACGCACAACAGGGGGATCAAAGCCTCGGCACCTCCACCGTGCGGATCATCTCGGCCAAAAGCTCATCGACCTCGCGCCCTTCCACCTCGGCCTCGGCCGTGAGGATCACGCGGTGCCGCAGCGCGGGCAGCGCGATTTCGGACACGTCGTCCGGCACGGCGTAGTCCCGCCCGCGAAAGGCCGCCAGGGTCCGCGCCCCCTGCATCAAGGCCAGGCCGGCGCGGGGCGAAGCGCCCATGTGGAAGTGCGGCCACTGTCTGGTGAGCCGCACGACCTTGTTGATGTAGTCGACGAGCTTCTCGTCGATGCGGACCTGCGTGTTCTCAAGCGTGGTGGCGACGATCTCGGCCGGCGAAGTCACCGTCTGCAGCTCCTCGGCGATCATCCGGTCCACGTCCTGCTGCAGGCTGTGCAGCCGCAGGATTTCCGCCTCTTCCGCCGCTTCGGGGTACTCGACGACCAGCTTGAACATGAACCGGTCGAGCTGGGCCTCCGGCAGGTTATACGTCCCTTCCGATTCGATCGGGTTCTGCGTGGCCAGGACCAGGAACGGCCGCTCCAGCCGGTGCGGCACGCCGTCGACCGTCACGCGATACTCCTGCATGATCTCTAAGAGCGCCGCGTGCGTCTTGGCGGGCGAGCGGTTGATCTCGTCGGCCAGCAGCAACTGCGTGAAGACCGGGCCGGGACGGAACCGGAATTCCTGCGTCTTCATGTCGAAGATCGGCGAGCCGGTGATGTCCGAGGGCATGAGGTCGGCCGTGAACTGGATGCGCCCGAAGTGGCACCCCAACACCTTGCCCAGCGTGCGGACGAAAAGCGTCTTGCCCAGGCCGGGGAAACTCTCGATCAGCACGTGCCCCGCGGAAAATAGCGCCACGAGCGATCCCAGCACCAGCTCATCCTGCCCGACGTAGATTTTGCGGATTTGCTCCATGATCCGCGCAAAGAGCTGTCGCGTGGGCGTTTCGCGCTGGCCCTCGGCCGACGTCGATTCCAGCGACAGGCGGCCGAGCGTGGCGCCGCGCTGCGGCGCCTGCGCCTTCTGCGTGAGCGGCGCCTGCGCGCCCGTAAAGCTCAAGCCCGCGAAACCCGGGGCCGCGGGCGCGGCGGGCTGCGGCGGCATGACCTGGGGCGGCCGGCCGGCCTGCGGCGCCGGCACGCCCGGCGGCAAAGGGGGCGCCGCCCGCTGCGGCTGCGGCGCAGCCTGGTTTTTCTGGAGCTGAATGGGAGCGGGCGCGGAGGGCAGCGGGATCGCGCCGCCGCCGGCGCTTCCAGCCGGGCTGCCGAAAAACGGCGTGTGCGCCGGGGGGGACGTCGCCGCCGGATCGGCCGCCGCGCCCGACGCTCCCAGGGGCACTCCCGCCGCCGGGCCCGCCGCCGATCCCCCGTCCGTCGTCGCGGGGATCACCATCACGTTGCCGCACTGCGGGCATTTGGCCTTCTGCCCGACGTAGCTGGCGCCGCAGCGCAGCCGCTTGCCGCATTGGGTGCAGGGGAACTCGATCGTGGCCAGCGCTGTGGGGTCGTTCATTCGGTCTTGTCCGCGGGTCCGGAGGTCTGATGGGCGGTCTTGTCGGCGGTCGGAGCGTCTGCGCCGGGAATCTCGCTGCTGGGAGTCTTTGCGCTGGGAGCCTGTTGTTCTTCGCCCGATGGCCGCTCGGTCTTGGATGGCTCCTTGGACTCCGTCACGGCCGACAGCGCCGTCGAATCGGCGATGAATCCGCGCCCGGCCCGCCGCTCGGCCCGCGCAAGCTGCAGATAGTGCATGAGCTTGGTCCGCGCGAACGTCGTGTTGCCGCTGTTGGCCAGAAGCTCGCCCAGCGCCCGCACGTGCTGGCCGAAGTCCGACGGGCTTCTGGGCGCGTCGTCCTTGGGACGGCCGAAAATCGGCCAGCGCACGAAACAAAACACGATCGCCAGCGCGACCAGGTGCAGGTAGATCGGCGAGAACGGCGGCTGCGTGATCTCATCCAGCGGACCGGGCATCTTGAACTCCGGCTCGGCCTCGCGGATTTCCGGATTGCAGCCGGTTTCCAGGCAGACGATCGTCTGGTCCTGGCCCAGCTCGTCGATCAGCGCGCCGGCCAGCTTGCGGTTTTCCTTGTTCACGAGCGAAAAGTTGAGCAGGAACGAGCCGTTGGCCACGATCACGATCTGGCTGTCGCCCACGGGCCGCCGCACGACGAGGGCGTCGCCCTGCGACTGCACGAGCACCTCGTCCCCAGGGTCGCTGGGCAGCAGCCGGCCGAACAGTTCGATGTCAGCCTTCGTCGCGTCGACGCCGCCGATCCAGTCCGGGTCGCCGGCCAGCGCGGTCACGCGGCGAGGCGCGAGCGTGCCGTCGTAGTCGAACCAGCCCCAGTCGGTTTTTCCCAGCGGCAGCAAATTGCGTTCGGACAGGAACCGCCCCCGCGCCGCGGCGGCGCGGCACCCCACTTCTTGCGCCTGCGACGCCGACGCCTTGGGCGCCACCGCCGCCCAATAGGCCGGCTCCGCGTCGTAGTCGCGCACGACGTAAACGACGGTCCGCCCGCTCCGGGCCTGCAGCCAATCCTCGAGCCATTGCCGCGCTTTGGGGTCGGGCGGGAAGTAGTCGGTGCAGAACCAGACGACGACGTCGCCGCGGTTTTGCGTGTTGGGACCGAGGTAAGGGACCGGATAGACCTCGTGCCCGCCCTTGCGCAGCATCTCCGCCAGAACGCCCATGCCGTTGACGCTGGCATCGCCGTCGTACATCGCTTGTTGCGAGCCGTACTGCGTGGCGACACCGTCGGCCGAGCAACCCGCCAGCGCCAGCGCGGCCGCCGCCAGCGCCAGGGCCGGCCGCCAGAGCGGGCGCCCCGCGCCTTCTATGCTGCGTCGGCCGTTTGGGCCCATGCGGCACCTGCCAGGAGGCGGTTGAACTCATCGAGCCGGTTCCAGCACGCCTCGAACCGCTCCCGCTCGATCCGGTGCTTCCCGAAGAACGCGTCCTCGAACGCGCACATCGTCTGCTCGACCAGGACCCGCAGGTCGGGGTCCGGCCGCAGCTCGCGCAGGTACTGCCGGTTCGTCTTCCCCTTGTGCAGCCGGATGGCGTGGTGCTTGTCGAGCTGCACCAGCTCGTGGCTGTAGAGAAAGACGATCGCCCGGTCGTAATCCCCGGACTCCAAGCACGCCCGCGCCGACGACAAAAGGTCGCCCTGCCTGCGCTGCACGGGGAAGGGGAGGGCCTCGATGCGCGTCGTCTCGTCGGCCTCGCCCGGCGCCTCGTCCGACGAGGGATACTCCTCGCGCTCGCGCCGCTGGTAAATGCGGATCAGCACGTAGATCAGGACCGCCAGGAGCGCGGCCGCCAGCACGATGAACAAGATCAGTCCCCAGCTCAAGTCCATGCCAAACAGGCTGAAGCCCCAGGGCTGGGTGAGCCAGGTCCAGAAATCCGTGAGCCAGCTCCAATCGGGGTCGACCGGCTCGGACACCGGCACGAGCGCCGCCTCGTCCGTGTCGTCGTCGTACCAGGGGTGCTCCGTTTGGACCCAACTGTTGTCGAGCGCCTCGCGGGCGGCCTCGACGGCCGCCTGGGGGTCCTCCGCCGCCGCGCGCGGCGCAGCGCCTGCGCCGGCCGCCGCCAGCGCGGCCCACAGGATCCACAGAAAGCTCGCTGCGCCCCTCATGTCACTTGCTTCATCAAACGGTCGCCTTCGGCCCGCATCCGCAGGTCGATTTCCCACCCCTCGTTGCGAATTCGCAAATCGAGGTACGCCAGAAACCGCACCACATTAAAGTAACTGACGACGATCCAAACCGCTACGGGCAAGAGATAGCGCACGACCGCCAGGTCCCAGCCTTCGCCCGTAAACGTGAACCGCGCCCAGATCATCGCCTGCCACAGCGCCAGGATCCACACGCCGCCGATCCATATCGAGGCGAACCACCGCGCGAGAAGGTCGGCCCGGTAGTGCCGGTGCAGGCTCAGCGTTCGCGAGAAGGTGCTGATGCCGCCGGGCGTGCGGGCCTTGATGGGGTTGCGCTCCAGCACGATCACCTCGGTGAGGTACGGCCAGAAGATGAACGGGAGCGGGATGTTGACGAAGCAGGGCCAGATGGAGATCAGCGCGCGGAGCAACCCCTGGAACAGGATGAGCTGGGGAAGCGAACCCACGGCGTCGCGGACCATTCGCTGGAAGCTCATTCGCTCCAGGAACAGCGCCTGGCCGAGATAGAGCGTGGTGAAGATCGACGCAAACGGGACCTCCAACGAGATCAGCATGGGCATCCAATAGCCGAAGTGCCGCAAGTAGCTCCAGCCCGGCTCGAACGAGTCTTCCTCGAACACGGAGCCGGTCAGGTAGTCGTTGAGAAAAAAGAACGGCACGACGCCCAGGGCGGAGGTCAGAAGCAGCGGCAGGGCGTGTTCGCGGACGACGCGCAGCGACAGGTCCAGGAGGTGCAGGAACGACCGCTCCTCGATCGGGATTCGCGTCCGGTCCAGTTGCACAGGCGCCTCGACGTGGTGCAGTCCGCGCAGGGTCACTCCGCGCAGGGTCAGTCCGCCTTCACGGCGCTTTCCCAGGTGCCGTCGCCGGCTTGGGCCGCGGCCGCGCCCCTGTCGCGCGGCATCCCCAGGACCACCAGGTAAAAGAACAACAGGCCGGCGCAAATCGCCGATACGGTCGCCTTTCCCCAGGAGGGGATGAACAAGCGGGAAACAAAAGCCTCCAGGACAGCGGCCCCAAGGAACAGGACGATCGCCAAACCCATGGTGGGCATGGCCTCGCGCCCCGCCTTCCGCAGCGACGCGCCGCGCGACAAGCCGTGCGTGTCGACCAGGGCGAATCCCATCCGCATGCCCGCCGCCGCCGACAACACGATCGCCGTCAGCTCAAACGGCCCGTGCGCTGTGACGAACGTGAAGAAGTTCCCCCCCTCCGGTTGCAGGCTCATGTAGCCGAACGACGCCCCGAGGTGGACCGCGTTGACGACAATCTCGAACATCCCGCCGAAACCAAACAACAGCATCCCGAACGCAAAGCACCGAAGCCCGATCCCCGTGTTGTTCCACACGTAAAAGCCGCCCATCATGCTGCCCTCGACGGCCGTTCGTTCCAATCCATACTCTGGCGCTTCCCGGAAAGCGTCGCGCATGGCCGTCAGGTTGTCCTTGCCGCCGGCCTTGAGTTCGGCAAACTCGCCCGACTGGCGCGCCAGGACGAACGACACGCCGAACAGCCCGAAGAACAGAAGTGCGGCGATCCACAGAAAACGGTCGCCGAAGATCCGCTGCGGCACGCGGAACAAAAGCTCCCGCACCCATTCCTTGAGCGCGAACGTCCGGCTGCGGTAGAGCAGGTTGTGGGCCTGCGCCACGAGCTGGTGCAGGAAGGCGACGGTGTTGGAGGGCAACTGGTAGGCGTCGGCCAGCGCCAGGTCGGCGCAGGCCGCCCGATAGAGCGCCGCAAAGCGCACGATCGTGTCGGCGTGCATCCGCCGCTTGCTCCGCCCGCCCATGTAGGCGCACAGCGATTGCAGCTCCGCCCAGTTCTTGTGCCGCTCGGCCAGCAGCTCGGCAACTTTCATGAGTCAGGTAACAGGAGTCAGGGGTCGGGAGTCAGGGAAACAGGAACCATAATAGCCGAGTAAGGGATGTGCGAAAATCAACTTCCGCATTCTCACCCCCGGCCTTGTGCCGGGGGCTCGCTGATTGGCGGCTACCCCGCCGGTCTGCGGAGGCAAGTTCGTGGTTGGTCGGCCGGCTAGCTGCCAATCGGCCACCCACCGGCACAAGGCCGAATGGCACAAGCTTTAGCACAAGGCGTTGTCGGCGTTGATGTTGGTGCTGCTATCAGTTGACTGTTTGGGAGTTCGCTTCGTTGCATCGCCGCGTTGCGTGGCTCCGTGCATTTGTGGCCCCGCAAAGTGAGGTTAACA
>JACOUI010000200.1 GCA_016177915.1 Planctomycetia bacterium
CCTTCCGAAGGGGGGGCACGGGGGGTTGGGTCGGGTCCGATCGCCGCCGCGGTCCTTCATTGCGTCGAGACGGCACACGGCGTGTGCCTACTACAGAACGGCAGGCGGGCCGCCTGCCCTACGATTTGGCCTTGCCCTGCTTCGCTACCGCCTCGGTCGCGGCGCGGATGGCCGAGGCGTCGCCCAGGTAGCGGTTGGAAATTGCGTAGAGCTGGTCGTTGATCTCGAAGAGCCAGGGAATGCCCGTCGGGATGTTCAACTCCACGATCTCGTTGTCGGTCATGTTGTTCAGGTGCTTCACCAGAGCCCGCAGGCTGTTGCCGTGCGCGACGATGAGGACGTTCTGACCCGCTTTGAGCCGCGGGGCCAGCGAGTCGTCCCAGCATTCCAGAACCCGGGCCAGCGTGTCCTTGAGCGACTCCGTCGCCGGCAGCTTCGCCGGGTCCACGCCCGCATAACGCCGGTCGAAGCGCGGGTGCGTGGGGTCGTCGGGCGAGAGGGGGTTCGGGCGGGTCGAAAAGCTGCGGCGCCAGATTTTGACTTGCTTTTCGCCGTATTTTTCGGCCGTTTCGGCTTTGTTGAGGCCCTGCAAGGCGCCGTAGTGCCGCTCGTTGAGCCGCCAGTCGCGGATGACCGGCAGCCACATCAGGTCCATGTCGTCGAGCACGATCCAGAGCGTCCGGATCGCCCGTTTCAGGACGGATGTGAAGGCGACATCGAACTTGAAGCCCTCTTGGCGGAGGGTCTGGCCGGCCTGCCAGGCTTCTTTGAGGCCGTGGGGCGAGAGGTCGACGTCGATCCAGCCCGTAAACCGGTTTTCCAGGTTCCAGGTGGACTGGCCGTGACGGAGGAGGACGAGGTGGGGCATGGGAGGGGGAAGTGGCTGGTGGTTAGTGGCTGGGGGCTGGTGGGAGTGCGGAGTGGGGAGTTCGGAGTTTTCCTCTGGCCTCTAGCCTATTGCCTCTAGCCTCTTAATCCAGGGGGAAAGGCATCTAACGGCGGCGGAATTGCGGAGTATCTTTTCAAAGCGGATTCTCCCACCGGACGCAGCCGGTGGGCTTGGGAAGAAGCACGAGGACGACGCGCTTATGCCAACCACCCTTCGCTGGATTGTCAGCCAGTCGGCCAGCGCGCTGCACGCCGCCGAGGCGATCGGCCGGGGCGAAGTGCTGGCCGACGCGCGGATGCAAGAGTCCATCGCCGGCCCGGCCGCCACGCTCTATGAGCAGATCGTCGCGCTGTCTCCCCTGCCGCGGCGGTTGTGGCAACATCTGTTGGCGCTGTCGGCGGGCGTCGACGACAACCGCCAGCTTGCCGAGGCGGCGCTCGTGAAGGTCGTCGGGGCGGCGCGGGCGAAGTCGTCGGCCCCCTGCCTGGCGACGACGATCGGGACCTTGGAAAACGCCTGCCGCGCGGCGTTTCCCAATCTGCTCGACAACGTCACCCGCGACGGCCAGGCGCTCATGGAGCGCTGGGACCAGGACGGTGCGGGGGCGAAACTCTTGAAGACGGCGTGCGGGCTTGTCGATCCGCGGCTGTGCGTGGAGTCGGCCGACGTGGTGCTGGTGCATCCGTCGCTGGGCGGCGGCGGGGCGGCCCACCTGGCGTACAACTCGGTGCGCGTCGAAGTGCTCGCGCAGGAGAAGCCGGAGCTGCCGGAGATCGTGCACCTCGCGTGGCTCTTGTCGCAGCTCAATATCGACCTGCCGGCTTTCAGCGAGGCGTTGGGCTACGAGCGGATCGGACTCGTGGCGGGCCTCGCGATGGTGCCGCCGGTCTTGCAGGCGGCGCAGCAGCTTGGCCTGGCGATGTTCGACGCGGCGAATATTGAGCGGGCGCTGGCGGCGTGGCGGCTCGGCGTCGAGCCGAAATCGACCGCTCAGGCGCTGATGGCGTGGTGGAACACGCTGCAGCAGACGGGCGCGAACTGGCAGATTTCGCTGTTGGCGCTGGAGGCGCTGTTTCCCGATCCGAACGCCGGGCCGCCGCCGTTCATCGAGTGGCAGAGCACGCCGGTCGTGGATGTGCCGTCGTTCATGAAGTAAGGGCGCGGCGCGCTCGGCCCGCACCCCCCCCTACCCCCCTTTCGTGAGGGGGGGGACGACTTGAGCGCGTCGCGCAACTGTAACGCGCCTTACTTCGGGTGCCAGATTGGCGCGAGGCCGGAGGTTTGGAGCGCGGCCAGGGCGGAGATGCCGGAGACGGTGAGGAGCAGCCGCGCGAAGCACCAGCGGCGGTCCTCTTCCGTCGGCGGCGGGGGAGCGCCCATCTGCCAATCGGTCAGGAGCGCGAGCGGCATCGAGACGGCCAGCATCCAGAGCATCGACACCGGCGGCACGCCCGAAGCGCGCTGCATCAGCCACGCCGGCACCGACACGAGCGCCGTGCAAAAGACCGCCAGCGCGATGATCCCGGCGTACCGCTTGAGGCTCGTCAGGCGGTTGTCCCATTGCACCTGCGTCCACAGGCTGCGGATGAGGACGAGCGTTCCGCCGGCCAGATACGGCCCGAACCAGAAGCGGTAGGCCGAGGGGTCGCTTTGGGTCCAGAGGAAGTTCGCCAGCCCCAGCACGACGAACGGCGGCAGCAGCGATCGCACCAGCGCCCGCACGCGGACGACGCTCGGCTCGCGCGAGGCGACGGCCGCGGCAATGTAGACGGCCAGGCCCAGGAACACTGGCAGCGCCCAGTCGAGCGAACCGAGCGACCAGGTGCCGTAGGCGAAGAGGATGAGGACGATCGTGGCGCCGACGTTGAAGGCGTGCGACCACCAGGCGGCAAACGAGACGACGAGGCAGATCGCCGCCAGGCTCGTGAGCTGCACGACGATTTCGCCCTGCGGCTGGCGGAGGATTTTCGTCAGGGCGACGTACGTTCCCAGCGGCACCCAGAGGTTGTCGCGGCCGTGCTGCGAGACGGCCTCGAAGCCCGTCACGAGCATCGCCACCAGCAGCGAGGCGAGGATGCAATTGACCGGGCCGGGAATGGCGGCGTCGGGGCGAACGTCGTCCCAGATCAAAAGCGGCAACTGCACGACGAGGAACGTGACGACCAAAAAAACGAGCGAGCCTTCGAGGCTCTTCTGGTCTTCGTCGACGCTGTAGCGAATCCGGCCGTAGCGGCTGCCGATGAGTGCGGCCAGGGCGTCGGAGACGGCCAGCACCAGCACGCAGATCAGGTATTTCCAGACCTGGCCCCGAGTGAGCGTGAAGATCACGTAGACGACGAGCGGGTAATACTCCGTGCCGTGCGTCTTGCGCTCGACGGAGTGGAGGCTGGGCAGGAACCGCCCGAACCGCGCGGCGGCAAAGAGCAGCACCATGCCGGCGGCCAGGGCCAGAACGACCCAGTGCGAGGTGAAGAGGAACGGCAGGGCGAGGCAGATCGCGCCGCCGCCGCAGTGGATGAGCTTTCGCGTGGACTCGGGACTGGGTTTGGCCAGCCAGCGCCACATTTCGGCGAGGGCGATCACGAGCAGGAAGGCGATAGCCAAGCCGCCGGCGACGATCCACTCGGGAAGGGGCGGCATGAGGGGGCTCTCGTGTAGGCTGGGTCAAGCTCGCGCTAAGCCAGTGGTGGGCGTCGCAAGCCCGCAGCAGCGAGACCGCACGCTGCACGCGGCTTGTGCGTTTCGACGCGAGCGAGGCCCACCGGCGGCGGGGCTTGCTCCACCCACCCTACAAGTGGGGTAGGCGTCTCGCCTGCCTCTTTGCAACGCAGCCACGCGGACGCAACAATATACCTTGCGGCAGCGCCGCGAAACGCCGGCCGATCCGACGGCGGCGGGCCGCGGCGAGAAATCAGATCCGGCAGGCCGACCCAATGGAAGTTCAATCCCAAAAGGCCGAACTGGCGTGGAAGCTCTGGTCTGGGCGGGCCATCCTTGCGGCCATTACCGGCGAAGTCGCCGCCGGCTTCGGCACGATGATCGGCTGGCATGTAACCTCGACAGATCCGCCGGGCGGCATGGACTTCAGCCGTTCGTTTTTTCCCCGCTACAACGGTTTCGGCTGGTTCTCCGTGTTGTGTGTCCTGGCGGCGTTTCTTGCATTGCGTCTCGTCGGGCAGGGACGATTGGCGTCTGCCCTGCAGGCGTCGGCGTGTCTGCCGTTTCTGGCGGGCGCCGTTTTCATGCTGCTGAACGGCCCCGCGTATCCAGAGCGCGTCGATCAGGTCGTGATGGGAGCCGTATCGGGACTGACGGCCGCAGCCGTGTTGACCCTGGAAATGCTGCTGGCAATTCGAATTCGCACGTTGTCGATCCGGCTTGGGGAGCCGCACAAAGAACTGCGCGAGCTGAGGTGGACTGACGGCGGACGGGACGCTTAGCCCACGACAAGTCGGCAGGCGGGACGCCTACCCCACGGCGGCGGTAAACCGCCGCGACGGCACACGGAGTGTGCCTACTACGGCTCACCCGCGCGGAAACTGCCGGCAATACTCGTACATCGCCATCGCCGCGGCCGTCGCCACGTTGAAGCTGTGCGGCAGGCCGAAGACCGGAATCTCCACCGCGTCGTCGATCAAGGCGAGGAGGTCGTCCGTCAGGCCGGTGCGCTCGTTGCCCACCACCAGGGCCGTCCGGCGGACGAACGCATACTCCGTCAGCAGCTTCGAGCCGGTCGTCTGCTCCAAGCCGACCAAGCGATAGCCTTCCTCGCGGAGCTCTCGGAGCACGGGCGGGAGCGTGCGGTGAATTTCCAGGGCGACCTGATCGGCGCCGTCGCGCGTGATCTTGGCATCGAGCGAGACGTTGCCGCAGGCGATCATGCGGGCGACGCCGGAGCAGCCGGCCGTGCGCACGATGTGCGACAGGTTCACGTGGCTCTTCATCGGCGCGCAGGCGACGACCAGCTCGCGCGGGCGATCGAGCGGAAGCGGCGGCTTGTGGCGCTGGTGGGCGAAGGAAGACATAGGAGACAGGCAACAGGAAGCAGGAGTCAGAAGACAGGAATCAGGGAACAGGAGGACAGAAAATGTCGACTGTCGAGAATTGGTGCTTGGTTTTCTACTTCCCCCTGCCTCCTGCTTGCTGACTCCTGCTTCCTGCTCCCTGACTCCTGATTCCTGTTTCCTGACTACTGATTACGCGTAGCGCATGATCGTCCTCAGCACCGCGGCATTGGCCTCGGGGAAACGATACTTGATGAGATCGGCACGGGGCACCCAGAGGAAGGGCGCCTTGGGCGTCCCTGCTCCGTCGGCCGGGCGGCAGGCCATAAAGTGCAGCTCGACCTGGTCGTGGTCGTACTGGTGGTGGACGATCTGATAAAGGTAGCAGGGCACGACGGCGATGCCCGTCTCCTCGCGCGCCTCGCGGACGGCGGCCTGCATCGGACTCTCGCCTTGCTTGAGCTTGCCGCCGGGAAACTCCCACAGGCCGCCGAGCGGCGCGTCGGGGGGGCGCCGGCCGATGAGGAACTTGCCGTCGTAATGGATGACGGCCACGGCAATGCGGGTGGTCATGGAGGAGGATTTCCAAAAAAATTCGCTGCGGGCCGGGAGTCCGTCCTGTCGCCGGTTTTCCTTGAGCGCCATTCTCAACTGGCGCGGCACGTGACACAAATAGGATGAGGACGTTTCCTTAGGCGGGACATTTTGTGGCCCATGGCCGGGGCGATTGTTGCGGGTCGCCGTGCATTGTTGCAAGTCAGTCTCAAAGGGCCGTTCCGGCACGTTTTCCGGGAGATTCGAGCCTTTCCCGGCGGCTCGCGTTTCCCTATGATGCCTTGGCTTTTGGCGAGAGAAAAGAGACCTACAATTCCAATACGAGTTGATTCATTTGGGCCGACTTACAGGGCCAATTCAAAGTTGGAGGCACGACCATGGACAAGACGAAAATGGTTTCCAAGCTGAACGAGATCCTGGCCCACGAGTGGACCGGCGTGGCGCAGTACAGCCAGCAAGGGTTCATGGTGCAAGGGCTGTGGCGGGAGGCGTATGAGCCGCGGTTCAAGGCCGGCGCGGACGAGTCGTTTGCGCACGCGCGGCTGATCGGCGACAAGATCGTGGCCCTGGGGGGCGTGCCCACCATCGAGCGGAACAAGGTGAAGCAGGCCGACTCGATCGAGGAGATGCTGGCCAACTCGCTGCAGTTCGAGCAGACGGCGGTGCGGCATTACGAAGAGGCGCTGGCGCTGTGCGACGACGAGACGGACCGGCCGCTGGTGATCCTGCTGGAAGACATCCTGCTCCAGGAGCAAGCGGGCGCCGACGAACTGGTGAAGCTGGTGCACGGAGCGCAGGCGGCCTCGCCGGCGCAGCCGGCCAAGCCGGCGCGGGCGCGGGTGGGGTAAGGCGGGCCTGCCATTGGCACAACCTTTGAACGGCGGACGGTTGTCCGCCGTCAAGCCGCGCGGCGATTACGGCCCTTTCATTTCAGAATTCGGAACGCCGCTTTACCGGCGATGTCCCGAAGCGTAACATAGATTCGTTGCGCCACTTTTCATCCCGTTTGGGTCGCGGGGAAGCCAATGTCGCGCGGAACAAGCCGCGGAGCCAGCCGCGTGGTGAGGCGCGCCTCATCGACACGGCAGCTTTCGGATCAGGAACAAACGATTCTGGAGCAACTCGTCAAAGACTCCGAGTCGGACTACGGTCCGTATTCCGAAGTGCAGCGCGATCTCGTCCGCGAGGATTTCCGACTGCAATTCACCTGCCCCGGCAAGTACGTCGCCTTTATCGACCGCGTCGTGTCGGATCGCGGCAAACAGCGGCTCAAGCGCCGCGTGCTGGCCGTCGGCGACCACTTCGTCGAGGTTGACCGCAAGGTCCGCAAACTTTCGAACAAGGTCCGCGGGCACCCCGACCTGAACTACCGCCTCATCGACGATCCCGCGGTCGTGCCCAACGATCTGCGCGCCGGCTGATCCGGCGGTTGTCTTCGCGCGCCGCGTTTTCCTTCATTTCGACGACGCACCTCGCAACCGAGCGACGGCCTATGCCCAGCGTCATCGCCGGCTATGTGGAATACGCGACAAAACAGCTCCACCCGCCGCGCAAGATCCTGCAACGATATGTCTTCTGTGAAATCAGAATGGAGATTCTGGTTCGCGACGGTCGCGCTGGGCCGTTCTTCAAGAACATTGGGTCCGTGAAACTGGACACCGGATCGGCACACTTCGTCTTGCCGACTACGACGGCCGATGAGTTTGGAATCGAGTATTCCACAGACCCGGACTGCATCGTCGGCGTGGGTGGGGCCATCAGGCAGGGCTCGAAACCGTCGATCGCCTATTTCGGACGCATCACGATCGGCTTCGTAAAACTGCCCGAGTTCTGGTTCTCCGTGCCGTGCCTGTTTGTCCCGGACGGACGCGCAACTTTGCTCGGGATGTCTGCCGTGCAACCGTACTTCGCGATGGAAACCACGGAGCCGACGTCGGCGCTCGACCGCGGCGGCATCGCCCTTCGCCTGAGACCCGAGAAAGCGAGCGACGAATCGCTGCGGCGACCGGCGCACTTTGCCAGGCGCAACGGAGTGTAGGGAGAAGAGACGGCAAAGCGGACCATGGGCCTCCTGCCGGCGGCGCGCGTGCCTACGACGGGAGCGGCAGGCGCGACGGCAAGGGGCGTGTGCCTACTACGTCCGGCAAGCGCGCCGCCTACCCTACGAGATGATGCCGCGGGCGACGTTGCCGAAGACGTCGGTGAGGCGGAAGTCGCGGCCGGAGTAGCGGTAGGTCAGCTTCTCGTGGTCGAGGCCCAGGAGGTGCAGGACCGTGGCGTGCAGGTCGTGGACGTGCAGCGTGTTTTCCACCGCCGCGATTCCGTAGTCGTCGGTCGCGCCGTAACGCAGGCCGCCCTTGACCCCGCCACCGGCCATCCACATCGAAAAGCCCTGGTTGTTGTGGTCGCGGCCGTCGGGGTTCTGGGCGTGGGGGGTGCGGCCGAACTCGCCGCCCCAGACGACGAGCGTGTCGTCCAAGAGTCCACGGTTCTTAAGGTCGGTCAGCAGGGCCGCGATCGGCTGATCGATGGCCGTGCAGCTTTGGGCCAGGCGCTGCCGTAGGCCGCCGTGATGGTCCCAGCCGCCGGTCGAGATCTCGATGAACCGCACGCCCGCCTCGGCGAAGCGCCGCGCCAAGAGGCACTGCCGGCCGAAGCCGTCGGTCGGGGTCCGCTGGCCGATGCCGTACATCTCGAGCGTGGCCTGCGACTCGCCCGCGACGTCCATCAGCTTGGGCACCGCGCCCTGCATGCGGAAGGCCAGCTCGTAGGACTCGATCAGGCCCTCAAGCTGCACGTTCTCCTTGTCGTGCGCCAGGCGCTCGCGGTTCATCGCCTGCAAAAGGTCAAGCTGCTTCCGCTGGGCCTCGATGCCCTGCCGGTCGTTGGCGATGTGCGCGATGCGGGCGCGGGCAAGCTGCTCTCCTTCGCCGCCGATGCGCGTCCCCTGATACGGGGCGGGCAAGAACGCGCTGCCGTAGTTCTGCGCCCCGCCGACGCGGCCCGGCGGGTTGATCGTGATGAAACCGGGCAGGTCCGTGTTCTCGGTGCCCAGTCCGTAGAGAATCCACGCCCCCATCGACGGCCGCACGAACTGCGAGTTGCCCGTGTGCATGGCGATGCTGGCCTGCGGATGGTTGGGCAGGTCGGTGTGCAGGCTGTTGAGCAGGCAGAGGTCGTCGGCGTGCCTGGCGAGGTTAGGGAAGAGGTCGGAAATCCAGAGGCCGCTTTCGCCATACTGGCGGAATTCCCAGGGAGACTTGAGGAGCTTGCGGTTGCCCTTGCCGGGGACGCCGGAGGCGGCCTGGCCGTCGGCCTCGGCCAGCTTGGGCTTGTAGTCGAAGGTGTCGACGTGCGACGGCCCGCCCTGCATGAACATGAAGATCACGCGCTTGGCGCGGGCGCGGATTTGCGGCGGCCGGGCGGCGAGAGGGTTCGTGCCCGGCTTGGCTTCTTGGGCCGCGGCGGCGCCATGGCACAGGCCGGCGAAGGCCAGATATCCGAAACCGCAGGCGGCGGACTTGAGCATGTCGCGGCGGGAGAACATGGGGCACCTTGTGGTGTAGGACGGCCTTTCCAGGCCGTCTGAGTCGTGACGGCCTGGAAAGGCCGTCCTACAAGTTTCAATACACGTAGCGGAATTCGGCGGAGGCAAAGAGCGTCTGGCAGAAGGTCGACCAGGCTTCGGCCGAGGGCGCGCTAGCGCTGGCGGCTGCACCGGCGGCGGGATACTCACGCAAGTAGGAAAGCACGCGCTGCGTCTCGTCGTCGCTGGCCGGCCGCGCCAAGGCAAGCTGGTAGGCAAGCTGAATTCGCTGCGCGTCGGTCAGCTTGGGCGGAGCCAGCACCCGCCGCGCAAGCTGCTCGGACTGCTCCTGCATGAAGGGGCTGTTGAGCATGAAGAGCGCCTGCGTGGCGACGGTCGTGACTTCGCGCTGGCCGACGACCAGGCTCGGGTCGGCGGCGTCGAAGACTTGCAGCATTTCCGGGACGACGCCCCGCAAGAGCGGCAGGTAAACGCTGCGGTGCGCGTCGGCCGCCTGGAGGGGGGCCAGGTTCAGGTTGCGGCCGACTTCGCCGTTGGCGAGCCGCGCGACGGGCGATGCCTCGGGGCGCGCAAGGTCGATCTTGCCGCTCACGAAGAGCACCGCGTCGCGGATGGCCTCGGCGTCGAGCCGGCGGGGCGTCATGCGCCACAAGAGCCGGCCGGCCTCGTCCACCTCGACGCCCTTGGCGTCGTGCTGGCTCGAAAGCTGGTACGTGCGGCTGAGCATGATGCGGCGGATCGTCGTCTTCACCGACCAGCCGTCTTTCTGGAACTGCACGGCCAGGTGATCCAGAAGTTCGGGGTGCGTCGGCTGCTCGCCGAGGTTGCCGAAATTGTCGGTCGTCTCGACCAGGCCCGCGCCGAACAGGTGCTGCCAGATGCGGTTGACCATGACGCGGGCGGTGAGGGGGTTCTCTTTGGCCGTGAGCCAACGGGCCAGTTCGCGCCGGCCGCTGTCGCCCTGTTCGATGCGCGTCGTGGGCGACGGACCCATCAGGACGCGGACGAAGCCGCGCGGAACTTCCGGACCCAGGTCGTTCACTTCGCCGCGGATATTGACGCGGCAGTTGACGGGCTTGTCGGACTCGGCCACGGCCATCGCCAGCTCGGGCTTGGGCGTGACCTTGTCGCGGAGCGCGGCGAGCTCCTTTTGCAGATCGGCGACCTTTTGCTCCGCGGGGCTGAGCGACTTCTTGGCGGCCGCGGCGGCGGCCTTTTTCTTTTCAAGCTGCTTCTTTTTCTTGGCGGCGGCATCGGCCTGGATATCGGCGCCGTCGGACTCGCCCGCTTTCTCAACCTTCTTGGCGTCGGCTGCGGCGGCCTTTTTCTTTTTGGGGTTGTCGGCGGCGGGCTTCTTGTTGGCGTTCTTGGGTTTGTCGGGCTTTTCCGCGGACGGCTCGCTCTGAGTGGTCTTTGCCTGGGCGGTCTGGGTCTTCAGCTCCGCCTCGGCGCGGGCCAGGTCGTTTTCGAGCTTGTTGATGGCCGCCTGGTCCTCGCGGCCGATCGTTTGCGGCTTCGCATCGGCCAGCGCGAACAGGTCGCCCGCGTAGCCGGCCTTGTTGTTTCCCTGGCGCACGCCGGAGTAAATGGCCGTGCTGCGGAAGATGCCGGCCAGGGCGTAATAATCTTCCGTGGGGATCGGGTCGAACTTGTGGTCGTGGCAGCGGGCGCAGCTCACGGTCAGTCCCAGGAAGGCGCGGCCGACGACGTCGATCTGCTCGTCGATCACGTCCATCGTGTACTGTTCGCGGTTCCGCTCGTTGAGGCCCTTGGTGCCGATCGCGAGAAAGCCGGTGGCGACGAGTTGCTCGTTCCGCTCCGCGGGCGACTTGTGCGGCAAGAGGTCGCCCGCGACCTGCTCCATTACAAATTCGTCGTAGGGCTTGTCCTCGTTGAAACTGTCGATGACGTAGTCGCGATAGCGCCAGGCGTATGGATAGGGGACGTTCCGCTCCTTGCCGGTCGATTCGGCGTAGCGGGCCACGTCGAGCCAATGCCGGCCCCAGCGCTCGCCGAACTGGGGCGAGGCGAGCAGACGATCGACGACCTTGGCGAACGCCTCGGGCGAGTCGTCGGCCAGGAAGGCGTCGACTTCTTCCGGCGTCGGCGGAAGACCGATCAGGTCGAGCGTCGCGCGGCGGATCAGCGTCCGCTTGTCGGCGTCGTCGACCGGATGCAGCCCTACGGACTCCAAGCGCGCCAGTACGAAGCGGTCGATTTCGCTCTTGGGCCAGGCGGCGTCTTTCACCTGCGGCGGGGCGGCGGTTTTGGGCGGCTGGAAGGCCCAAAACTTCCGCGCTTCGGCGAGGTTCAGGCCCTTGCGCGCGGCCGTGCCGCTGCGCGGATCGGGCGCGCCCATATCGATCCAGGCGACGAAGTCGGCGACGACGTTGTCGGGCAGCCTGGTTTTGGGCGGCATTTCCAGCCCCTCGTGGCGCAGGGCCTCAACGAGCAAGCTCGCGTCGCCGTTGCCGGGCACGATGGCGGGGCCGGACTCGCCGCCTTTGCGCATGCCGTCGTGGGTGTCGAGGCGCAGGCCGCCCTTGAGTTCCTTGGCCTGGGCGGAGTGGCAGGCGAAGCACTTGCCGACGAGGACGGGGCGGATTTTCTTCTCGAAGAACTCGAAGCCCTTGGGGTCGTGGGCCGGGACGGCGGCACTTTCTGCGGCGGCTTTCTCAGCGGACGGCTTGTCGGGGGCGGCCGCGGGCGGGTCTTTCTTGGCGGGCGGGTCGGCCGCAATCGCCGGTGCGCAAGTGAGGAGAAGCGCGGCGAGGGAACCGGCCAGAGTCAGCAGATGCCGTCGCATAGCGCACACCGTTCCGTGATTGGGATGGATGATTGCGAGGTTGAACCGCGGTTCGACGGTTAGGACCTACGAACGGCGCGCGGTTCTGGCCCCTCGATGCGCCCAGGAGTAAGATGCGCTGCCGCCGCTAATTATTTGGGCCGCGATCCGAAGTATACCCGGCCGCCACGGCACTTTAAGCACTGCCGGAAGGTATTTGAAATTGGCGACTTGCGGCACGCCGCCGCGCGATACGAACCTCCTTTGCTTGCCCTGTCCGGCAGCTAGCGGAACCGCCTGAAGGCGGGACTCCAACAATGCTCGAAGCGTTTCTCCACTTCCTGGACCGAAAGCGCGGCGGCGTGGCCGTGGTCACGGTCGCGGCGCTCCTGGCCTCGTGCTACTTCGCCGCTCGGCTGGAGATTCTCGATTCGCCCGAACGCTGGATGCCCTCCACGACCCTGGCCGCCTGGGACGTCTTTGCCGAGCACTTCGACGCCGGCGACACGGTCGGCATTGGACTCAACTTCAAGCGCCCCATCACCGAGGACGACTTGCCGCGGCTGCGGGCCCTGCGCGAGCAGCTTCGGGCGATCCAGGGCATTCAGCAAGTCTACGACTGCTCGCTCGTGGCCGAGGAGATCGAGCGCGTGCCGCTTTTGGAGCTGATCGACCCGGCCAACGCCAAGAGGTTCGAGCTCTACAGCGGCGTGCTCTGGGACACGCCTGCAGCCGGCGAGACGACGCGGACGCTGATGACCGTCGGCGAGCTGATTTTTTATCCGGGCGAGGACAAGAAGGACCCCGCAACGCTCAATACCAGGCGGCGGCATGTGGCGGCCGAGGTGGCGCGGATCGTCGCGGCGGAGAAAGAGAGCGGCCGGTGGACGCACGTCGATTTTCACGTCGCCAGCGGCATCATGATGATGGGCGAGTTGGAAAAGCGCACGCGGCAAGTCGCGTGGACGTTCCTGCCCATCTCGCTGGCGGTCGGGCTGGCGAGCTTTTTGTGGTGTTTTCGAAGCTGGCGGGCGGTGCTCGTGGCGGTGGGCGGCAGCGCGGCGGCGATGCTGCTCGTGCTGGGATGGCTGGGGGCCGGCGGCGGGACGCTGGGCGTCGTGACGATGGCAGCCCCCACGCTGATCGCGATCATCGGCACGGCCGCGACGGTGCATTTTGCGTCGCACGCGCGGCCTATGGATGCGTCGGCGGGCGCATCGGTACACGACCGGCGCTTTGACGACGCGCATCGCCGCGACCTGGTCAAGTGGGTGGCCGTGCCGTGTTTCGGCTCGGCCGTGACGACCGGCGTGGGCTTCTTGATGCTCGGGTTCAACGAGCTGGGTCCGGTGCGGGACCTGGGTCAACAGGTTTTTGCCGGCGCGATCCTGGCATTTTTCGGAGTGTTCGTGCTCTCGCAGTGGACGCCGATTCGGGCGACGGCCGTTCGGCCGTGGCTGAGCGCGGCGCGGCTTTCGGCCTTCGGGCGGGCCGTGACGGCGCGGCCGGGCGCGGTCGTGGCCGGCTCGGCGGTCGTGTTCGCCTTGCTCATTTTTGTGGCCTGGCCGCGGCCGAAGGACCGGGCGCTCGGCGTGTACGTGGACGCCGACCCGTTTTCGTTCTTTTCCAACGACCAGCCGATTAAGATCGCGCTCAATCATTTTTCCGCGCGGAAGTTCGCGGTGTTTCAGCTCGACGTGATCATGGTGCCGCGCGCGCAGGGCCGGCCGCCGGCGGGCCTGGAGCCGCCGGACAAGCAATACCTGGAGAACCTCGAGGCGGCCGACAAGTTCAGCCGGGCGGTGATGGCGCGCGAGGACCTGGGCGTGATCCGCGTCCTGTCGACGATCTCGTTCGATCGGCGGTACGTCGAAATCCTGCGGCAAGTGTACGAGGGGATGACCGGCGCGGCGCCGACGGGGACCGCCAACGGCGCAGGCCCAGGACAGGCCAGTGGCGGCGAGCCGGCCGAGGGCCGCCTGACGACGCTGGCGGGGCTTTCGCCCAAGGCCACGGCCGCCACGATGCTGGCCTCGACGTTCCGCGCCTGGAAGGTGGACAAGAAAAACGAGGGGGCGCTAAGGTTCACGTTCGTGGCGCATGATTCGGCGTCGGGTTTCGGGCCGCTCGTGGATTACGTCCGCTCGCAATTGCCCAGCGACCGGTTCGACTGCCACCTGGCCGGCTCGGTGCAGGGGAACGTGGACCTGACGGGCGGGCTGACGCGGAGCATGGTGGACGCCCTGGGGGCGGCGCTGGCGGTGATGCTGGTCGTGTGTAGCGTGCTCTTCCGCTCGCTGAAATTGGCGCTGATCGCCCTGGTGCCGAGCGTCCTGCCGATCCTGACGGTGTTTGCCTTGATGGGCGTGACGAAGATGCCGCTCAGCTCCGGGTCGGCGATGGTGTCGACGATCGCGTTGGGGATCGCACTCACGGACACGATCCATTTCCTGACGCGGTATCGCGAGCGGACGCGCGTTTCGGGGCACGCGCCGCGGGAGGCGGTGCTGGAGACGATCGTCATTTCCGGAAGGCCGATCATCCTGACGTCGCTCGTTCACACGGCGGGTTTTTTGATTTTCCTGACGACGGACTTTTTGCCGCTGTTTCACTTCGGTTTCTTGTCGAGCGTGGCGATGCTGGCGGCGATGGTCTCGACGCTGGTGGTGCTGCCGTGTCTGCTGTTGGTGCTGGACCGGCCGCGAGGCGTTGTCGCGACGGCGTGAGATCGCCGCGCCGCCCGATGAACTGCCGGGCCGATTGACACGTTGCAGGCGCAGAGCTTGCTAAGGCTCAGTGCGTCGGTATATTCGTGAAGTGCAAGGGATTGTCAAGATGCCGGAACATGCAAAGCACAATGGGAACTCGCGCCATCCACGCGCCTCGCTGGCGTCGTTGCAACAAGTGCCCTTTCAGAAGCTATCGCACAGGGCTTGTACGCCCTTCAGTACCGTGCCCCGCGCGTTCTTGAAATGGGCCGGTTCGAAGCGCAGCCTGCTGCCGGAGCTTGTGCCGATTCTTCCGACGTGCTTTCGCACGTACCGTGAACCTTTCCTTGGGTCCGGCTCGCTGTTCTTTCTGCTCGAACCTGAACGTGCGGTCCTTAGCGATTCCTGCGCCGACCTGATCGCGACGTTTGCGGCGGTTCGCGACAACGTCGACGCCGTCGTCCAGTACCTTCGCCCAATGCGCCCCGACCGTGAGCGATTCTACCAACTACGGTCTCACCCAAGTCGCGGACGCTTCAAACGCGCCGCCGAATTCATTTACATGAATAAGGTGTGTTGGAATGGCCTGTACCGAGTCAATTCGCAGGGGCGATTCAACGTGCCCTACGGACAGCCTCGACCTGCCTGCAGGATCGCCGATCCTGAGAATCTTCGTGCGTGCGCGCGACTTCTGAGGACGCCATCCGTTCGACTTTCGTGCTGCGACTTTGAGAACACCCTCGCAACGGCAAAGCCCGGCGACCTGGTCTACCTCGATCCCCCATACGTCACACGGCACAACAACAACGGTTTCGTTGACTACAATGAGAACCTCTTTTCCTGGCAAGATCAGGAGCGCCTCGCTAGACTTGCGTGTGAGCTCGCGCGCGAAGGAGTCCATGTGATCGTCTCAAATGCACATCACGATGATTTGCTCGACCTCTACCCAGGATTTGCGCGCCTCCGCCTCTTGCGGGCGTCAACGCTCGCCGCGAGCGCAACGTACCGTGGGACCGTTTCCGAGGCGATGCTCTACTCCGTACGAAAGCACGGTTCTTCGAGACTGCGATGACGATCGTCGCCAAGGGCAGCGATGTCCGCAACATCCCGATCGATGCGATCCAGCGGAACGAGCACAATCCGCGACTGATCTTCCGCGCGCAGGAATTGGAGGAATTGGCGGCGTCAATTCAAGAGTACGGCGTTCTCGTCCCCATCAGCGTCTTCAGGGAGGGGCATCGGTACACCTTAATCGACGGAGAAAGGCGATGGCGCGCCAGCCGGATGATCAACCTTCCGGCCATTCCAGCAATTGTCTACCCGAAACCGGCGGCTGTTCAGAACATTGTCTACATGTTCAACATCCACCGGTTTCGCAAGGACTGGGACCCTCTGCCCACGGCAATGAAGCTCGAGGAGTTGAAGGAACTTATCGAGGCGGAAGAGGGCACACCGCCGACTGAGGCCCAGCTAGCAGCTTTGACGGGAATGAGCCGAGGCCAAATTCGTCGCTGCAAGCTCATCATGGAAATCCCGGAGCCCTACCGAAAGGAAATCCTTGCAGAACTCGCGAAACCGGAATCGGAGCGCACGATTACGACCGACCTGTTCGTTGAATGCCAACGAGCAGTTCGCACGGTCGGCGTTTACATTCCAAAGCTCAAGTCACTGGAACGACCACTGCGCGATGCCGTCATCCGCAAATACCGGCGCAAAGTGATTGTGAACGTCGTACACATGCGGATGATCGCCAAAATCGCACGCGCTGCAACGAGAGGTGTAGCCCTCCGAACTGTTGAGTCGGCTCTAACGTCGCTGATTGAAGACCCACACAAGACGATTGAGGACGCATACAACGCCGTCGCGTGGGTCTACGACGTTCGTTCGATCCAGAATCAAGCCAAGTCCTTGGCATCCCTCATCACGTCACTCAGTCCCAAGGCCAGCGACCTCGACGAAGAGACTCGGGCGCTCCTCGGGGAACTTCGTGCGAGAATCTCTGACCTTCTTGGTCGTAAGGGCTGACATTGACGCCTTCAAATCTCACCAAAGACGAATTGGTCGCCGCTGCAAGGGAGGATTACATCTCGCAGGGTTGGGTCGTTTCGTCGAATCCCACCTCCGCTGAAGCGACGTTTTGGGATCAGCTATCGCGGCGTCCAGAATTCGTCGCGAGGCAGCGTGGCATGGAACATCTCGTGTTTGCCACAGGAAAGGTCACGGACGCTACATACAAATTGCTCACGCTACTCCTTTACGACCTCGAACGAGCGCGCGAATTTTCGCACGTCGTCATAATCTGCGAAGGCAAGGTGCCTGGCGTCCATGAGAACAAACTCAAGGAAATGGGCCTGGGCGTGCTGCAAATCCGCAAGCCACTTGCGACGCTAATGCTGGTCAAACCCCGTCTGGCTTGCTTCAAGGAACCAGAGAACTACGACCGCGTAGCCCATCGCATCCGCAGGCACGTTAGGGAGGCTGCTCGAAAAATCCGCGAGGAAGACGTTTGCACGGGCGTACTCGACTTGGCGCAGATACTGGAGCAAGAACTAACCCGTTGCGGTTGCACTGACGATACGCTTGGACGCAAGATCAGACAGGCGATTGGGATGAATCTCTTATCTGACTTGGAAGCGAAAGCGGCGTTTCGAGTCAATGCACCGCGTGTGAAAATTGCGCACCCAAGAAACCATCGAACGCGACGAAATGCCATCGTTTCGCGCGTTCAGGAGATCTTCGACGATTGCCTCGCCGTCCTTTTCGTGCTCGGTTGATTCAATTCAGGGGATAGGATCAGTCGAGCGGCCATAACGGCTGCGAATCCTGCGCTTGACCTCTTCCCACGACGATTTCGCGACGGGCCGGGCCGCCAGGTTTGCCTTGCGGCGGGCCAATTCCTGCTTCTGCCACTCGTGGACGGGCACGGCTTCCGGCGTGGCGGCCAGGTCGTCCCACAGGTCCTCGACGAGCTGCAGCTTCTCGGCGGGCGAGAGATCAAAGATTGAAGTGTAATCCTGGGACATCGGCGAATTCCACAATTGACAAGAGACCACCGGACCGACGGATGAAGCGTAGGAGCGGGATCACGTGCCGTCAATGCGCGTTGGGCGGCGCGCTGGCTGAGCGATGCGGATTCACGATTTTGACGGCGACGGCCGGCGCACGGCGAAGAGCAGCACGATCGCCGCCAACAGCGCCAGGCCCGCGCCCCAGCCGAACGACGCGAGCGGACCCCACGCTTCGTAGAGGGCGCCGAAGATCGCGCTGGCCGGGAAGGCCGTCACGCCGATGGCATAGTTGTACCAGCCGAAGGCCAAACCCTTGTGCTCCGGACCGGCCAGGCGCGTGACGAACGTTTTCTCGGCCGGCTCGCTGAGGGAGTAGAAGACGCCGTAGAGCAGGAAGAGCGCCCAGGCCTGCCAGGCTGCAGACGCAAGAGCGAAGCCGATGTACGTGCCGCCGTAGATGATCCAGCCCGCAAGGAGCGGCACGCGCGGGCCGATGCGATCGACGAGCCGCCCGGCCAGCAGATTGCCCAGGCTTTTGACGACGTGAAAGACGAACCACAACAGCGGCAAGAGCGCCGCCGGCACGCCCAACTCGCCCGAGCGTTGCAGGAGAAACAGGTCGCTGGAGTTGCCGAGCGTGAAGAGGAGCATCGCCACAAGATAGAGGCGAAAGCGCCGGTCGAAGGGCTTGAGCGTGAGGCGGAGCTTCTCGCGCGGCGATCCGGACGGCTTTCGCTCGCGCAAGCCCACGAGGAGCAGCACGAGCACGGCGATTCCCGGCACCAGCGCCAGCAGAAAGAGCGTCCGCAGCCTGTCCGGCCAGATCGCCAGAAACGCCAGGGCCAAGAGCGGTCCGACCGCGGCGCCGAGGTGGTCCATCGCGCGATGGAAGCCGAACGCCCGCCCGCGGATGGCCGGCGGGGTCGACTCGGCGATCAGGGCGTCGCGCGGCGACGTGCGGACGCCTTTGCCGACGCGGTCGCCGACGCGGGCAAAGAACAGGTGCCAGGGCGCGAAGGCCAGGCCGATCGCCGGCCGCGCGATCGCGGCCAGGGCGTAGCCGAAAAGGACGAACGGCTTGCGGCGGCCCGCGCGGTCGGACCAGGCGCCGGAGTAGAGCTTGAGCAGGCTGGCGGCGGAATCGGCCGCGCCCTCGATGATCCCCAGGTGAAACTTGTTGCCGCCCAGGACGGTGATGAGGAATTGCGGCAGCAGCGGATAAATCATCTCGCTGGCCACGTCGTTCGCGCAGCTTGCCAGGCCGAGCACGCGGACGTTGGCGGGCAGCCGCGCTTGATCGGCGGGTGGTGGATCGGGCGGGAGAGCGCTGGCTGTTTCGGGCACGTGCTGGTCCTTGGTTGTCCGACAATCTACGCGATGAAGCGAGACGCGCGCACTTCATGGGACCTGCAATCCTCGCACGTTCTATCCCAACCGTTGACGGGGCGTTCCGGCGCGGCCACGATGGAGCGGGGAGAAGGGGTCGGGCGCGGCACCTTGGGCGGTGCAAGCCCGTTTGTAGTGACCCGATTCATCGGGTCGATCGAGCCCGGCGCGGTCGGCCGGCCGCGCCACGAAGAACCGCATGAATGCGGTCACTACGAACGCCATGAAGAACATCCTCTCCCTGGTCCTGGGCGGCGGGCGCGGGACGCGGCTCTTGCCGCTCACGCAATACCGCTCCAAGCCCGCCGTGCCGCTGGCAGGGAAATACCGGCTGATCGACATCCCGCTTTCCAACTGCATCAACAGCGGGCTCAACCGCATTTACGTGCTCACGCAGTTCAACTCGGTGAGCCTGCACCGGCACATTCGGGCCACGTACCGCTTCGACGCCTACAGCGGCGGGTTCGTCGAGCTACTCGCCGCCCAGCAGACGATGGAGCGGGCCGACTGGTATCAGGGGACGGCCGACGCCGTGCGGCAGAACCTTCGCTACGTGACGGAGCCGTGGGTCGAGCACGTGCTCGTCCTCTCGGGCGACCAGCTTTACCGGATGAATTACCTCGACATGCTGGAGACGCACTTGAAAGCGGGCGCGGATGTGACCATCGCGGCGCTGCCGGTCGACGAACAGGCGGCGTCGGCCATGGGGATCATGCGCGTGGACGACGCCGGCAAGGTCGTGGGTTTTCTGGAAAAGCCCAAGACGCGCGAGGACCTGGACCTCGTTCGCACCAAACCCAAGTGGTTCGACGCGCACGGCATCGCCAGCCGCGGGCGAAGCTGCCTGGCCAGCATGGGCATTTACATTTTCAACCGGCAAGTCCTCGTCGACCTGTTGGACAAGACGGCCTACTGGGACTTCGGCAAGGAGATTTTTCCGGCGGCGATGCGGACGCACCGGGTGAACGTGCACCTGTTCGACGGCTACTGGGAGGACATCGGGACGATCAAGTCGTTCTACCTGGCGAACCTGGCGCTCTGCGGGCCGAATCCGCCGTTCGAGCTGGCCTCGGTCGACCAGCCGATTTTCACGCGAGCGCGCTTTCTGCCGCCGTCGCGCGTGGACGGGGCGCAGGTCAAGCAGAGCCTGATCTCCGACGGCTGCTACATCGGCGAGGGGGCGGTGATCGAAACCAGCGTGGTGGGCGTGCGCTGCCGGATCGGCAGGAACGCCGTCATTCGCAACTCGGTGCTCCTGGGGAACGACGATTATCAGTCGGCGCGCGAAGTCGAAGAGGACCGCGAGGCCGGAAGGCCCCCTATCGGCATCGGCGAGGGGTCGGCCATCGAAGGGGCGATCATCGACAAGAACTGCCGGATCGGAAGGGGCGTGCAGATCGTCAATCACAAAAACGTCGAGCAATCGCAGTCGCCCGAAGCCTGGGTCTGCGACGGCGTGACGGTGATTCCCAAGGGGACGGCACTGGAGGACGGCTGGACGCTGGGGCGGTAGCCATCACGCTCCCGCGTGATGTGGCCTCGTCTCGCGGAGCGAGACGGCTACCTTGGCCTCGTCTCGCGGAGCGAGACGGCTACCTTGGCCTCGTCTCGCGGAGCGAGACGGCTACTTGGGCAGGCTTGGGCGAAGTTTGTCGCCGCGGCAGAGTTTTCCGACGGCGCAAAATGCGGCAGCACGCGCGCTTTTTCGGGGCGCTGTCTGCGCCGGCGCGCCCGCAAGGTTTTCGCAGCCGGCACGCGGGACGCCGATCTGCGGGCGGGACGCCGTTTGCCTAATGCCCCCAGGGCGCCCTCTCCGATATCAATTCACGCCGATCCGACCGCACGCCAACGGCCGGGTGACGCACAAGAACCGAGCGGTTCTCCGGGGCAATAAATTTCACGCTCCAAGGACGCGAGCGTCCCACCCGGTGCAGCCCGCGCGACGGACCCGTGGGCGGCCGATAAGCAACACCCCGCCTGAAGGGCCCGCCAGAGGCGACACGCCGCTGCGCGCCGACCGCACGGAGCCGGCGCGGCGGGGCCTGTGCGCTCGGGGCGGGCCGAACGCCGAATTTGCCGAAGGAGACGTGAAATGACGCGCTCGCGCTTCGCGCTGGTAGCTTTTCTGGGCACGTTTCTGACCCTGGGCGCCTTGGGGTTCCCGCCGCCTTCGCGCGGCACGGCCGCCGACGGACCGGACACGGAAAAATCGCCGGCCCGCGTCGGGCAGTACGACGTCTACGGCTACGAGGAGTACCCGTACGAGGACTACGTGCCGCCGCAGGCCAGTGGCGACGACGGGCCGATCGAAGCGCCGGACGTCGCCAGCGAGCCAGACGATGCGCCCCTGGCCGCGGACCGCGCCGCCGAGGACGTGCTGAATCCGGGGTGTGACGTTTGCAACCAGGACGGCGCCGCCGGCCCCAGGCACTGTGGGTTGAACCATCCTTGCGCCGCGATCGACGAGGACGCGAGCGGAGAGACGGAGACGAGCGCCGGAGGGCGCGCCGCGCCGCGCATCGACATGGCCGAGCTGGCCGCCAACTACTACCACAGCATCGGCAACGACGAGGCGCTGGAAATCAACCTCGAGAACGAGGGTCTGGTGCCGGTCGCGACGGCGCGTAACGAGGAACCGTCGCTCGTCGACATTCGCGCCAGCGCCGATTCCGCCTACCCGGAGTGCGAATACTGCGAGTGCTGCGAGGCCCCGCGGCCCGACGGCGTCGCTGCGGAAAAAATCCCAGACGATGCGGATTACCGTCAGTACGAGCGGCGCGGCTGCGGCTGGATCGACTGCGGCGAATTGCAAAGCGGCCAGCCGGCGGCAGAGTCGCCGGCCTATGGCGAGCAGGCCGTCAGCGAAGCGGAGGATACCGTCGACTCCCGCAGTGAACCGACCGGCAGCGGTGCAGCGGCAGCCATCCAAAGCACGATGGATCTATTGCGGCGGATCGGCCGGGGCGTGATCGAATTCGGCCGGCCGCGGTCAATCCGGGCCGATATCCCGCGCGTCGCTCCAGATTCGGCCGAAGAGGGCGACGACGCGACCGAGGAGGAGAAAAGCTCCGCCGTGTGGCCGGCCGACGGCGATCAGGGCTAGCGCCAACGGGCATTATGCGGGGAGCAGCTCTCGGATCGGCTCGGCTGCCTTGTCCGTCAGGCGCACCGTCCTGCCACCGGGGCCTTCGTTGACCTTCCGGCAATCGATTCCGAGGATTTCGCAGACGGTCGCCATGAAGTCGGCCGCCGTCACGGGCCGATCCTCCACGGCGCCGCCGATCTTGTCCGTGCGACCGATCACCTGCCCTCCCTTGATGCCGCCGCCCATGAGCACCGTGCTCCAGGCGCGACCGAAGTGTCCGCGGCCGGGCCCACGGTCTTTCACCGTATTCTCAAACTTCGGCGTCCGGCCAAACTCGCCCATCCAAACCACCAGCGTGCTGTCCAGCAGGCCACGATCTTTGAGGTCCTCGATCAGGGCGCTCATGGCCGGGTCCAACGCCTCGGACAGCAGCCGGGTCTGAGGGAAGTTGTCCGAGTGCGTGTCCCAGCTTTGGAGCACCACTTCCACGAACGGAACGCCGACTTCGACCAGACGCCTGGCCAGCAGGCATCCCTTGCCAAAATCCCTCGACCCGCTGGACCTGGGGTTCTTGGGGTCAAACGACTCGCGGGGCGTGTACCGGCTTCGCGAGGAAGCGGGCTCCAGCGACAAGTCGAACGCCTTCAGCTTGTCGGCGCGCATCAAGTCGACAGAGCGTCGATAATTCGCCTGATGCGCCGCGGTCGAACGGGCGCGGTATTTTCCCCGGAAGGCGTCGTCAAGCTGGGTCAGCAGATCGAGACGGTCGTCGAGTTCTTCCTGATTCACGACCGGCTCGACGTCTTCGAGTCCCTTGTCGAGGTTTTCAAGCACCAAGCCCCGATGCTCCGGTCCGAGGTAGCCCGTGAAGGTGGGGTCAAGCCGATCGTGCAGGTTGCAGACGACGAAGTTCGGCAGCAGGGACCCGGCCTGGCCCAGCTCCGACGAAACGATGGCTCCCAGGCTCGGGTAGGGGACGCCGCCGTTGCTCCGCGCGTAACCGGTGTGCATGAGGTAGCGGCCGCGGTCGTGGTCGGACTCGACGGTATTCATGCTGCGGATGATGGCGCCGTGATGCATGAGCCTGGCGATCTTGGGCATGTGCTCGCTGATCTCGATGCCCGGCACGGAGGTGGCAATCGACTCAAACTCGGTGCCGGTCTCGCTGTCATGCTTGAGGTCGAAGGTATCGATGTGGCTGGGGCCGCCGGACATGTACAGCAGGATGCAGGACTTGTGCCGCACGCCGTCGGCGGCGGCCTGTGCCGCATGGCTGGCGAGGACCGGCAGCCAGCCGGAGGCCGAAGTCGCGCAGACTCCCGCGGCCGCAAGGCGGAGCAGGTCGCGCCGAGACAGGGAATTGCGAATGGCGGATTGCCGGCTGCAAGTTGAAGAGGGACTCATTTTCGCATCCTTCTGCGCGGGCTGCGTGATGTGCGGCTTTGCTTTCAATCCGCAATCTGCAATCCGCAAGGGGTTAGTGGTTGCTGACAAACTCCGCGCTGTTGATCAGGGCCCACATCACGGCGCTGTATCCCTGCTCCGCGCCCACATCCTTGCGCCGAGCCAGGAAGTCGGCCATCAGCCTGGCTTCTGTCGGCGTCGGCCGGCGGGCGAGGGCGCTCAAATAGAGCTGCTCGATCGCCTGTTCCTCGCCGTGACCCGAGCCGGCCAGGCGCTCGACGACCGGCGGGACAGCGTTGAGCTGGGAGGCGTTCATCAACTTGAGGGCCTGCGGAATGCCGTGAAGATTCTCCACGGGGTTGGCCTCTTGTCCCTGGTTTGACCGGAAGAAATCCACGAACACCTCGCGCGGCGTGAACGTCGTCAGGACCGTCAGTTTGGTCTTGCGCTCCGGCAGGCCCACCTTCAATTCGGGAAAGCCCGTGGCCTGTGTGAGGCAGTCGTAAAACACGCCGGGACCCATGATCTTGACGGCCATGTGGCTGTAATGGTCTTGATCCTGCTCGTTCTCCGGCAGCGGCAGACTGGTCCGCTGATACGTCTGGCTCAGGCACAGACAACGGATCAAGTGCTTCTGATCAAATTGCGACTTTCGGAACTCCTCGGCCAGGATTTCGAGAATTGCGGGATGGCTGGCCGGGTTGTCCGGGCGCAGGTCGTCGACCGGACTGACCAGCCCCCGGCCGAAAAAATCCGCCCAGAGCCTGTTGGCCGCCGCCCGTGCAAAGTACGGATTGTCCGGCGAGGCGATCCAGCGCGCCAGGGAATGCCGCAGCAATTGTGGGCTGGGGGGTCGATAATCGTTGTCGTCCCCCAAGAGCCGTGCAGGGACAGTCTGGCCGACCGACTTTAGCGCCGTGGGGGGAATAACAATGGGCACCGGCTCGTCGGCCGAAACCGGGGTCTCGTTCCAGGCGAGCTGATTTTGGGGCCTTTCCACTCGGAGCTGGCTGTAGAAGGCCGCCAGGCCCCAGAAGTCGGTCTGTTTCCACGATTCCGTGAACGGGTGATTATGACACTCCGCACACTGAAGCTGGACTCCCAGAAACAGGCGGCCGCTCTCCCCAGCCAGCCACGCCGGATTCGGGCCCTTGCCTGCTCCTTCCTCGGTGTTGAGCAAGATGAACAGCGCCCGCGGGTCCGTGGAGCCCAATCGCTTGCCGCGCGTGACGAAGTTGAAACTGCCCTCGGCCGTCAGCAGGTCGAAG
>JACOUI010000201.1 GCA_016177915.1 Planctomycetia bacterium
CGCCTCCCGCCGCTGGGCCACCGTCAACTCCGATCGCCTTCCCATCGTCTTGGCTCCTTTCGGTTCTGGGGAACTTCCAATCTACCCCGACCGAAAGAAGCCTCACACAGGCCGATTCCAGGGAACCCCTACCAATACATGGGACCAAATGCGACGCTTGTTCCACCAGGAACCAAGAGCGGTCCAAGTCCACGGAGGTGTTTACTTTACCCTTGTTCGTGAGGCGCGAAGCCAAAGCCAGTGTGCATTGTCCGGCCGTCGATCCTGGGAGCACTCTCGCCTTAATCGTCACGTCGAGCGCCGCTTGGCCTTCGCTCGCAATCCTGCGCCGCTCGTATTTCGTGAATTTGCCGTACGCCCACACGGCGGCAGTGACTGTTGCAACAATCGTAAAAATGTCAAACACGATCTTCGTGAACTGCGCAGTTTGCTCAAGTGTCATCATGGGAGTGCACCGATTCATAATTTGCGAGCATCGACGGAACGTTCGGAGGCAGTCGCGGTAAGCAAACACCCGTAATGGTCCGTCGTTGTCACACGCGCAGCGCCGCCCTCCGCGCCGCTGCCCCTTTACTGCCTCACCTCCTCCATCTTCACCCCGAACGGCGCGAGGAGCTTCTGAATCTCCGCGTGCACCTCCGCCGTGTGCTCGATGACGAGCGCCCCGGTCAGGTCGCGGATGTAGCCGCGGCCGCCGTAGGCCTGCCACGAATCGGGCGCGATCCGCTCCTGAATCAGGCTCGCCAGCTCCGCCGCGGTCGGCCGCTGCGGGTCGGGCGCGGCCGCCGGCACGACGACGACCTGGCCTGCCCCCCCGGTCGTGCCGACGCGCTGCGGCGGCCGCCCCGGCGGCTGCGTCTCGGGCGCGGTCGTCGTCGCCAGCAGGTAAATGCGCAGCACGCGGCGCGGGGCGTACACGGCGACCGGCTGCTCGGCCAGCGATTTGCGGAGCATCGCCAACAGCGTCTCCATCTCCTGATGGACGGCGGGCATTTGCGAAATGACCAGGCAGCCGCTGGCCGCAAACGGGCGAACGTGCGCTGGGCCGCCGGCATCGGACCATGATTCCGGGCTGACCGACGTCGTGTGGGCGCCGATCAACGTGTCGTAATCCGGCTCGCTCACGTCGCCCAGCAAATCGGCGACGGGATAGACGCGCGCGACGAGCTTCGTGTCGGCGACGGTCTTCGACGTGATCAGCAGCAATTCGTTTTCGATCGCCCAGGCCAGCTCGAGCGGCCCCAGCACGTGATCGAGCGCAGTTCGCACGGGCAGGCCCTCCGACTTGAACGTGACCGGCGTGTCCTGGCTGACGCCCACGTCCTCGAGCGCCTTCAGGTCGAACTGCACCTCGACGCCGAGCTTCTCGCGGAGCGTCTTGGCCACGTCCGCCAGCGGCGTTTCGTTGAAAACAAGCTCATGCTTCCCATCCAGCTTCTTGCGAATCGCCGTCTCGGCGGCGGAAAGATCGCAACGGATGGGCACGTATCGTTCGGCCCCTTTCGCCGTCACCTGCTGCCGGACGGCCGCGGCCAGCCCCTGCAGCGTGCGGGCGATTTCGTCGTGTACGTTGGCCGTGGTCGAAACGATGAGCCGACCGCGCAGCCCCGCCATGCTGCCCGGCCCGCCGGCGTCCTCCCAGGCTCGCGGTTGGACGGTCGACGCAAGGAGTTTGATGAGGTCGTCGAGGTCGTCGGCCGGCTGCCGCAGGGCGGCGTACAGCTCCGAGACGTCGTAGACGCGCGTTTCAAGCTGGATGTCGGCCACGGTCGCCGATGTGACGAGCAGGACGCCGTCGCGCGAGACGGCCCGCAGCTCGAGCTGCCCCAGCACGTGCCGCAGCGCGGAACGGAGCGAGACGCCCTTGAGCTTGCACGTGGTCGGCGTGTCGAGGTTGATGGCGACGTCTTCGAGCGCCTTCCTGTCCGGCAGCACGGTGATCTTGTGCGCCGTACGAACGTGCTCCAGCACCCGCGAAAGCGGCTGCTCCACGAAGTCAAAGTCCGCCGCCTCTGCCAGCGCCCGTTCGATGGCCGCCGCGGCCGGATCGTCGGCCGCCGGCCGGTAAGCGCGGACCTGCGCGTTCTCCGCGAGGGCCGGCTCAATCGAAATCGGGCGATGGCGCTGCCGCGGCACAACGCCGCCATGCCCCTGCGCCCAAACGAAAACCGAAAGTCCGGCGACCGCCATCGACACGATCGCCACGACACAGCGCCCCAAGAACGATTCGCGCAGCATGAGAGGCCTCCTCTGCTTTGAGGTGTGAAGAGACGACGAGTGAATTGCGAGCGGCCGTTCCGGCAGGCCGCACGAGCGCTAACCTATGCCTTCCGTCGAAAGGATGCAAGAAAAAAACGCCGTGGGCACAAACGGGGTCCGGCCTCCGCCGGGAGGTCAAATTGGCGGCCGTATCATCACGCTGGTAGAATGCCCGAGCCGGATGTGCCCGCACAGCGACGGACTGCCGGCGGAGCTGTTTTGTGAATGCGGCAGCAAGGGGCCTGACAGAAAGACACGGCAGCGGAGGTGGTTGAGTGATACACAGTTTAGGAGTTCGCCCATGAAGCGAATGGTTTGTTGGGCCATCATGGCCCTTGCCGTTTCTACTCCTGTCGCCGCCCAGGAATGGGAGGTGGGTCATCCACCGTTCAAGGCCAAGGACTCGTCCTTGACCCCTACGGTGAGCTTCAATCCCACCAACGGGACGATCTCTCTCGCAAACCGCGGCTGCATCGTCAGCAGCGACGAGTGGGAGAAATTCGTTCTCACGACCTCATGGAAGTGGACCGAAGGCCAAGAGCAAGATGCCTACCAGGATGTTCTTGCGATCGCCTTCGGGAGCGATGGATCCTTGTCCGAGAAGTGGTCCCATGAGGCCACTAACGGGCTTCGGGTGGCGTTCGAAGCTCATGGCTCGAAGGCCACCCTTCTCAAAGCCGGAGGCGAAGTTCTCGCAAGCAAAGAGGGCATCGCCTTCAGCCGTGGAACCGCATACAACATCCGCATCCACGTGGACGGGAAAAAAGTCTTCGTGGATGTCGACGGCAAGTCCGTACTCGAAGCGGATCTGCCGACTGGAACGAAGGGCAAGGTCGCGATCTACAATCGCGAACCGGTCGCCGCCGTCCGGAAAGTCTCCGTACTCCGTGATCTGAAGATCACGGCACAGTAAGTAGCGTTCTGCGCCGGGTGCCAGGCATCTTGCCAGTGCTCCTCCGCATCGGCCGACCCGCTCGCCATCCCGTCCCCGCGCCGCTCCGCCCCGGCCTTGCTCTCGCCCGCCCGGTCGGCCATTCTTAGTGCGGCACCGCAAGCGGCGCGCGCCGCGCGTCGCCTTCCTCTTTCGTGGAACAAAACGTGCCAAAGTCGCTCCGCATTGCCGTCATCGGCGGCGACGGCACCGGTCCCGAAGTGACCGCCGAAGCCGTCAAAGTCCTGAAGGCCGTCGCCCCGCTCGAGGGCCTCGCGCCCGAGCTGGTCCACTACGACCTGGGCGGCGCGCGATACCTTCGCACCGGCGAAATCCTGCCGCCGGCCGTCGTCGAGGAGCTCCGCCGCTGCGACGCCATCTTCCTCGGCGCCGTCGGCCATCCCGACGTCAAGCCCGGCATCTTGGAAAAAGGCCTGCTCCTGGAGCTGCGCTTTCAGCTCGATTTGTACATCAACCTGCGGCCGGTGAAGCTCTATCCGGGCGTAGAGACGCCGCTTCGGGACAAGGGACCCGCCGACATCGACTTCGTCGTCGTCCGCGAGAACACCGAGGACATGTACTGCGGGGCGGGCGGTTTTTTGCAGAAGGGCACGCAAAGCGAAGTCGCCGTGCAGACGGCGATTTACACTCGCAAGGGCTGCGAGCGCTGCATCCGCTGGGCGTTCGACTACACGCGGCGGCGGAACAATCCCAAAAAAACGCTCACCCTCGTGGCCAAGACCAACGTGCTCACGTTCGGGCACGACCTGTGGTGGCGGGCGTTCCAGGACGTGGCCAGGGAATTTCCCGACGTGAAGACCGACTACAACCACGTCGACGCCTGCTGCATGTGGATGGTGAAGAGCCCGGAGGCGTATGACGTGATCGTGACCACGAACATGTTCGGGGACATCATCACGGACCTGGGTGCGATTTTGCAGGGGGGGCTGGGCGTGGCGGCCGGGGCGAACATGAATCCCGACACGAAGGTCGGCATGTTCGAGCCGATGGGCGGCAGCGCGCCCAAGTACACCGGCAAGAACGCGATCAACCCGATCGCGGCCATCGGGGCGATGGGCATGTTGCTAGAGCACACGGGGCACGCGGCGGCGGCGGAGCGGGTGTTGAAGGCGATCCAGCACGTGACGGGGACGAAGATGAAGAGCCAGGCGGCGGGAAAGATGGGATATGGGACAAGGGAGGTGGGAAACCTGGTGGCGGGGGCGTTGTAAAGTAACAGGAGCAGGCTGCGATCCACGAATTCCAACGTGGCCGTCTGCCAGGCATTACCCTCAGTGTGCAGTCACGTGATCACGCGCATCGAAACACACAACTTCCGCTGTCTGCGCTACCTCGACCAACCGCTCGAGCGGTTTCATGTCCTTGTAGGCCCCAACGGCAGTGGGAAAACGACCTTCCTGGACGTGGTCGCCTTTCTTCAGGACCTCCTCAATCGGGGGATCGATGAGGCGGTCGGCGAAAGGACGGACGACTTTCGAGATCTTGTTTGGGGCCGCGAGGAACCGAGTTTCGAGATTGCCGTTGAGGCGGCCGTTCCGGAAGCCATCCGGTCGCAATTGCACGTTCCGACTTACGAGACGGTACGCTATGAAATCTCCATCGCGTTGGAGAGCGCGTCGAAAGGAACCGTCATTCGGCAAGAGCGGGGATGGCTGAAGGGCCCGTCGACGGTCGGCGAAAGGCAAAGGACGTTGTTCCCCTGTCCGTCTTCGCCGCCGCCGACCATTCTAACCTCCAAGAGCCGTCGTCAGGCGCGGATGCTCTTCAGCAAGAAACCGGGCGGAAACGACAATTTCTACTCCGAGGTGCATGAGCGCGAGGGCAGGTGGGCTCCTTCGTACAAGCTTGGTCCGCGCAAGTCCACTTTGGCGAACCTGCCTGAGGACGAGACCAAGTTCCCAGCGAGCGCCTGGTTCAAGCGGCTGTTAACGGATGGCATTGAGCAAATCACATTGAATAGCTTGCGAATGCGGCTGGCGAGTCCGCCCGGGCAGGGCACCGGTTTCAAGCCGGACGGATCCAATTTACCCTGGGTCGTTGACGATCTGGCCAAAAGCGCGCCGCACCGCCTTCGCGAATGGGTGTCGCACGTCCGCAGCGTGTTGCCCGACCTGAAGGAGATTCGGACCGTACTCAGAGATGACGATCGGCATCGTTACCTCGTGGTGCGGTATGCCAGTGGACTGGAAGTGCCGTCGTGGGTGGTTTCCGACGGAACGTTGCGTCTTCTCGCTTTGACGCTTCCCGCCTATCTCGAAAGACTGGCCGGCATCTATCTGATCGAGGAGCCGGAAAACGGAATCCATCCGCGCGCCGTGGAGGCGGTTCTTCAATCACTTTCGTCCGTCTACCAATCCCAGATACTCCTGGCGACTCATTCGCCGGTGATCCTCAACTCCGTTGACGCGAACGATGTCCTTTGCTTTGGAAAGACCTCAGATGGCATCACGGACGTTGTGCGAGGTTCAAAGCATCCCCGCCTTGCCGATTGGCTCAAAAACCGCGATGAAAATCTGGGAACGCTGTTTGCCGCGGGGGTCTTGAGCTGATGCCCGCCGTCATTCGCAAGGACCTGATTGTGGTGAGCGCCGACAGCCAAACGGACTCGGCCTTGAAGGGGATCCTCACCCGCGTCAAGAGCCTGGCGATTCGAGAGGTCCAGGCCGAGTTTTTCGTCAACCAGGGAGATGCAGCGTGCTACAAGCGCGGGGACGTGTTTCTGCGCCAGTTTGCCAACCAGTACCATCGGGCCTTGCTGGTGTTCGACCGCGAGGGTTGCGGACGCGAACCCGCCGCGCGGGAGGAAATCGAGCAGGAAGTCCAGGCACGTCTCGATCGCGCCGGTTGGGACGGGCGCTCCGCCGTCATCGTCATTGATCCGGAGCTTGAGGCTTGGGTCTGGAGTGAGTCGCCGCAGGTGGTCGAGATACTCGGTTGGACCGGCCGGCAACCGCCGTTGCGCACGTGGCTGGAACAGCAGGGGTTTTGGTGCAAGGGCAAGCCTAAACCGGAGCATCCCAAAGCAGCGATGGACGCCGCGCTACGGGCCGCGCGCAGGAGCCGCTCGTCGGTGCACTTTTCGGAGTTGGGAAAGAAGGTCGGTTTGGCGCGCTGCAAAGACCCGTCGTTCCTGCGGCTCAAAGCCTTGCTGCAATCCTGGTTTTCAAGTTGAGGCCCGCCGCCTACTTCCGAAGCTGCGCCGCCTCGTCCCGGCAGGCCTTGGCCTTCTCAAGCTGTTTCTTGCCGGCGTAAAGGAGCGCCAGGCTGTCCAGGATCCGCGCCGCTCCCGCGCGGTCGATCCGGCGGCGGATGGCCAGCGACTGCTCGTAGGCGGCGATGGCGTCGGCGTCGCTGCCTTGCGATTCGTGGACCAGCGCGACGTTGTAGAGCGCCCGGGCCAGGCCGGACTCGTCCTTGCCCGTTTCATCTTTGCCGGCGGGCGAGCGATAGAGCGTCACCGCGCGGTTCAGCGTCGCCAACGCCTCCGTCGGCTTGCCTTGCTCGTGCCACATCGCGCCCAGATTGTTTTGCACGGCCGCCTCTCCGGCGGAGTCCTTCAAATCGGCGTTCAGTTTCAGCGCGGCTTGATAGTTCGCCAGCGCGTCGTCGAAGTCGCCCTTCTTCTGACAGGCCGTGGCCAGCACGTGGCACGCGTCGGCCAGGGCGCGGCGGTCGGCCAAGGCCGTCGCCAGGCGCACGGCCTCCTGAAGCTGCTTGACGGCCCCGTCGGCGTCGTCGGACGCCAGCCGGGCCGAACCCAAGAGCGTCGCCAGCCGCAGCTTCAGGGCGTCGTCGTCGCCGGACGACGAAATCTTCGCCGCCTGCTCCAGGGACGCCGTCGCCTCGGCGGGCTTGCCCACGGCCAGATGCGCCTCGGCCAGGTCGACGAGCGCGGCAGCCAGGTCGGCCGAGCGGCCGAGCTTCTCGTAAATCGCGGCGGCGGCTTGAAAGTGCGCAATTGCGTCGGCGAATTTCCCGGCGGCAAACTCCAATCGCCCCAGATTGACGCGGCAGGCCGCGGCCGCCGGCTCGTGCTTGAGCTGCACGAAGGCCGAAAGCGCCGCCGTGTAGGCCGTCTTGGCGGCGTCCGGCTGCCCGGCGGCAAAGGCCAGCTCGCCGCGAAGCTGCTCCGACCAGGCGGCGACCTGCACGTCCTTCTGGCGCTTGGCGAAGTCGGCCGCGGCGGCCACGAGCGCCTCGGCCTCGTCGCGCTCCCCCACGAGCAGCGCCGCCTTCGCCCGTCGCAGAGCCGAAAGTGCCGCGCTCCGCGAACTGATCTCGGCATTGTCGGCCTGGGCCAGCGCCGGCGCGGAATCAACGAGCGGAACGACCGTCACGCCGGCGAGCAGCAAGATAAGACAGCGGAACATCGCAATTCCCCGAAAAGTGGAAGCTGATTCTCGTCGGCCTTGGCAGGCGACGCCTGAGTTCACCATCCGAGACACCTGGGCGGACTACCTGCGCCCGCACCCCCCCACCCCAACCCTCCCCCGCAA
>JACOUI010000202.1 GCA_016177915.1 Planctomycetia bacterium
CTAGCTGCCAGTCATTCACCCACCGGCACGAGGCCGGCGGTGACCGTATCGTCAACGCCGAAGCTGTTTTTCGTTCGCTCCGGACTCGCGTGCAATTACACCTCGACGCCCAGGCGCGCCAGATCGTCGGCCGTCACCGTGATCGTGCGGCGAAAGCCCGTGTGCATCCGCTCGTAGACCATTTCCTTGCAGGCCCTGGGTTCGGCGTGCAGGCGCGCGGCGATTCGCTCGCGGTCGCCCTCGTCCCAATCGTCGTATTCGTCCGGCCAGCGGGTGAAGGTCTCGACGACCAGCGCTTCGCGATAGGGGTCAAACTCGTTGGCCATGATGTCTGCAGCGCAGGAAGTTCACCGTGAAAGTGAAAAAGAGTATAGCGGAAGCCATGGCGCCGAGAAGTAGGCCGTGGTTGACCGCGCGCGCCGCCCGGCGTAGGCTTGCGCACCGTGGCCAAAAGACGGCGCCCTGCGCCGCAGCATTCGAAGGGAGCGCCCCATGCGCAAGCGGTTGAAGATGGCGACCGTCGTCTTGCAAGTGTTCCTGGCGGCGGCTGCGCTGGCGTCGCCCGCGGCCGCCGGCGAGTTCAACCCGACGCTGTCCATCGGCGACAAAGCGCCGGAGTGGAAAGACCTTCCGGGCGTGGACGACAAGCAGCATTCGCTTTCCGACCTCAAGGACAAGGACGTGGTGGTCGTCGTCTTCACCTGCAACAGTTGCCCGTACGCCGTCGATTACGAGGACCGGATCATCGACTTCGCGGCCCAGCACGCCAAGGAGGGCGCGAAAGCCGCGGTGGTGGCGATCAACGTGAACCGCGTGCCGGAGGACCGGCTGCCCGAGATGAAGAAGCGGGCCCAGGACAAGAAGTTCAATTTCCCGTACTTGTACGACGAGTCGCAGAAGATTGCGCGGGCCTACGGGGCGTCGTACACGCCGGAGTTTTTCGTGTTGAACAAGGAGCGGAAGGTCGTCTACATGGGGGCGATGGACAACAGCGCCAACGCCGCCAAGGTGACCGAGGTCTATCTGACGGCCGCCGTCGAAGCGGCCCTCAAGGGCGAAAAGCCGGCCAAGACGGAGACGGCCGCGCGGGGCTGCGCGATCCGCTACGTCCGCGAGCGCAGGGCCGCGGACGATCCGAAGAAATGACGACTGCGACCGTCTCTCAGCGCGTGTCAAACTTTGCGGGCACTTCTGTCTATGCCTGCGCGCTTTCCCTGCTTGGGGCGCGTTTGTAACGGTTTGTAGGATTTTTTCAGCCGGCAAACGCAGCGCGCCCGTTTGATGGTTGGAAGCCGCCGCGGGGCAATGCTTTAGCGCGAGTGCAGCGCGATCGAAGTGAATTGGCATGACACGTGCGATAGGGTGCGGGTGTTCAGAGGCGAACATGCCCATCAAGTGCCAAGGAGAGTGCCATGCTGGTACTTACACGTAAGGTCCAGGAGAAGATTCAGATCGGTCAGAACATCACCGTGACGGTGGTGCGCGTGAAGGGGAAGGCCGTGCGGCTGGGGATCGAGGCGCCCGAGAGCGTGCGCATCTCGCGCGGCGAATTGGGGTCGGCGACGCCGCAGCAAGCGGCCCATCCCGGCCGGGCGGCGAGTCCCGTCACGGCGCCGACGGCGCCGCGGTCGGCAGCGGCGAAATCGGGGACGGAGCCGGCGGCCGCAGACGGCGACGCTAGCACGCACCCGAGGCCGGAGAGCGATGCGGGAGAATCCGCCGGAGGGCTGGCGGACCTGGTGCGGCAGCGATTGCACCGGCAAGAGGCGCAAGGGACCGCCCGCGGAACAACGCAGGCCGGCGAAAAGTCGTTGTGGCAATCGGCGTCGGGCTTCTGCGACCCGGCGCGCGTCCGCTGGCCGCTGCGCATGGGGGCCGGCGCGTTGCGGGCGATGGCGGGACGGTAAAGCTTCGCCAGACGGCAAGATTTCGCGCCGGCGCGTCATCCGCCGCCCCCTTTTGCGGGCGGCGGTTTCGTTTCTTGCCCGCGGCTGGTCGGCAGGCGGCCAACGGGCTGGCAAGGTTTGCCGGCGAATCCGGTTGTGCGCTTTAAGCACGATTCATCCAAGAACCCGCGCGTGATGGCCCGATCGGATGTAGTGAGGATTCCTCTGGACCCAAAGGAACCGTGCCATGACGACGCCGAAGAGGACATCGCTTTTGTGGGGCGCATGGGGGGGACTGGCGCTGTCCCTGTCCCTGTCCCTGTCCTGTCTCGGAGTCCAAGCCGGCGAACCCGCCCGCTTGCCGGACGCCGGCGCGATCCGGCCGGTGGCGACCGACGATGCCGTTGACGATGGGGCCATTGAGGATGGGGCCGTTGAGGCCGGGGCCGCTGGGAAGGGCGCCGTCGAGGACGGGGCCACGGCCAGCGTGACGAGCGACATCGAGGTGATCACCGAACGTTACGCCAACGGCGCCGTTTCGTCGCGCCGCGAGGTCTGCCAGGACGACCAGGGAAACTTCGTCAACCACGGCGTCTACGAAGCCTACGACCAGACCGGAAACGTGATCATGTCCGGCCAGTACGACATGGGCCGGGCGACCGGGTCCTGGTCGCGGTCGTTCCGTGCGATCGAGGGCGAAGTGATGGCCGAAATCGACAAGACCTTCCGCGGGCCGTACATCTCGACCGCGCAGTTCAAGGACGGCCAGCTCCACGGGGCGTGGACGATCGTCTCGGGCAGCAACCAGAAAATCATCGAGTGGCAATTCGCCGAGGGCCGGCCGACGGGCACGTGGAACTGGTACTACACCAACGGACACAGGCGGAAGGAAGTCAGCTTCAACGCCGAGGGCGACCGCCACGGCATCGCCACCGACTACGCCGCCGACGGCAAGATCGCCCGCGAGATCGAGTACGTCGACGGCCGCTACTACTTCGTGAAGGCCACCAATTACAAGTCCGGCCAGAAGAAGTCCGAAGGGCGGTATATCAGCGCCCGCGATTCGGCTGTCATCACCTACGACTGGCGCACGAACAAGATCAAGCGCGACGTGCTGGCCAAGCCCGGCCCCGACCTCAAGGACGGACCCTGGTCGTGGTGGTACATCAACGGCCAGCTTCAGATGGCGGGCGAGTTCAAGGAAGGCACGCCGGTCGGCAAGTTCACCTGGTGGTACGAAAACGCCCAGAAGCAGGCCGAGGGCGAGTACGTCGACGGCCAGATGCACGGGCGCTGGGTCACGTGGCACGCGAACGGACTCAAGCAGTCGCAGGGCGAATACGACAGCGGCACGCCCGTGGGCAAGTGGCAGCAATGGAACGCCGACGGCCGCGTCGCCGAGTCGCAGGAATACCACGACGCGACGAGCGGACGGCCGATTGCAACCGCGGAATCGGACGCGGGTTCCAAAGAGCAGGGTTCCCGGCGCGAAACCGTCCGCGAGAAGGCCGGCGCGTCCGATCCGGCGGCGGTTGAGCCGCGGAGGATGGACGACGAGCCGCAGATTGCGCGTCCGCCGCAGGAAGGGACGATCCGCCGGGCGCGGATTCCCAACCGCTCGGGAGCGCCGCGGTAGACCCACCGCTGAGCACACGGCGCAGACTACCCCGCGCGGGAAGGGATCGCGAAAATCCGGCGCGAAAATCCGGCGCGAAAATCCGGCGCTGGGGGACTTGGGGCGGAGTATTTTCGGCTTAGGCGAAGACGCCGGCTATAGGCCGGCGTTTTTGCATGTGTGCCGAGCATGTTTGTCAGCTTGGAGGTGTAAGTCCTCTGACCAGCCTGATGGAGGTGTAGGTCGAGCGAACCGCAAGGGCGACGCGGCGACGTGTCGTCTGAAAGAAGCGGCTA
>JACOUI010000050.1 GCA_016177915.1 Planctomycetia bacterium
GGAGCAGGGTGTGGCTAGTGAAGCCCCGGCGCCGAAAGGGCCGGATCGATAGGCTGACACCTAAACCACCGCGCCACCTCTCGACTCTACTCGGGTCGGACCCGGGCGACGGGCAAAGTTCGTAGGGGCCGCATTCATGCGGTCCGGTCTGCTAAGCGAGCATTCGCCCATGACCAGCGGCGACTACGATCCTCGCTACCTCCAGGGCATCGAGCTCTTCAACGCCTGCGAGTTCTTCGAGGCGCACGAGGCCTGGGAGGAAGTGTGGCAGGACTATCAGGGCCCGTCGCGGAAGTTCTACCAGGGGCTGATCCAGTCGGCCGTCGCCCTGCACCATTTCGGCAACGGCAACATCCGCGGCGCGACGAAGCTCTATGGGAGCTGCCGCTCGTACCTGGAAACCTATCGTCCGCGGCACATGGGCCTGGACCTGGAAAAGTTCCTTCGCGACCTGGAGGTTTGCTTCGCCGACGTGCTGGCGAGCCGGGAGGAGTTTCCCAAGGTGGAGATCAAGCCGGACCTGATTCCGGAAATTCACTTGGACGCCGTGCAGTAGCGCCGGTTACTGCGACTTGTTCCTGCTCGGCGCTGCGAGCCATGTTCCTCAAGACCGACCTGACGCTCGACCCCGGCCGGTTTCCCGGCCCGGCGCGGCTCTTTCCGCTGCCCAATCTGGTTCTCTATCCGCGCATCGTCCAGCCGCTGCACGTTTTCGAGCCGCGCTACCGCGCGCTGATGGAGGCGGCCCTGGACGGAGACCAGCTCATCGCGCTTTGCGTCCTGGCTCCCGGCTGGGAGAACGACTATGAAGGCCGGCCGCCACTCCACCCGCACGCCTGCCTGGGCCGGATCATCGCCCACACGCGCCTCCCCGACGGGCGCTTCAACCTGCTCCTGGCCGGCCTGTCGCGGATCGAAATCGTCCGCGAGCTGGATCCCGATAAGCCTTTTCGCGAAGCTTGGGTCGAGCTGCGGCCGGACGTCTTTGACGACGAGCAGGCCCTCGTCCGGCCGGCCGTGCAACGGGAGCTGCTGGAGGTCTTCCAGCGCGTGCTGCCGCGCGTGCCGTCGGGCGTGCTGGGCAAGCTCAAGGCCGCCCTGGAGGCCGCCCTGGGCGGCGACGGCGTCCTCGGCGCAATCACCGACCTCGCGGCCTACCTTCTTCCGCAAGGCAAGATCGACCTTAAGGTGCAGCTCCTCGCTGAAGCCAACGTCGACCGCCGGGCTGCTATGCTTTTAGAAAAGCTGCGAGCCCGCGACGCCGCCCGCGACCTCGCCAAAAGCGCGGCGCTGAAGTATCCGTTTCCGTCCAGCGTGAATTGAGGTTCCGCGTGCCGCGCAATTGCACGGTGGGCGGCGCCCACCCCTACTGCGCCCCCTGCGGCAGAGCCACGATCATCACTCGCACGTCGCTCGTGGCAAAGGCAAGCTGCGTCCCGTCGGACGAATAGGCCATGCAGAACGCCGCCTTCACCGGCAGCGACTGCTGCAAGAGCTTGTTTCCGGCGTCGTCCCACACGAAAAACGTGCCGGAATAACCCAGCGTCGCAATGCGATTGCCCTTGGGGCTAAAGAGCGTGCGATACACGTTGTCCGTATGGCCCGATCCCGTGAAATAGGGTTTCGCCTCGCCCGGCCGCCAAAGCTGCCAGGTCTTGGCGAACCCGCCGGCCACGAAGCGCGCGCCGTCGGGAGCGAAGTCGATGTTGTTCAGCGAGTCGGCGATCTCGTCTTTCAGCTCCGTCGCCTGCTTGCCGTCGGCGGCGTTCCAGATGCGGACCGTCTTGTCGTAGCCGGTGCTGATCACCTGGTCCTGCGTCGGGTGGAATGCCACGCCGTAGACCGGGCCCGTGTGGCCGGCGCAATTGGCGTAGTTCTTGCCGTCGGCCGTGGTCCAGAGCTTCACGGTGTTGTCGCCGGCGGCCGAGGCCAGCCGCTTGCCGTCCGGGCTGAAAGCCAGGCCGTAGACCTGCTGGCCGTGGCCGGCCAGGTTAAATCGCGGCTCCGAAAGCGCCGGCAGCCAGCGCTTGATGGTCTTGTCGAGGCTGCCGGTGAAGAGCGCCGTGCCGTCGGCGGAAAGGGCGACATCGGTCACGGCCGCGGCGTGTCCGGCGCATTCCTGCGCGACTTCCAGCACGTTCATCCCCTGCACTTGCTTGAGGGGCACGTTGCGAATCACGTTGTCGCCGCAGACGGCCAGGATTTTCTTGGCGTCGGCATTGGCGGCCAGGCCCATGATGTTCGCCGCCAGCGCCAGATTGCCCAGCGGCTGGCCGTTCGTGTTCCAGACGCGCAGCGTCTTGTCGTCGCCGCCGGCGGCCAGGATCTGCCCGTTGCCGCTCGTGGCCAGCGCCTTCTGCGGACCGCTGGTACCTTCGAATTTGCGGACTTGGTTCAGGTCGCCGACGTTCCACATGGCCAGAAGCGCGTCGTCGCCGCAGGTGATCACTTGCGCCCCGCCGCCGAAAATCGCCAGCCCGTTGATGGCGCCGGCGTGCAGCGTCTTGGAGCGGACGGCCGACGGCATCCAGAATTGCCCGGCGTTGTCCGCCCCGCCAGTGATCAGGTTCGCGTTGTTGGGGCTGAAGGCGACGGACAGCGCGGCCCCACCCTGTGGGAACTGTTCGCCGAGCGACAGCGTGGCGATTTCGTAGAGCCGCGTGATGTTGTCGCCGCAGGCCGCGGCCACGCGCGTGTTGTTGGGCGCGAACGCCACGGAGTTCACCGCGGCGGGGGTGGGAATCGCAGGCTGGGCTGCGCCGTCGGCGAACTTCCACAGGCGCAGGTTCTTGTCCTCGCCGCCGGCGGCGACGAAGTTGTTATCGGCGCTGACGGCCACGTCAAAAACCTGTCCGGCCGAGCCGTCGTACGTCCGCTCCTGCTTGATGTCGGCCACGTTGCCGATGTTCCACAGCCGAACGGTCTTGTCCGCGCCGCCGGTGACAAGGTGGCTGCCGTTGTTGTTGTAGGCCAGGCTCGTCACCGGGCCGGCATGTCCCTTGATCACGGCCGCGATGGCGACGGGCAGCGCCCGCAGGTGTCCGTCGTCGCCGGCCAGGGCGGCGGTCTTGCCGTCGGCCGAGAGGACGACGCCCGTCACGCCGGCGGGGCTGGTGAATCGCTGCAACTCGGTGGCCGTGGCGACGTCCCACAGGCGGACGATCTTGTCGGCCCCGGCGGTAAGCAGCCGCTTGCCGTCGGCGGCGAAGTGGATCGCCGTCACGGCCGCCCCGTGGGCGTCGATCGTCGAAATAGCGTTGCCGTCCGGCTTGTAGAGGCGCACTTTGTTGTCGGCCCCGCCGGCGGCAAAAGCCTGCGCGTCGCGCGAAATGGCAAAGCACGTGATCTGCACGGCAGTGTTGATGTTGCCGGCCGCGGCGCCGTCGGCCGTGTTCCAACTGCGGATCGTCGTATCGCCGGCCGAGACGATCTTGGCGTTGTCGGGCGTGAAGGCGACGCCGACGATCGGTCCCGTGTGGCCGGGCAGATCGCGCACGGCCGCCCCATCGGCGGCGTTCCAGACCTTGAGCAGGTTGTCGGCCGAGCCGCTGACGATTTGCGCTCCGTCGGGCCGGACGGCGACGGCCTTCACCGCCGCGGCATGTCCCTCGATCGCCTTCACCAGCGCCCCGTCGCCGATGTTGAAGATGCGGACCTTTTTGTCCTCGCAGCCGGTGACGACCTGGGCGTTGTTGGGCGTGAACGTCGCTGCCCAGACCTGCCCTTCGTGCCCACCGAGGGCCTTCACTTCGGCGCTGTCGGCGATCTTGGCGACCTTGGCCACCTTGTCGTCGCCGCCGGTGACGAGCAGGTTGCCGTCGGCCGAGAGCGAAAGCGCGCGAATGGCCGCGCCATTGGCGACGGTGTCGCGCGGCGCAGCGACGGGAAGCTGCCATAGCCGCACGAGGCCGTCCTCGCCTGCCGTGGCGACCTGCTGGTTGTTGGGATGGACGGCCGCGTCGCGCACCGGGCCAGCGTGGGCCTCGAATTGCGCAACCGCCGCCGCGTCGGCCGCCTTCCAGAGCTTGACGGTGCCGGCCGCGTCGCCCGTGATCACCGTCTGGTTGTCGCGGCTAATGGTCATGCTCTTGAGCGCCGCGCCGGCGTTGATCGCCCGGAGGACAGCGCCGTCGGCGGGATTGTGAATCCGCACCTGCCCATCGGCCGAAGCCGCCGCGACGTACGCGCTGTCGTAGGACATGACGACGGCCACGATGGGCTGCGTCGCGCCGGCCAGCGGCTTCGCAGCCACCGGCGGCCAATTGAAAACTCGCAGCACGCCATCAGCGCATGCCGCGAGCACCGTCTTATTGTCCGGCAGGATCGCCAGGCGTCTCACGCCCGGGCAGTAAAGCACGCCGTTGGGATTTCCGTCGGCCGGGTTCCAGCCGCGCACGCTCCCGTCGGCCGCCGCCGCCAGCGCGATCGGCGCGCCCGGCGCAACGGCCACGGCCGTGATTTCGGCCGTCGAGCCGGCCAGGTCGCGCAGGTGCTTGTTCTCGACCGCGTCCCACACGCGCACCGTCTTGGCCTTGTCGCCGGTCACCAGCAGCTTGCCGTCGGCCGATAGGGCCGTTGCCGTCACCTCGGCCGGCTGCGCCCCCAGGTCCGCGATCGGGTCCCGCAGCGGCAGGTCATAAAGCTTGATCGTGTTGTCCATGCCGCCCGTGGCAAGCTGCCGGCTGTCGCGCGAGACGGCCACGGCCAGCACGTTGTTCGTGTGGTCCGAGAACGTCCGCAGGCACTTGCCCGTCGCCCGGTCCCAGAGCTTCACCTTGAAGTCGAAGCCGCCGCTGACGACGAACTTGCCGTCGGGCGTGAAGGCGACGGCGTAGACCGGCTCCGTGTGCCCTTCCAGGAACGTGATCTGCGCCTGTGCAAATGGGGCCAACCAACCGGCGGCAAGCAGGATGACGGCCAGCGTAGGTGCGATCCGGGACATGAAAAACTCCTCGGGCACGAGTGAGGCGATGCCTGTTCGGCCGGGCGAAGGCGTGCAGTCGCCGCAAGCATTGGAGGCAGGTGGCCTGCGGTCGCCCGGCCGTTTTCCCACGCATCAAAGTATACTTAGCCGTTTTTTACCTGTCGCCCCCTTTGCGTTGGAGTCCCCCTTGTTCGTAGTGACCGCATTCATGCGGTCGTCCCCGCTCGTAGTGACCGCATTCATGCGGTCCTGGCATTGGCAGGGCTCAGGTTCATCCGGTCCAGGAGCCGATAAGTCGGGTCACTACGAACGCCGACCCGATAAATCGGGTCACTACGAACGGCCAACCCACATGGCTTGCTTCGTCCTGCGTTGCTAGATTAGCCCGCCTTCCATTCCGCTACGGGCGAGACTCCAACATGCGCATTAACAGCCCCCTGTTGCAAAAGACGATCGGCCTTTTGGGCGCGATGGCCGTCGCCCGCTGGATGCGCACGCTCGATTACCGCGCCGCCTATTACGACCCCACGGTCGACCCGGTGAACCCCGATTGCGGCCGCCAGATGATCTACGTCTTCTGGCACGAGTACATGCTGCTGCCGGTGCACATGCGCGGGCACTGCAACCTGGCGATGCTGCTCAGCCGGCACCGCGACGCGGAGCTTTTGGCCCGCGTGGCGCGGCACCTGGGCTTTGATTTCATCCGCGGCTCGACGAACCGCGGCAGCATCTCCGCCCTGCGCGAAATGGTCCGCCGGAGCGGGAAGATGAACCTGGCGATCACGCCCGACGGACCGCGCGGACCGCGGCGCGTGATGGCGGCCGGCGCGATTTACGTCGCCTCCCGACTGCAAATGCCGATCGTGACGATGGGTATGGGCGTCGATCGGCCCTGGCGATTGCGAAGCTGGGACCGGTTCGCCATCCCGCGGCCCTTCTCGCGGGCCCGCGGCGTGATCGGCCCGCCGATCGTGCTGCCGCCCGACCTCGACCGCGACGGCGTCGAGCACTATCGCGCCAAGGTCGATGAAATGCTCAACCGCCTCACGCGGGAAGCCGAAGTTTGGGCGGCGTCGGGATCGCGTAAGGCCGAGGAGCAGATCGTCCGCCGGGAGCCGGCGAGACATCTCCACCTGAAGGCGGACACGCAAACCAAAGCGGCGTAAGAGCGAGAATTGGCTGGCGGTCCGCCACCTGCCGCACGTGCTTCGTCGCGCTCAACTCTCGATGCCCACCGGACGATCTTGTAAGGGACTCGTGCCGCAAAAACGCTGTCATGCTGGCGGCGCCAGCACGCCGGGCAGGCCGGCTTGACGGTGCGTGCGGCCGCGGGAATAATCCCGCCCCCTTTGTCCCTGACTCGTCGAGCACGATCGCCATGACGCGAAGCATCGGTTTGGTGTTGATTGCCCTGGCGCTGGCCGCCGCCGGCTGCCGTTCGCCCTACGCCTCCGACCGCCTGGGAGCCACCGGCGCGGTCCTGGGCGGCGTGACGGGCGCGGTCGTCGGCAAGCAGCTTGGGCACACGGCCGGCGGGGCGCTGGTCGGCGCCGCGGCCGGCGGGCTGGCCGGCCTGGCCGTCGGCGACGCCATCGACGAAACCGAGGCCCGCAACCGGGCCGAAATCGCTTCCCGGATCGGACGCGAGCCGCCGCCGGGCGCCGTCTCGATCGACGACATCGTGGCCATGCAACGGGCCGGCGTGCCCGAGTCCGTCATCTCCAGCCACGTCAGCAATCGGGGGATGGCGCGGCCCGTGCAAAGCGAGGACCTGATCTACATGCAGCAGCAGGGGATCCCGGCCTCGGTGATGCAGGCGGCCCAGCGCTCGCCGCCCAAGCCCGCGCCGGTCGTTTACTCCGCGCCGCCGCCCACGACCGTGATCGTCGAGGAGCACTACGACCCGTGGTGCCACTATCCGCACTACCATCACCGGCATTACTACGGGCCGCCGCGCGTGGGGTTTGGGTTCTCGTACCACGACTGAGGCGGGAGCCCGAACGGCCGCCGCCGCAGCAGCAATAGCATGGCGACAAAAAAAGGCGAGGACGCCGAGAGAGCGGCGCCTCGCCTTTCCCATGGTTGCGGTTCGTTCTTAGCGGCCGCCACGACCGCCGCGACCGCCGCCTCCGGAGCGACTACCGCCGCCTCCGGAGCGGCCACCGCCGCCAATTCCCGCGCCAACGCGGCCTCCACCGCCGGCGCCCGCGCCGATCCGGCCGCCTCCGCCGGGGAGGCTGCCGCCAACGTTGCCGCGGGCGCTTCCGCCGACGTTTCCACGGACCGAGCCGCGGTTGCCGCCGCGAACCGTTCCGCCGACATTACCGCGGGCGCTGCCGCCGACGTTGCCGCGAACAGAGCCCCGCGTGTCGCCACGGATGCTTCCCCGGGCACCGCCGCCAGCGTCGCCGCGAATGGTGCCTCGCGTGTCGCCGCGGACGCCGCCACGCACGCCGCCGCGAACATCGCCACGGACACCGCCGCGCACGCCGCCGTCCACGTCGCCGCGAACGCCCCCGCGGACGTCGCCTCTCACACCCGCGCCCGGCCGACCGTCGCGATCGTCACGCCGGTCGCGATCGCCGTCCCGGTCGCGGAAACGCCAGTACCAGGACGAGTAGGGCCACCAACGGCCGCCGCGCC
>JACOUI010000203.1 GCA_016177915.1 Planctomycetia bacterium
CGCCGTCCGCCAGGCGGCCCAGCGGGCAATGCAGGGCGGGGCTAAGGGCATCAAGATCATCGTCAAGGGCCGAATCGGCGGGTCGGAAATCGCCCGAGTGGAGAAGATTATGCTGGGCCGGGTGCCGTTGCACACCCTCCGCGCCGACATCAATTACGCCCTGGCCGAAGCCCAAACCACCATGGGGCAAATCGGGGTGAAGGTCTGGGTCTACCGGGGTGACATCCTGCCGCCGCCGCCTGAGGTCGAAGAGGAGCTGGAGACTATCGAAGTCACCGTGAAGCCAGGCGGCCCCGATGAGACCGAAGCCATTGCTGACGACGTAATCGACGGTGTCGCTACCAGAGGAGCCTTCGATGTTGCAGCCTAAACGCACCAAGTACCGCAAAGCCTTCCGGGGCCGAATGAAGGGGATGGCCACCAGCGTGCGCACGTCCAGGTTCAAGAACAGCATCAGCACGATCATCGTCAATGCGCTGCCCAGGATGATGTTTTCCTGCACCAGGCCCACGGCGGAGTGGATGTACTCCGTTTCGTCGTAGACCTGGGCCAGCGAGAGGCCCTGCTGCTTGAGTTCGTTGGCGTTGAGCGCTTGCATCGCGCCGCGCAATCCTGCCGTCACGTCCAGCACGTTCGAGCCGGTCTCGCGCAGCGCGTTGACGGCGATCGTCTGCTCGCCGAACCGCCACACCAGGCCGTCGGGCTTTTTGTAGTCGTGCTTGACCTCGGCCACGTCGCGGACGAAGACGGGCTTGCCGTCGCGCACGGCGAGCAGTTGAGCGGAAACCTGCTCCTCCACGTCGAATTGCCCCAGCGTCCGCACGACCCAGCGGCGCTTCCCCTCCCAAAAATCGCCTCCGGAAACATCGACGTTTTGCGCCCGCAGGCGGTTGCGCACGTCGGTGACTGTAAGCTGGCGGGCGGCGAGCTTCTCGGGATCGACGATGACTTGCAGCTCGTCTTCCAGGCCGCCGATGACGTTGGCGTTGGAGACGCCCGGCACGCGCTCCAGCCGCGCCTCGATCACGTCCTCGGCGAAGCGCCGCATCTTGGTCACGTCGACGTCCGCCGGCGTCAGCGATTTGGCCTCCGGGTGCTCCCGCACCAGCCGGCGGAGGCGAAACATCGCCAGCCCGGGGTTCTGCGTTTTTTGAACGACCTCCAACTCGCCTTTCAGCTCCGGGTGCGCCGCGGCGACCTTGTCGAACTCGGCCTTGTCGGGCTGGCGCGGGCTGAGGATGAACCAGGCGATCGGGCGGTCGGCCGCGCTCGAGGTGCTGATGACCGGCTCGTCGGCGTCTTCTGGATATTCCGGCACTTGCTGCAGGCGGCTGTTCACCTTGAGCAGCGCCTCCTGCATGTCCGTGCCCACCTGGAACTCCAGCGTGATCCGGCCGGTCGAGTCCATACTCTCCGACGACATCTTCGTCACGCCCTCGACGCTCTTGAGTTGCTCCTCCTGCTCCAGGACGATCTCGCGCTCGACTTCCTGCGGGCTGGCCCCGCGCCAGCGCGTTTCGATCGTCAAGGTGGGCGTTTGCACCTCCGGCGTGAGCTGCATGGGCATCTCCAGCACGGAGATGACGCCAAACAGCGACACCAAGAGGACGCCGACGGCGACCTTGACGGGATTGCGGACAAAAGCGTCGATGAGCTGCATGGTCGTTCACTGCACTTCAAACAGGCGAGCCGGAGCCGCGCTTCATTTTTCAATTTTCGTCCCCACGACCTTGACCTCCTGCCCCGGCCGCAGACGTTCGTTCCCTTCGACGACGACCTGCTGCCCTGCCTTGAGGCCCTCGCCGCGAACCTGGATCAGTCCTGCGTGGGCCACGCCGAGGTCGACCTGAACAGGCCGGACCGTCGTCGCCCCCGGCTTGTTGGCGTCCGGCTCGACGACGAAAACCATCGGCCGAGCGTCTTGCTGCAAAAAGAGCGCGTCCTTGGGGACAAGTAGCGCCGTTTGTTTCGCTCCGATGGGCAGCTTCACGCGGCCGAGCATGCCGGCCTTGATCCAGGGTCCGTCGTCGGTGATCGTGTTCGTCAGGCGCACTTTCACCGCAAACGTCCGGCTGCGGTGGTCGGCCTTGGGCAGGATGGCCGCCACCTTGCCGACCAGGACCTTGTCGGAAATGGCCGGCAGCTCGACGAGCGCTTCCATTCCGTGGCGGACGTGGGCCACGTGGCTCTCCTCGACCTGCGCCTCGACGTCGACTTCCTCCAGCGCGGCAATCTCCGCCACGAGGTCGCCGCGGGCAAGCCACTGGCCGTCTTCCGTGTGCTCGGCCACGACGAAGCCGTCGAAGGGCGCGATGATCGTGTGTTTCTTCTGCTGGTCCTTGAGCATCCGCACGGTGGCTTCCTGCATTCGCACCCGCGCCTCGGCCTGGTCGCGCTTCTCTTGTCGCGCTCCAGCCACGGCCAGCTCGTGGGCCTTCTTCGCGGCTTGGTACAGCTCCTGGGTCGAGTTGGCCTTAGACAGCGTGTCCTGCAATTCGTCGATCGTGACCGTCTCGCTCTCCTTGAAAAGCGCCTCGATGCGCTTGAGCCGGGCCGCGGCGTAGTCGGCCAGGGCCTTGGCGCTGTCCATTTGCGCCCGGGCCATTTCGATTTCCTCCGGCCGCGTGCCGTTTTTCAGCTCGTCGCGCTCGGCCTTGCGCAAATCCAGCTCGGCCTTGGCCGTGTCGACTTGGGCGTCGATCGTCTCCATCAAGAGCCTGGCCAGCGGCTGGCCTCTCTTGACGGCGTCGCCTTCATTGACGAGGAACTCGGCCACGCGGCCGTCGACGGCGCTCCCCACGGAGCTCAGCTTGAGCGGCATGACCGTCGCCACGAATTTCTGTTCCGAGGGGATCTCCTTCTCCTCGACGACGGCGACGGCCACCGGCGCCGCGCCGGGCGCCTGCGCTAGCGCGCTAGCCAGCAGCAGAGCGCCCGCCAGAAAAAAGAAGACGGCAATGAGGTTACCGTTGCGATTCATGGCGCCTCCTTGTTGGCGGCTTCTCGCGGTCTGCGGACAACCAGCTCCGCGGCCAGGTTCGCGTGGACGCGCGGCAAGAGTTGCAGCAGCATTTCGTGCTCGCGCTGGGAGAGGCCGGACGTCGCCCGCGCGCGAACCCGGCTAGCGCACTCGACGATCTTGGCCCAGGCCTGCTTGGCGCCCGGCAGGACGCGGACGACGTTCCGCCGCCGGTCGTCGGTGCAGGACTCGCGGCGAATCCAGCCCGCGCGCTCCATCCGCTCGATGATCCCCACCAGCGAGGAAGGCTTGACCTCCATTTTCCCGGCCAGCTCGACCTGCGACTGCTCGCCGTCGTAGGCCAGCCAGCCGAGCACCTGCATCTGCCGGTAAGTGATCTCGTGCCGCTTCAACTCCTCGTTCATGGCGCGCTGCAGCGCGCGGTTGGTCATGAAAATCCAAAAACCGATGCTCTGTTCGAAGTCGTATTCGAGCATGGCCGCGCTCCTGGGAACCCGCTCCGGGAAAAATACATAGTGTGGCTAATGATTAGCTACAGTCTGTCGGAAATTGTGAAAAAGCCGATCTGCCGAGATTTTTTGGGAAACTTGCCGCGAAGACGGAGCACCAGAGGATGATGGGAACGCAAAATCCCGTCGTTTTTTCCTGGCTCGCTGCCAATCTTCACGGA
>JACOUI010000286.1 GCA_016177915.1 Planctomycetia bacterium
CACGCCACCGCCGGCCGGATGCCCGTGGTCCGTGTGCCGTTCTCCTCCCTTGCGGGGCCGGTGCTCAGTTTGACCGACTGGCGCGAGGGAATGGGATTGCTTTCGGATGAGGGCGCGGAAGCGGGAGTCGAAACGTGGGAATCCCGAAAATCACCGGGCCTGACATACTCCGGGCGCTCATGGCCGCGATCAAAGACTTGCGCGTTGGGTCTCCATTCGCGATCAGCCTGCTGGATTCCTACGACTTATGCAAGCTCACGACGAGCGATTTGACGCGAGAGTTTGCATTTGACGAAGACGGGGCCGATCGAGTGGTCGCAAGCTTGACAGGCGGCGACGTCGCCGAACTCGGCAACGCTTTGGGCATTCGATTGAACGTCGACAAGTCGAAAGCGGATAGCCTGATGAAGGACGCGAGCATCATTCGCTCCGCGGGGGCGTGGGCCGATGAGCCCCGGTCCCTTGAAGAAACGCTCAAGTTTTTCCATCAACTCCGACATCACGGCGCTGAGTAGGCGATTCCTGTGGAGACGGAACCATGGGGCTGTTGACGATTCTCGTCGCCTGTGTCGGCCTCTCGGCCCAGTCGGCCGAAAACCACGCCGGCACGCCGCCCGAAAAACTCATCGACGCCATCTGCGACGACGACCTGCCGCTTCAGGTCCGCCGCGAAATGCTCGCTCTGCTCGACGATTACCACTTCCTCGATCCTTTGCAGCTTCGCCGGCTGCACAAGCTCGTCCGGGGCGCGCCGGCCGCGCTGGGCAGCGACCTGATCTTGCAGCTTGGGCGCCTCGGCAATCACGTCACGCTTTGCGTGCTCCTCAGCCATCAGCGGGCCTTCCGCCAGGGCGACATGCGCTCTTCGCTCGACGAGGCGATCTTCGGCCTGGCCACGAAGCTGAACGCCGACGTCTGGAACGCGCTCCTCCCCTCCTACCAGCGGCAGTGGGAGCGCGAAGGCCGCACGCGCCCGACGGGGAAGATGATCTGGGTCGAGGTGGAGTGATTTGGAGTGCGGCGAGCTTTTGGACTGCGGCGACTTGTCGCCGCTTTGTTCGGCGGCCGGACGTAAGACAACTTCGCCGGCAATTCGAGCATCCCGCGCTGCGTGCGAGCGTTTGACTTCCGCGCGGATTCAAAGCGGCGACGAGTCGCCGCACTCCAAATCACTCGCCCTTCTTCAGCTTCCACTCCTCGTCGAAAAACCCCGCGTCCCCGATCTTTCCCGGCCATTGCGAACTCGGCGGCGTCGAGATGTCCACCACCGTCCAGTCCGGCAGACGCGGAACCTGCCGGGCGTTGCTCAGGTAGTCGTACTCGCGGAACGTGAAGCCGCTGTTGACGACGACGTACCGCTCCGGATTGAGCGGGTTGGGGAAGACGAGCACCGGCACGTGCGTGGCCGCGTCGTAGGTCTTGTCGCCCACCTTCACGCCTTCCTTCGTCCACTGGATCGGCAGCCGGCCGGCGATATTCGCCAGGACCGCGTTGCTTGACGGGTCGCCCCAGAGGACGAGGTTCGCGTGTTCGAGATCGTCGGCCGCAAGGTCCTTGTCGTTCTTGATCGGCGCTTCGCCGCGGAACTGCCGCCGCCAGTGGGTCATCGCGTGTTGCATTTCGTCGGCCGCCCACTTGCCCAGGGCCTCGCTGTGCGGCTTGCCGGTCGGGCGGACCATCAGGAAGCGGCCCAAGAAAGCGTCGTCGATCGGGCCTTGCAGTCCCGGCTTCTTGACCGGCCCCGTCGGCGGTTCCTTGGCAATCGCCCAGCCGCCGGAGGTCTTGTGCAGCCGCACGGTCAGGAGGTTGCCCGATGGCACAAAGTTCGCCTTCAGGCTCTGGCCGTCGATCGCGATCGTCGCCTGCGCGCCGGCGCCGGCTCGAGCGGGAAACTCCAGCACCAGCCGCGAGACGTTTTGCGTCTTGATCTTCATCGCGTCGCCGGTCGTCGTCCGGCCGCGCTCGGCCTCGACCCGCGCCTTCTCCCAGTGCTCGTCCAGGCCGTCGATCGCGACCCAGAAGCAGCGGTTGTAGCGGAGCGTGTAGGTCGTGAACTTGATTTTTTCCGGCAGCGGGTTTCGGCCTTTGGCGGCGGCCGCGTCGATCAGCTCGTTGATCTTCTGCTTTGCGCCGGCCTCGTACGAATGCGCCGTTTTCGGCCCGATGATGTGCACAAGTTCGAGACCCTCGGCCTTCATCGCCTCCGCCATCACGTCGGCCGCCTGCTTTTGGCGGTCGATCTCGCCGCTGTAGGCCACGACCGGCAGGTTGAACGTGTTGAGCGCGTAATCGGTGCAGTCGTACATCCGCCAGAGCTTCTTTTGATACCACGTGGGCTGCACCTGCTCGTTCTGAAAGACGTTCAGGAACCGCGCCGTCTCGGCAAAGCCCGCCCCCGGCGCCGCGGCGGCGAAGCGGTCGGGGTAGTGGACCAAAAACTGCCAGCAGGCGGCCCCGCCCATCGAAAACCCGCGCATCACGAGCCGGTTCTCGTCGATCGGGTAGTGCTTTTGCACGTCGGCCAGGGCCTCGAAGCAGTCGATCTCGCCGGCGAACTTGTTGGCGCAGCAGTAGCGGCCGTAAAGGTGCAAAACGAACGCCGCCGGCGGCGTGAACTCGCCGGGGCTGTTCTGCCGCTGGTTGATGAAGGCCAGCTCGCTCAGCTTTTCGCCGCGGCCGTGACACCAGAAGTCAAGGCGAAACTGCCGCGCGGCCTCGGGCGAAAACTCCTTGGGCACGACCAGGCCATACGGCTGCACGGAGCCGTCGATCTGCGAGCGGTAGCCGCGGACGACGAGCCCTGTGGCCGTGTTCCACGAAGCCTTCCCTTCGGCCAGCTCGCGGGCCCGCGCCAGGCCCGTCTGCACGAGCTTCTTGGCGATGGGGATTTCCTTGGCGTCGAAGATTTCGTCGTAGGCGAGCGCGTCGTGGACGGCCTTGTAGTAGACCTCGACGTCGGGCAACAGCGCGAGAAGCGCTGGCCGTTCGGCCAGCGATTTTTCCAATCCGTCGATCGCGGCCCGCAGCTCGGCCAGGTCCTTCTCGATCGCCTGGCGGTCTTCGGGCGGGACCTCGACGCCCGGCGGCGGGATGCGGCGGACGCTGTCGGGCAGGTTGTCCTTGGGCCCGTCGGCCAGGGCGGGGGCGAAGGAGAGGGCGACGATCAAAGCGGCTGCGAGCGACGGGCAGGAGAAGCGACGCATGGGTTCCTCGCGGTAGGCGTGCGATTTGAGGTCCCTAGCAGGATACCTCGATTGCAGCGCGAAGGAAGAGTTCTCGTGGGGTAGGCGTCTCGCCTGCCATTTGGCCTGTGGCACGACAGCCGTGTTTCGCCGATTCGACGAATGGGAAGCGAGATGCGTACCCGTTAAGAAAGACGGCAGGCGAGACCGCCTACCCCGTGTGAGGACCCGCTTTCCTGGCGGGCGATTTCCAACGACAGCAAACCGCGCGGCCGCCCGATCGTCGGGCTCGAGCCGCGGCTGTCGTGGGAGAATCTTGGCGGGCCGCCGTGAAGACCTGATGGAGAGGAAGGGAATCTTGCGCGGGGCTTACGAGAATTTTTCGCGCAGGATCAATTAGCGTTTCTGCAAGTCGTTTGGCGCCGATTGCGCCTTGGAAATCCGGCTGGATTGGGCGATTCAAGCGAAATGGGCCGAGCTGCGTAGATATGGAGATGCGGAGCGAGCGGCGCGTTCACGAGCCACTAGCCACGAACCACCAGCCACTACCTTCTCCCCTAGTGCATCTCCGCCTCGCACGTCCCGATCCCGTGGCGATAGAAATTGAATTGCACGTTGGGATGCTCCGCCAACAGCGACATCGGCACTGCCGAATCCGCGATCTTCTTGGAGATCATCAGCGTCGTCAGGCGCTGGCCGAACGGGTTGTCGTGGTTGCCCGCGTGCCAGATGCTCACTTTCTTGGCGTGCCACGTTTGCACCGGCCCGACGGTGAGGGCCTGCGTGGGCACGCCCGCCACGTAACCCCCGCCGCTGGTGCGGGCGTTCTGGATGACCGTCATGGGGTGCAGATCGACGACGCGCGTGGAGAGTTTTCGATACTCGGCCGGCGGCGGCGGATCATCGACCCACTTGCCTTCGCGCTTGGGCGGGTCGTTAAAGGCCCAGTGCTTCACTTCGCCCTGGCCGCCCTGCATGACGGCGCAGCGGACGCCGCTCCAGCTTTCCACGTAGGGCCGCACGTCGGCCTTGGGAAAGTGCAGATGGCCGTCCGGCATGCGGAGCTTCTTGTCGATCCGCGAAAAGCACAGCTCGCGGTCGGCCCGCTCGAACGACAGCGGGTGCGTGATCGGCACTTCGCGGCCGCCGGCGAACCACTCGTCCATGCCCCAGAAATGCCCGTGCCGCACATCGATTCCCAAATCGTTCACAATTCGGGCCACGAGCGGAAGCTGCTCCGTCGGGCCGATCGGGCCGCAGATGCCGACGGGGTTGTCGGCGGTGGCTTGCTTCCAGGCGCCGATGTACTCGAGGGCCTCGGCGAGGTAGAACTCCGCCAGCGTGTCGTAGACCTTGACCGCGAAGCCCGGCCGCGAAAGTTGAAACACCTGTTCGCCAGACAGCCTGGCGGCGTCCTCCAGCAGTTTTTCGTCGAGGGTGGTGTAGTCCCACCAGCCGTCGGCCACGCAGCTTTTTCGTCGCGCCATCGCAGATCTCCGTTTCGTGCCCGCCGTTTGGCGACCGTTTTACCGCGCGGCGCGCCACTCTTCCACAACGGGCGGTGCAATAATCGCCTCGCTCATTTCCAATCCAAAATCTAAAATCCCAAGTCTGTCGCGCTTCCCGAGACAGCATTAAGAGATGGACGAAAACCAACTTCCGCTCACCCCCGGCCTCGTGCCGGGGGCTCGTTGATTGGCAGCTAGTGCGGCCGACTCACGGCGCGCGCTTCTCCACCGGCCTTGTGCCGGTGGATTCGCGATTGAAAGCTGGGCCGACCGCACGACCAGCCGCCAGTCGTGCGCTCCGCCGACGCGCTTTTCGGTGGAGGCGGTTTTTGGGGCAGTCGACCCCCTAGCTGCCAGTCATTCACCCACCGGCACG
>JACOUI010000287.1 GCA_016177915.1 Planctomycetia bacterium
CGCGCCAGTCGACCATTTGTGCGTTGTCGACTGGCGAACTCGTGAGCGAGCCACCATCCCATGCCACAAGCGCACACGTTTGCCACACTGCGAACGGAGATCGCCGGTCACGGCGTGGTCGAGCTAGCGCGCCGCTTTGGCACGCCGACCTACGTTTACGACGCCGGTACGATCGCCGCGCGAATCGAAGAGCTGCGCGCCTTCGATTGCATTCGTTATGCACAGAAGGCCTGCTCGAACATTGCCATCCTCGACTTCATGCGGCGACGCGGCGTGCTTGTCGACGCCGTGAGCGCCGGCGAAATCGATCGAGCCCTGGCCGCCGGTTATACAACGACGGGCGAGCCGCCGCCGATCGTCTATACGGCCGACATCTTCGACCGCGCGGCCTTGACCGCCGTCGTCGAGCGCGGCATCCACGTCAACTGCGGGTCGGCCGACATGATCGACCAACTCGGCCAGGCCGCGCCGGGCCGCGACATCACGTTGCGCATCAATCCCGGCTTTGGCCACGGCCATAGCCAAAAGACCAATACGGGCGGCGAGCAATCGAAGCACGGCATCTGGCACGAAGACTTGCTCGACTGCTTACGCCGCGCCGATGCACACGGCCTGGCGGTCACCGGAGTGCATCTGCACATCGGCTCGGGGACCGACCTGGCGCACCTGGCCCAAGTGGCCAAGGCCATGGAGGGATTTGCCGCCGAGGTCGGCCGCACCGTGACCACGATCAGCGCGGGCGGCGGCCTGCCGACGCCGTACAAGGACGGCGACTCGTACGTCGACTTGGACGTTTATTTCCGACTGTGGGACGAAACGCGACGGCGGCTCGAAGATCGCTTTGGCCACAAGGTGCGGCTCGAAATCGAGCCGGGCAGGTACTTAATCGCCGAAAGCGGTTACCTCGTGGCCGAAATCCGCGCGGTCAAGCGGATGGGCAAGAACACCTTCTATCTGCTCGACGCCGGCTTCAACAACCTGGCGCGGCCCATTCTGTACGGCGCGTATCATCCCATGTCGATCGCGCCGGCCGACCAAAGCCAGGCAGCCGATCGGCCGGAGCACGACGTCGTGGTCGGGGGGCCGCTGTGCGAGTCGGGCGACATCTTCACGCAGGAGGAAGGGGGTTTTGTGTCGCCGCGGAATCTGCCCGAGGCGAAGGTGGGCGAGCTACTCGTGATCGAAGTGGCGGGGGCCTACGGCTCGGTGATGAGCTCCAACTACAACAGCCAGCCCCTTTCGGCCGAAGTCATGATTAAGGAGCGGACGCCGCACCTGGTTCGCGTTCGGCAGACGTTTGCGGACCTGATCCGGGGGGAAGTGATTCCGCCGTAGGGTAGGCGGCCCGCCTGCCTTTCTTCCGCCGAAACGCGCAAGGCAGTCGGCAGAACCCCGGGCGCGCGCAGGGCCGCGCTGTAGCTGCCAGTCGTCGCCCCACCGATGCGGGGTCGGTGGAGGCGGGAGAATTGCGGCGCGGCGGTTAGCTGCCAGTCGTCGCCCCGCCGACGCGAGGTCGGTGGAGGCGGGAACGCCGTCGACTGACCCCTTACTGCACGGTAGAATTGCAAGGCATTCGATTGGGACCGCACCGAGGCAGCTATGGCAAAGCAAGGCCCGCGCAAGAAGCTCCCCAAGGAGCTGGCCGTCATCAACGCCGACAACTGCACCGGCTGCGAGGCCTGCCTGGAGGTCTGCCCCGTCGATTGCATCGTCAAGATCCAGCAATACCCCGGCACGCCCAACATGCAGAGCTGGTGCGAGATCGACCTGGAGCGGTGCGTGGGCTGCGAGGTGTGCGTTCGCATTCCGCGCAAGAAGAGCGACCCCTACGACCTGACGGTCTGCCCCTGGGACGCGATCGAGATGGTGCCGACGGAGGAGGTGGCGCAGGTCGTGGCCCAAGTGGGCGGCCCGCCGCAATACATCCAGGAAAACTGGGACCGCCTCGTGGGGACGGCGCAATACCTGGCGGAATTGAAGGCGGGCGGGGCGTAGCGCAAGCGGTGCTGGCAGCGCATTGCCCTTGGTCATTCTGCCCCAGCGGCCTATATTCCCGGCCTTCCCGAAGACCCTCCGAGGCTGAAGGAGCGCCCTCATGTCCGCCGCATCGGAAGCGCAAAACGGCCGGCCTGAAATGGCGGCTGAGACGATTGACAAGCCCTCCTCGCCGCCGGCAACCCGCGCCGCCCGCAGCGCCGTGGCCGTCGACGACAAGGGCGTCACGCCCATCTACGCCAACTTCTGCCGCGTCACCGGCACGCCCGAGGAATTGATCCTCGACTTCGGGCTCAACGCGCAGCCCTTCAATCCCACCCAGGAGCCGGTGGTGATCGCCGAGCGGCTCGTCCTGAACTTCTTCACGGCCAAGCGCATGTTGCACGCGCTGCAGCTTACGATCCAGCGGCACGAGGCGGCGTTCGGCGTGCTGGAGACGGACGTGCAGAAGCGCGTCATTCCGGGCGCGCGCGTGCCGGCAGCGCCGCAGACGTAGCACGCACGGGTCCACGCCGGCTACGGGGAGGCCGTCATCCGCGCCAGCAGGTTTTTTGTGATCCGCTTCACCCGGGCGTCCGGTCCGTGCGGCCGGCCGTAATGCGCGATCGGCAGCATGTGGCCGGGCGGAGAGGAAAGGCCCTGGGCCCAGTAGATCGTGGAGGCGTTGAACACCCAGTTGTTTTTGGGGCCGGGGTAGAGCGTGGCCGTCCAGTGGGCCTTCTTGCCGCCGCCGTTGATCGTCTCGCCCTCGGCCACGACGTCGAGACCCGCAATCTTCGCCGGGTCGCCGTGAAACTCCCAGCCGACGAGTCCGGGGATGGCGTCGCCCTTTTTCATCCCCGTGCCCTCGAAGATCCACGACGACGGATCGGCCACGATCCAATCGCCCGAGCCGTTGAACGGGCTGACGGTCCGTGCGCCGATGAGCGACGCTTCGTTCGGTCCCTCCGTCGGGAAGGGCCCCATGTAGGCCTTTTCCTCCTCGCTCAGGCCGCCGTACCGCCCGGCGCGGGTGATGACGCGGTTGGGCCGGCCGTCGGAGCTTGCCGAATAGGGCGCGACGAAGCAGCACGTGTTGCCGGAGAAGAAGCACGCGCTCACGCCCGCCTCGACCGCCTCCTTCACGTGCCGGAACTGCGTGAGGCTCCAGTACTCGTCGTGCCCGACGGAGAGGAACGTTTTGCAGCGCGTAAGGCAGGCCGCGTCGGCGTGGACGTCGGTGTTGGAGCAGTAGGTCACGTCGTAGCCGTGCTCTTCCAGCCAAAAGGCCAGCGGAAACTCCCACAGCAAAAACTCGCCGGAGCCTTGCGACAGCGGGTTGTCGAAGATCTGGCAGTATTTGCCGTACGGCCGGTCGAAGCCGACCTTCACGCCGGGGATCAAGTTCCAGGGCGTCTGGCCGTTGTCGTAGAGCGAGAAGTTGTCCGGCCAGCGGTTGTAGGCCTGCCAGGTGTTGTCGCTGCACTGGAAGAGGAGGTCGGCGGGGCGGTCGTCGCGGACGATAAAGACGACGTAGCTCTGGTAGCGGCCGTTAAGGAGCGAGAGCTTGCCCAGGTAGACGCCGCTCAGCCAGTCGGCCGGGATTTTCAGCGAGGTCGTCGCTTCCCAGCGGCATTCGCGCAAACGCTCTTCGCCGACCGGAGGGTCGGGCTGCGGCTTCCCCTGGAACGGCCCCTGCGAGAGCATCAGCCGGCCGCCGGCGCCGCCGTAATGGCCCAGGCGATAAAAATCGACGCGAAACGGGGCCGCCGGCCGCGTGCTGACGAATAGCTCCAACGTTTCGCCCGCCCGCAGGCTGGCGTCCGAGACGAACCCCTCGATCCACGGCGAGCGGTATTTCGTGGCCGGGTCGACGCGCGCGTACGTGAGCTGCCAGTCGGTCGCGCCGCGTTTCTCGTTCTCTTTCCGAATGGCATCGGATTGTCGTTGAGGTCCAACAAAGTTGGCCCCCAGCGTGCCGGGGAGCGCGATCGCTCCCCCCAGCGTGGCAGCGACGCCCGCGGCCGCCGTGGCCTTGAGGACGTCTCGACGCGGGAGTTCATCTTTTTTCATAACGAACCTCAAATCATCGTGGCTTGCCTTGCGCCGTACATCACGCCACCCAATCCACCACGATCACCCCGTCCACGCCCCCGTCCAACAGCACCAGCGCCTTGACCTTCACCTTCTCGTGCTCCGGGTGAACCAGGTAGGCGTCGCGGGTCTTTTCGTCGGCGAACGTCATCAAAAAGCCGTGCGTAAAACCCTTGTTCAGCCCCTCCGGGCTTTGGTACGCCCCGCCCGAAAAGTCGATGATACCCGGGATTTGGCCCTTGAGCGCGGCCAGCGAATCGAAGAGGTCCTTCACGACGGCCGACGGCGTGTCTTTCTTCAGCTTGACGAGCGCGCAGTGCTTAACTTGGGACATGAATCGCCTCGGCGCGAATAAGGGTCGTGCGTGGATGCCTCTACGACCCGTTGTCGCGCGCGGCAGCCGGCGGTGTCAAGCATTTCCCGCGACGCACAGCGCTCGCGCAGCAAAACGGCCCGCGCTTCATGCGCGGGCCGCATCCGTGGGGTAGGCGTCTCGCCTGCCGTGTTCATCCTCGTTCGACCGAGATGGCAGGCGGGACGCCTGCCCCACGCCACGAATGGCAGGCGGGCCGCCTACCCTACGCCACGAATGGCAGGCGGGCCGCCTACCCTACGCGTCCGAGAACAGCTTCGTCGAGAGATACCGCTCGCCCAGGTCCGGCAGCACGACCACGATCGTCTTGCCGCTATTCTCCTCGCGCCTCGCCACCAAGAGCGCCGCCCAGGCCGCCGCGCCCGACGAGATCCCGCACATCTGCCCCTCGTCCCGCGCCAGCCGCCGCGCCGTGTCGATCGCGTCGTCCTCCGTCACCTGGATCACCTCGTCGATGATCTTCAGGTTCAAAACGTCCGGGATGAAACCCGCCCCGATCCCCTGGATCGTGTGCTTGCCCGGCTTGAGCGGCTGGCCGGCCAGCTTCTGCGAGATGACCGGGCTGTTGACCGGCTCGACCGCGATCATCTTCACCGAGGGCTTGCGCTGCTTGAGCACCTCACCCACCCCAGTGATCGTCCCGCCGGTCCCCACGCCCGAGACGACGATGTCCACCTGCCCGGCCGTGTCGCGCCAGATTTCCTCGGCCGTCGTGCGGCGGTGAATCTCGGGGTTGGCCGGGTTCGTGAACTGCTGCGGCATGAAGTAATGGGGGTTCTCGGCCGCAAGCTGCTCGGCCCGGCGGACCGCGCCGGGCATCCCCTCGGCCGCGGGCGTGAGCACCAGCTCCGCCCCCAGCGCCTTCAGCATCCGCCGCCGCTCGAGGGTCATGCTCTCGGGCATGGTGACCATCAGGCGGTAGCCGCGGGCCGCGCAGACGAACGCCAGGCCGATGCCCGTGTTGCCGCTCGTCGGCTCGATGACGACGGTTTCGTCCTTGATCAGCCCGTCGCGTTCGGCGGCGTCGATCATCGCCCGGCCGAGGCGGTCCTTGACGCTCCAGAGCGGGTTGCGGCTTTCGAGCTTGGCCAGGACGGTGCCGAAGCAGCCGGCGGCGACGCGGTTGAGCCGCACGAGCGGCGTGTTGCCGATCGTCTGCGTAATGTCGTCGTTGACGCGAAGCGTGGCGGTTGCCATGGCCATGATCGATCCTCCGTGTCGGGGAGATGTTGTAGTCCCGCCTTCAGGCGGCGCTTTGAGGAAGTGCAAGCGGCGGGAGTATAGCGCGCCCGCTTAAAAAGGGTCAACGTCAACAAAAAGCCCACCGGTTGCAACCGGTGGGCTTTGGAATGCGCTTGAGATTTGACGACGACAGCGAGCTTTACTTTACGCGAACAGCTCCTTGATCACCTTCCCGCCGTTGGCGATCTTCATCGGCCGGCCGTTCGTCGACGTGAACGTCGTGCTCAACGAGATGCCCAGGGCCTTGCACACCGTCGCCATCACGTCCTGCGACGTGTACGGCTCC
>JACOUI010000288.1 GCA_016177915.1 Planctomycetia bacterium
ACCACGCCCTCGGCGTCCCGCTCGAACTTCGTTTGGGCAAGGACGGCTTCACTCGCCCCATCAGCTCGGGCCAGCCGATCCTGGATCTGTTCGGATAGGGATCGCAGTATCCGGGATGTCGCCGCACGTGGCCACTTCCACGAGGACCGTCCCCTTCCCGAAAATGCAGCGCAGTGGCGGGGCACGATTCGTTCCGACTGGTCGCGACATGACCACACGGGTTAGGCCCGGATTATTCATGCGTTCCCAATTGCCTGAGTTTCGCCGCGCAATCGCTGCCTCTCAAAAACAGGGTGTTTTGGGTAAGCTGGTCGAAACAGCAATCTCTGCAATAGGTTGCGCCAAAATCCCGATTGTCGGTGAATAAACCGGGCTAGCGGCAAAGATTTCGGGAGAGACGACACCAGCGGAGAGCAGTTCCGGCTTAACGGCTCGTGGCAAATCGCACGGGCAAGATGCCCGTGGCACCCGGCGCCGTGCTGCGCATTCCAGTTCGAGCCGTCGAAGGCGAAGCGCACGGACTTGTGGCCGTTCAGAACGAGCGCCACGACGGCGTCGGGCAATTCAACCAGAAAGGGCTGGCTGGCCACGACCCAGTTGAAGCCGTTGCTGAAATCGAAGTCCTCGGAAAGCTGGTTGCTGTACGAAAGCACGTGCGCCAGCGTCCAGCCAAAGCCGCGTGCCGACACGAACGTCGGCTGGTAATGCACGGCGCCGTTGCCGAAGGCCACGTTGGTCTGGGCGGAAGTGCAACCGCACGAGCAGCAGCCTTCGCACGGCGGCGCAGAGGGAGCCGGGTACGACGGCTGCGCGCAGCCGAGGTAGCCGCTGCCCCCTGACTCTAGCGCCCCGTCGGCATCCGGCATTCCGAGGTCGATTTCCGGCATGGCAGTTCGCTTGGCTACATTGCCGAAATGCCGAAGATCCGTTCGCGCTGGCCCGAATGGGCGTCCGCGCTGAATCAACTCACGGTGCGACTTCAGAGAGGTGCGTTCATTCTTCGGCCGCCGCAAACGCGAGTCAAGTGTCAAGCGAAAACTTTTCGCGAATCGCCATCTGCTGGCACTGCAAGCGCCGCACGAAAGGCTACTTCTTCTTGCAGTGGCTCAGCGCCAGTAGGGCGTAGCTAGTCACCAGCTCCGCCTCGCCTTCCAGCCAGCGGTTGTTGTCGTTGACCCAGCTTCCGTCTTCGCGCTGCCGCGAGGCCAGCTCCTCGATCAGCTCGGCCCGCCAGTCGTGCTCCTTGCCGTTGGCGTCCTTGAAGGTGTCGAAGCCGGCGGCTTCCAGGGCCTTGGCGAAGGTGTGGTAGTAGTAATAGAGTCCCGCCGTGCCCAGGCCGGGGTTCGTCTTCAGGTCGTAGTTCTTCTGAATCCACTCGGTGGCGGCCTTGACGCGGGGGTCGTCGGGCTTCACGCCGGCGTAGATCATGCTCTTGAGGCCGGCGTAGGTCATCGAGGCGTAGCTCCGCAGGCCGCCGTTGTCGGTCTGGCCGGCCTGGCTCGACTGGTCCGCGGCCGAGTAGATGAAGCCGCCGTCGGGATTCTTGGCCACGAACGGCAGATTGTTGTGCTCCGTCTCCAGGTTCTGGCAGCGAGAGACAAAGACGAGGGCCTTTTTCAGGTTTTCGTCGTCGGGTCCCGCGCCGGCGGCGACCAGGGCCTCGATCAGGTATTGCGTGTTGGACATGTCGGGGCGGGACTTGCTGCCGTAGCCGGCGCCGCCGTAATAGGGATCGGAAATGTCCTTCCCCTCGCCCTCGTCCCATTGCTGGCCCCGAATGAACTTGTCGGACCCTTTGATGACCTTGTCGAAGCGGCCGTCGCGGTTGGCCTCCTTGAAGCACAAGATGGCCAGGCAGGTTTCGTAGTTGCGGTACTTGCTGTCGGTCTTGTAGATGCCGCCATCGGGCTGGACGTAGGAGTGAAGGCTCTTAATGCCCTTGGCGACCGCCGGGTCGGTCAGGCCGCGGCCGTGCCGCAACATGGCCGTCACGCCCAGGGCGGTGACGGCCGGCCCGGCCTGGGGATAGATCGCGCCGTCGTCGCCCTGCTTGCTGAGCAGGAAGTTGAGGCCGCGGTTGACGGCGCGTTTGTGCTTTTGAGCGGTCGTGGGCTTGTCCTGCGCCGTCCCGCTCCGGGCGAGAATTACAAACGAAAGGGCGGCAACAAGGGACAAAAAGCGGCGGGCGCTGGACATAAAACCACCCAGGGGTTCGTCGGAGTTTGGCCAAATCGGGGCGAAAGAAGCAAGCAGACTGCGGGGTGTTTCCTTGGCGCGCACGAAGAGCGTCTGGGAATGTAACCTCCCCGCAATCCTATCGTTACGCGCCCGGGGAATTATTTCATGCAGGCGACGGCAATGCAACACAGGGAACGCTTGAGGCGGGTGCGAGGAGGGCCCGGTCCCAGCATGTGCAGTTTTCGTGCCGAGGGGCGAAGGAGGAAAAGGGCAGCAAGCAGACGGCACAGCGGAGTGTGCGTGGTACACGGCGGACGGCACAGCGGAGTGTACCTGCTACAGAAGTGGCAGGCGGGCCGCCTACCCTACGATTAGGCGGAAACGACGGCCAGGATGTCGTCCTCATTCATAATGAGGTACTCCTCGCCGTCCAAAACGACCTCGGTGCCTGCGTAGTGCCGAAAGACGATCCGGTCCCCTTCGCTCACCTGATGCCCGGCCCGTTCGCCGGTGGACAGGAGCCGCCCGTCGCCGACGGAAAGAACACGGCCCTGGTGCAGGTCCTGGCGCAACGCCTCTGGCAGATAAACGCCGCCTGGGCTGGTTTCCTCCGCATCCATGCGCTTGACGACCACGTGCTCGCCGAGCGGGACGACCTTCATGAAGCAACTCCACGGTGAAAAGCGCTGGGGCGATGGCGGGAAACCAAACCCCACGCGGCCCCGACGCCCCGAACTCGACCCAAGATTCTGACACCCCCTTGGGCGGCAAGCAAGGGTTGGCGACGGCGATCGCAGCCGAATGGGGTAGACTGGGTCGGGTCATGGGGACAGGGCAAGCAGGGCCGCCAGCCGCTTCCTCGCGGTTGTTTCTCGGCCGTGGGTTTCTCGGCAAGAGGTTTCTCGGCAAATCGTTTAAGTCCGGACCGACGGTGCCCGAAATTGTTTATCGGCGAATCGTCTCGCCACGAGTCGGGGCTCGCTCCCGCGTTTTGTGCGGCGGAGCGAGCACCTGAAATCTATGGCGTGCAAGGGGTTGTAACTCGATCGGCAGGGGGGCGGGCTGGATTTCCGGCCCGTCCGACGTAGTTGCAAACATGAATGCACTGACTGCGCGCGAAGGCTCTGGATCAACCGACTCAGGTTCGGTCGAGTCCTGGGCGGAGCTCCTGGAAAGCCTGGCCGGCTGCAACCGGCGATTGCGCGAGGAGTTGGCGCTGCACCTCGTCCGCCGCGGTCTGAGCGAGGGCGAGTTCTCGCTCCTGTGGAGCTGCCGCTCGTGGCCGGGGGGGGTGCATCAGGCCCAAATCGCGGAGCGGCTGCGCGTCTCGACGGCCGCCGTCAGCCAGGCCGTGGAACATCTCCGAACGCGCGAGCTGCTGGCGTCGCGCCGGGCGCCGCCCGACCGTCGCCGGCAGTATTGGACGTTGACGCCGCAGGGGGAGGCGCTCTTGCGCAGCGTGCTGGACGACCTCCTCCCCTGGGTCCGGGACCAGGAGGAGCGTTTTGGAGCGCGAAACCGGGCGGAGCTTCAGCGGCTGGTCAGCCTGTTGGCTGCCCGGCCGGACGCGAACAGGAAGGCGGCTTGAAACCGCCGTCAGACCAACGGATGGCCGAAATTCGCATGCCAGGGATGGGAATCATGGATGAACAGCGACACAGCGAACCGGGTTGCCGGCTAAAGTCCCCCGGCGGACGCGGCTGGGCGGCGCGGCGGGCGAGCGGGCTTTGTCCGGCGGCCCTGGTCCTATTGGCCTCGCTGGCGGCGACGGGCTGCGGGCGCGACTACTATCGCCGGCAGGCGGATAACGACGCGTATCAGATCATCGGCTGCGCGGCGCGCGACGAGCGGTGGGCGGTTGCGCAGTACGGGATCGACCCGCGGTACGAAGCGCGGTTCTTCGACACCTACGACCCCGACCGGCCGCCCATGCCGGCGGACGACCCGGAAGCCCACAAGCTGATGCACTGCGTCGACGGCAAAGAAGGCTACCAGCACTGGCACGACGACGGCGACATCTGCGAGATCGAGAACCCCAGTTGGCGCGACTACCTCGTCAGGGACGAAGAAGGGAACGTCGTTTTGGCGATGGAAGACGCGGTGCGTTTGGGTTACGTCCATTCGCGCACCTACCAGCAGCAGCTTGAGACCTTGTACCTGTCGGCGCTCGACGTGTCGTTCGAGCGGTTCCGCTTCGATTCGCAGTTCTTCGGCGGGAACGACACGTTCTTCACGTCGCAGGGGCGGCGGCGATCACCGCCGCGCGGGCGCAACGAGCTGCGCAGCGACACGGGGCTTCAGATGCGGAAGCTGATGACGTCGGGCGGGTCGCTGGTTGTCGACTTTGCCAATTCGTTCGTGTGGCAGTTCACGGGCACCAACACCGAGACGGCGACGTCGCTTTTGAGCTTCAACCTGGTGCAGCCGCTTTTGCGATTTGGCGGGCGGCCGGTCGTGATGGAGCGTCTGACGCGCACCGAACGGATCCTGCTCTACAACGTGCGGTCGATGTACCGCTATCGGCAGGGGTTCTTTGTGAGCATCGCGTCGGGGAGCCCTGCGGTGCAGGGACCGAACCGGGCGGGCGGCGTGTTCGGCGGGGCGGGCTTGGAGGGTTTCACGGGCGTCGGCGGCGGCGGATTCGGGCAGGTCGGCACGGCGACCGGCGGCGCCAGCGCGGGCGGCGCCGGCGGAGCCGGCGGCGCGGGCGCGGCCCAGGTCGGCGGCTATCTGGGGCTGTTGCAGGACCAACTGAACATCGAGTACCTCCGCGATCGCGTCGTGGCGATGCAGGGGAACCTCGAGGTCTTCAAGGCCTTCGAGCCGCAGAATCTCGTCGATCCCTTCCAGGTGCGCTCGGCCGAGCAGACGCTGAGCACGGTCGAGAGCCAGCTCCTGTCCGCCGTCGCGCAGTACGAAGGCACGCTGGATCAATTCAAGAACACGCTGGGGCTCCCGCCCGACGTCAAGCTCGTGATCAAGGACGACATCCTGGAGCCGTTTATCCTGCAGTCGAAGGAGCTGAACGAGGTGCGGGCGGAAGGCGACCGGGCCAGGCTGGCGATCCTGCCCGATATTCAACTCGTGGCCACGTTTGCGAAGCACGGCCGGACCCTCTGGCCGCTGCCGGAGACGGAGCCGCTAACAGAGCTGATGCGGCCGGCCGCCGGCCGGGTCCGCACGGAACGCGAGCGGTTCGGGGCCCTCAAGAACTTTGAGGGGGCGCTGGCCGAGCTGTCCCAGGCGCGGAAGAACATTCTGGGGCTGGAGGAGTTTCTTGCGGGGCTGTCGGCGGCGGAGGCCTTGCAGCAGCACACGGCCGCGGTCGTCCCGCAGGTCGACTCGCAAATGCGGCGCTGGGACGAGGCGCTGCCGCAGCGGCTGGAGGGCCTGCGCCACCTGAAGTGGGAGGACAAGGCCCAAGAGCTGCAGGAGGACATGAAGACCGTGAACGCGGATTTCGAGACCATCCGCATGCGATTGGGACAGACCAGTCCCTGGCTGCGCGACCGGGAATCAGTGAAGCAGCAGGTGGAGGCCACGCAATTGCCGATCGAGACGCTCGAGAACCTGCTCAAGGCCAGCCGGCCGAATCTGCAGAAGCTCTACGACCTGGACGAGCAGCTCGAGAAGATCACGGCCCAGCTCAATGAGACCAAGGACCCGCAGCTCGCCCAGCAGCGCGACGAGCTGGAGAAGAACTTCCTGGAGGAGTTCGCCCGCCAGGAACAGGCGATCGTGGACCTCTCGCAACGGCTGGAGCCGGCAGCGCGGGCCCTGTACTTGCAGGGCGTCCAGCCGGCAGTCGATTCGTTCGCTCGCCTGCGGCAACGCGTGTACCAGCTTGCCGACGACGGCTCGGACCTGGGAATCATCGAGGCCCGAGCGCGTCTGGAGGCGATCGTGATGCCGCCCGTTCGCGTGGACGAGGACCTCGCCGTTTGCCTGGCGCGGCACCACCGGCTGGACTGGATGAACGCGCGAGGTGCGGTCGTCGATTCGTGGCGGCTGATCGAATTCAACGCCGACGACCTCGAAAGCGACCTGGACGTGGTGTTCAGCGGCGACCTCGGCACGATCAACGACGACCCCTTCCGCTTCCGCAGCCCGACCGGGCAATTGCGCGTCGGCCTGCAGTTCGACTCGCCGACCACGCGGCTGGCCGAACGGAACAGCTACCGCCAGGCCTTGATCGAGTACCAGCAGGCGCGGCGCAGCTACATGAACTACGTGGACGGGGTGTGGAACGGTCTGCGGGGGACGCTGCGGACGATCCGCGTCAACGAGGAAAACCTGGAGCGGCGGCGCGAGGCGCTGAACCTGGCGTTTGAGCAGTTCGACTTCGCGCGGCTGCGGCTCTTCGCCCCGCCGCAGCTCAACGCGCAGCGCAACCCGAACATCGCCAACGACGTCGTCGCCTCGCTGCAGGCCATTCAACTGGCCCAGACTGACTTCTTGAGCGTGTGGGTCAACTCCTACGTGCAGCGCATGGTCCTCGACCGGGACCTGGGGACGATGATGCTCGACGAGCAGGGCATCTGGGTCGATCCGCGCGAGTCGATCGGCGAGGCCGATCCGTGCTGCCCGCGAGCGGAGGATGTTCCGAAGGGCGAGTCGTCGGAGGAGTTGCCGTCGGCGGAGATGCCGCAGGGACCGCCGGAGCCTGGAACGGAAACGACGCCGTCGACCGAGACGCCTGCTTCGCCCCCGAAGGGCGGGATGCCGTTGCCGGCGCCGCCCAAGCCGGAACTGGACGGCGATTCAGCAATCCCGCAGGACGGCGAGCCGCCGCTGCGGACGACGCGGGCGGAGAGCAAGCCGCCGGCGCCGAGGCTCTCGCCGCCGCTGTTATTGCCGGAGCCGTCAACGGGCGACGGCGAAGCGGAACAGGAATCGCCGCGAAAGCGATGATGCTTCTGGCCCCTGCGCATCGAGAGTAGTGCTTGCAGCGAACTTGGGCTCATTCAGGCTTTCGGTTGCGCAGCCGGGCCTTCACAAGGCGCATCAGCAACTCGACGTGCTCGAATTGAGTGAGCTGGCGCTCTTCGTCGGACGTCAATTCGCCGGCATCGGATTTGGCGAGTAGCTCTCGCGCACGTCGTTGTACGGCCTTCGACGGCCGGAAGGCCAGCAGTTCTTCGCGGAGGGGTCCGGATGTGAAAAGGTCCGCGACCTCGCGCAGGAGCTGAATTCCGGCATGCGCGGGCATGGTCGGCCTCGATGTTTGCCAAAAGAACTTGAATTGCGTCAGGGGACAATGGCATGATGGCGGCCAGACGAATGTAGCTCGGGGCGTCGGCAGAGGCGACGCCAGAAAAAAACGGAGGCGAAAGATGACATCTCACCGGCGGGAGTTCTTGAAGCAGGCGGGCGTGGGCGTGGCGGCGGCGGCCGCAATCGGGGCCGTGCGGCCGGCGCGGGCGGCGGGAGAGGCGTTCGTCTTGGGCGCCATTGGCTGCGGCGGACGGGGGACGTTCCTGGCCACGTCCTTCGCCAATTACGACGACGTCGAGCTCGCCTACGTCTGCGATGCCGACGAGCGGCGGGCCGAGGCGGCCGCCAAGCAGATCGAGACGGCCAAAGGCTACCGCCCGAAGGTCGTGAAGGACCTGCGCAGGGTGCTGGAAGACGGCGCGGTGGACGCCGTGACGATCGGCACGCCCGACCACTGGCACGGCCCGGCCACGCTCCTGGCCATCGACGCCGGCAAGCACGTCTACGTGGAAAAACCCTGCTCGCACAACATCCGCGAAGGGCGGCTGATGGTCGAGGCCGCGCGCCGCAACAAGAAGATCGTTCAGACCGGCACGCAGAGCCGCAGCGGGCAGCATGTGATCGACGCCATGAAGAAGCTGCGCGAAGGGGCGATCGGGACCGTGCTCACGGCCAAGGTCTGGAACAGCCAGATTCGCGGCAACATCGGCCACGCCGCGCCAAGCGAGCCGCCGGCGGGCTTTGATTACGACCTGTGGCTCGGCCCGGCGCCGCACGTGCCGTTCCAGGCCAACCGGCACCATTACACCTGGCACTGGTGGCATGCCTTCGGCACCGGCGACATGGGCAACGACGGCGTGCACGACCTGGACCTGGGAAGGTGGGGGCTGGGGATGGAGATTCATCCGTCGACGGTGACGGCCGTCGGCGGCAAGTACTTCTTTGACGACGACCAGCAGTTCCCCGACACGCAGACGGTGATTTTCGAGTATCCCGGCGACGGGAAGGTCGGCAGCCGGCGGCAGCTCATTTTCGAGATGCGGATCTGGAGCCCGTACCGCCAGGAGGGCTACGAGAACGGGAACGCCTTCTACGGCACGGAGGGGATGCTGCTCTTGGGCAAGGGGGACGACTGGAAGTTGTTCGGGCCGAAGAACCAGCTCCTGGAGAGCGGCGGGCTTTCCGACCGCGAGACGCCGCACCAGCGGAACTTTTTGGAGTGCATTAAGAGCGGCAAGCGGCCCAACGCCGACATCGAGATCGGCCATTACACGGCCAGCCTCTGCCACCTGGGCAACATCGCCAGCCGCTTGGGGCGGACGCTCCACTTCGACGGCAAGAAGGAGCAGTTCGTGGGCGACGACGAGGCCAGCAAGCTGGTGACGCGGGAGTATCGCAAGGGACACTGGGCGGCGCCGAAGGGGGCGTGAATGTGCGGAGTGGGGAGTTTGGAGTGCGGAGTTGAGCGCTCGTCCGCCGCTTGTTTGAGCGTGCTGGCCCGCTTAGAGTTGAATCCAGGCGCGGTCTTGTTTCATCCCCGCGTCACGGTATTCCGGCGGTGGTGAAGCGTGTCCGACCAGTCTTTGAGCCGCAGCGGCGTGTTTTCCGAGGGCGTCGATCGCCGCGTGGAAAAGTTCACGCAGAGCGTCTCCTTCGATTGCCGCCTGTATGCGCAGGACGTCGCCGCTTCGCTCGCCCACGCCAAGATGCTCGCCCGCGCCGGGCTTCTTACGGACGAGGAATGCCGGGCCATCTGCCACCATCTCGAGGAAATCCGCCGCGAGATCGAGGAAGGACGTTTTCACTTCCGGCCGGAGTTGGAAGACGTCCACATGAACATCGAGCATGCGCTTATCGAGCGGTTGGGCGACATCGGCCGCAAGCTGCACACCGCCCGCAGCCGCAACGACCAGGTCTCGACCGACCTAAAGCTCTGGGTCCGCGACGCGATCGACCGGATCGACGGGCGGCTCGTGGACCTGCAAAAGGCGTTCGTCGCGCGGTGCCAGGCAGACGTCGACGTCGTCGTGCCCGGCTACACGCACCTGCGGCCGGCCCAGCCTGTGCTGGCGGCGCATTACTGGCTGGCGTACTGCGAGAAGCTCGAGCGCGACCGGGAGCGCCTCGCCGATTGCCGCAAGCGCGTGAACCAACTGAGCCTGGGGACGGCGGCGCTGGCCGGCACATCGCTTCCCATCGACCGGGATTTCGTGGCCAAGGAGCTGGGCTTTGAAGGCGTTTCGGCCAACAGCCTGGATGCCTCGAACGACCGCGACTTCGCGCTGGAGTTTGTGTTCGTCCTCTCGGCGATCGCGCTGCACCTGAGCAGTTGGGCCGAGGAGTGGATTTTGTGGTCGTCGCAGGAGTTCGGCTACCTGACGCTGCCGGAGGCGTTTTGCACCGGGTCGTCGATCATGCCGCAGAAGGTCAACCCCGACGTGCTGGAGCTGACGCGCGGCAAATCGGCGCGGGTGGTGGGGAGCTTGCAATCGCTCTTGGTGCTGATGAAGGGGCTGCCGCTGGCCTACAACCGGGACATGCAGGAAGACAAGCTGCCGCTCTTTGACGCTTCGGATACGGTGGAGTCGTGTTTGGAGGTGGCGGCGCCGGTCGTGGCCGGGACGAGGCTCCACCGAGAGGCGATTGCGGCCCGGCTGGAGGGGGGCTTTCTCGACGCCACGACGCTGATGGAGTACATGATCCGGCACGGCGTGCCGCAGCGCAAGGCGCACCGGCTCGTCGGGGCGCTCGTGCGGAAGGCCCAGCAGCAAGAGGGCCGCCTGGCGGACCTGTCGCTCGACGATTTCAGGGCCGAATGGCCGGCGGCCGACAAGGGCGTTTTCGAGGTGCTGGGGGCCCAGAAGGCGGTCCGGGCGTTCACGAGCTTCGGCTCGACCGGGCCGCAGCAGGTGCAACAGCAGGTGCAGCGGTGGCGGCAGAAGTTGGGTTTATGACGCCCGTGGCGATGTTGACAGTCGGGCCGGGACCGTTGCGAATCCCCTTGTGGGGCAGGAATTTGCTTGAAATCCGCGGTGTGCCACGGTTGAGTTGATGCTGCAGGCGCGGCGCACAGGGGCCGGTGCGTCTGCCGCAGCCTCCACGCCCTTCGCAAGCTCAGGGCATGCCACCCGGCGGCGAGTCTAGATCAAGGTAGGCAACATGCGATTTGGGCATCTTGGTTTTTGCACGATGGCGGCCGCGGCGGCGCTGGCGCTTGGCAGCGTCTCCTTAGCGCGAGACAACGCCGCGCAGCCGCCGGCGCCCGCGGCGCAGCAGCCTCCGCCGCCCCCGGCGATCACCGACCCGCTGGTGCGGGAAGTCCTGGCGACCAATCCCACGGCGCCCGAGGACCTGGTGGTCGCCATCCGCACGCTGATCAACCTCAAGCACGCGGCCGTGGCGCGGCCGTACGCCAAGGCGCTTTTGGATGCGCCGATGGACGACGAGGCGATGTTCAAGCTGGTGCAAAAGCTGGGCTCGTCGCCGCTGATGCAGATGGCGGCGGCGCGGGACGTACAGCCGGAAGGCCGAGACGCCGCGCGAAAAATCCTCGAAGGGGCGGAGCGCTACGCCACCGACCCCAACCGGCTGGCCGGACTGATCGAGCAGCTCAAGGACCCTGCGGAGCGCGTGCGAGAGCGGGCGATCGGGCAGCTTCGCTACGGCGGCGCTGCGGCGGCGAGCGCACTTTTGGGTGTGCTGGCCGACGCGGCCCGTGCGCCCGAGCACCGCACGGCCCAGCAGGCGCTCGTGGAATTGGAATCGAACGCAACCGGCCCGCTCCTGGGGGCTTTGCAAAGCGACGATGCGGCGCTGAAGGTACACGCCGCGGCCGTGCTGGCGGCGCTCGAAGTCCGCGACGCGATCCCATGGCTCCTCGGCCCGGCGCATTCCGAACAAGGTGCCGACGAAACTCGGCGGGCCGCCTCGGCGGCAATCGCCAGGCTCGTGGGACGCTCCCCCTCGCGCGAAGAGGCGATCGCCCTGTTGCGGCAGTTTGCGCTCAAGTATTATCGCGGCGGGAGGCCGGGCCTGGCCGATTCGACCGGCCAGGTGCTGATTTGGGACTGGGACGCGGAGAAAAAGCAGAGCGTCCAGCGGCTGATGCCGGCCGAGGACGCCGGCTGGCTCTATGCTTATCGGCTGTCGCGCGACCTCTATGCCCTCGCCCCCGAAGACGCGGCGGCCCGGCGGATGTACCTGGCGTCGCTGCTGCAGTTCGAGTCGTACCGGCAGGGGCTCGACAAGCCGCTGCCGGAGGGGCCGGGCGGCGTGCGGGAGGCGGCCGCCGCGCTCGGCGGCGCGGCGGTGCTCGATGTCATGGGAGACTCGATGGCCGCGGGGCGCATTCCCGCCGCGACGGCCTGCGCCCGGCTGCTGGCCGACCTCGGCTCGGCGGACCTTCTCTACGAGCGCGGCGAGACGGCGGCGATTGTGCGGGCGGCGCAGCACCCGGACCGCCGGCTGCGGTTTGCGGCCCTCGAGACGATCATAAAGTGGGACCCGAAGAAGCCCTACGCCGGATCGGCCGACGTGGCCGCGTCGCTGGCGTTCCTGGCGGCCTCCAACGGCAAGCTGCAAGCGGTGCTGGTGGACACGCTGCCGGGCAGCTCGTCGCGGCTGGCGGGGTTCCTGGCCGAGTTGGACTACGACCCGAAGGTCGTGGGGACGGGACGGGACCTCGTCAAGCAGGCGATCGCGTCGCCGGACGTGGGGCTCGTCATCGTCGACGCGCGGCTGGCGGGCGTGGGGGCGGACCAGATCGTGCAGCAGCTTCGTACCGACAGCCGCACGGCGGCGGTCCCGATCGCCTTCCTGCGGGACGTGGATTACCCGGAGGCAGCCGAGCGATTGGCGCGGCGGCACGCGCCGGCGATCGTGTTGTCGCGGCCGAGCACAACGGACGAGATGAAGTTCCAGTTGGACTTGCTGTTGCGCGAGGTGGGGCGGCAGTACGTTTCGCTGGCCGAGCGGCAGCA